>JAHDEP010000004.1:1444-42804 GCA_020628775.1 Rhizobiaceae bacterium | reverse complement strand
AGTTATCGGCATAACGACCCGTGCCTGACAACGGCACATTATCAGTGTGACCATCGACACGTAAAACCCAATTGATTTCAGATGGGATTTCGCGTGCTAAATCAAGCATAGCTTCCGCAAGTTTTGCCATTTCAACCTGGCCTTCAGGGTTCAACTCGTTACCACCTGATGGGAATAGAACCTCTGATTGGAACACAAATCGGTCACCAACAATGCGAATGTTCTCGCGATCAGATAAGATCGCGCGCAAGCGGCCAAAGAAATCAGAGCGATAACGATTAAGCTCTTGCACACGTTGAGCCAAGGCTACATTTAAACGACGACCAAGATCAGCGATTTTAACCTGCGCTTCGTCATCCTTGCTCTCTGACACTTCCAAAGCATCTTCCAACGCTGCCAGCTGACGGCGCATGGCTGAGATTTGTTGATTTAAAAGGTTCACTTGACTTAATGCGCGTTGAGAAACCTTTTTCTCTTCATCAAGATCTTGATTAAGACTGCTAATTTGATCATTTGCAGATTGCGATGCACCAGAACCTTCATTCAGCAATTGTTCAAGGCGCGAGCGTTCGCTTTCAGCAGACGACAAAGACGCTTGCAGATTTGCAAGTGTGTCTTCCAAATCCTGACGACCAGCTTTTTCAAGTGCCAACAATTGCGTGAGCTCATTAATTTGAGAATTCAAACGCGTGAGCACTTCATCACGGCCACTAATCTCACGACTTAAAAAGAACTGCGCCAATACAAATACGGAAAGCAAAAACATAATAGCCAGGAGCAATGTTGATAAAGCATCAACAAATCCGGGCCAGTAATCGACTGAACGATCGCGACGACGATTGCGAGAAAGAGCCATATCCCCGCCCTACTTATCTTTGATCCGGTCGGCTAATTTATCCAACGTGACGCGCATTGATTTAGACTCTTCCTGTTGGGCATCAATCCAATCACGCAACATTTGCTGCTCATTACGCATATTTTTTACAAGGCCTTGAATACCTTCAGCCAAGTTCGCCATTGCAGCTGTTGTTCGCTGATTTGTGCCACCATCAACTGAAAGATTTTTAAGATGCTCAGCAACAGCTTTTAACTCTTCAGAGCTGTCCGCACTTGTGGTGATCGTAGGTACATTTGTGCTGCCCACATCAGAGGTCACATCGGTAACCGATGCCAACCAGTTTTCAAGTTCTGCATAAAAACGAGATTGCGCCCACCCTGCTTGAAGATCAATAAAGCCAAGGATCAGCGAACCCGCCAAACCGAACAGTGATGATGAAAAGGCGGTGCCCATGCCATCAAGTGGCGCACCCAAACCTGTTTTCAATGCTGCAAGCACATCTTCGGTGTTTCCAGAACCTGCATCGAGTGAACCAATCACATCTTTAATCGACCCGATGGTGCCTAATAGACCCCAAAATGTACCCAACAGACCTAAAAACACCAAAAGGCCAATTAGATAACGTGTTGTGTCACGAGATTCATCTAAGCGATTGGCAATGGAATCCAATATCGAACGGAGCGAGGATGTTGAAAGAGCCTTCTCACGCTGCCCGCTAAATAAAACGCGCATAGGAGCAAGCAGAATTGGATCGCGACTAACTTTGTCAGCGTCTCCTGCGGCTCTGAAAGAATTAACCCATCTTACTTCAGGTCTTAATTGCGTGATTTGACGGATAGCTAAAAGCACACCAGCGAACAAAACAAAGATAATTAGGCCATTTAACCCAGGATTTGCCAGAAATGCTGCCTGAACTTGCCTAAACAACACAGCAACCGCAAAACCCACAAAAACCAATGATATCAATACACTAAATAAAAATACAATTGGGCTTGAAAGCTTATTTGGCGCTTTCCCATTTTCAGAAACTTGGTCCCAAGTCGAATTAGCCATACCCTAATATCCGCCTAAATTTTTTTATACTTATCCCCGTATAGGAACTCTAAGCAAAAAAATGGCGAAATTAAAAGCGTTTCCGAAAAACTTCGTTAAAAAAGATAGTTAATTATTAAAAGGTTATTAAGCTTTTTTCGGCGCTGGGCGCGAGACAACTTCGCTCAATGACTTTTGGATATATTCATTACCCGCAACAAGTGAGCCTGTTTCAAGCATTTTCGTGCCACCATCAGCATCATAAATGAACCCACCCGCTTCACGAATGAGCACGATACCTGCAGCAATATCCCAAGGGGCAAGCCCCTCTTCCCAATAACCATCAACATGACCGGCAGCCAAATACGCTAAATCGATCGAAGCCGCACCTGTGCGACGAACACCTGAGACTTCTCCCATCACATTAGCAAGCTGGATGAGGAATTTACCGTGATTGCCACGGCCCAAATGCGGCATGCCACATGTTACGATAGAATCGGTAAGTTTCTTACGACCTGCAACACGCAAACGACGATCGTTCATATATGCGCCGCCGCCTTTTTCAGCCGTGAACAATTCATCTGTTGCAGGGTTAAAGATAACGCCCGCAACCAATTCGCCACCACGCTCTAGCGCAATAGAGACAGAGAACATGGGAAAGCCATGCAAAAAGTTAGTCGTGCCATCTAAAGGATCAACAATCCAACGGTGAGTACCATCCGTACCTTTGATCTCTTCGCTTTCCTCACCCAAAAACCCGTAGGTCGGGCGGGCTTTTAAAAGCTCTTCACGAACAATCTTCTCAGATTTCAAATCTGCCTGACTAACATAATCAGACGGGCCTTTAACCGACACCTGAAGCTGTTGCACTTCGCCGAAATCGCGTGAAAGCGAACGACCGGCTTTCATTGCGGCTTGAACCATGACGTTGAGTAATGCTGAACGTGCCATTTAAAAAATCTCTATGTTTGTTTTGCGCTAAAAAGAACAGTCGCGTAACTATTCTGAGCGGCGAACGTAAGTTAACTCGTTTGTATCCACGATCACTTTTTCACCTGAAGAAATAAATGGTGGCACAAGAATTCGCACGCCATTTTCCAACACTGCTGGTTTATAAGAAGATGCAGCTGTTTGACCTTTAACAACAGGATCAGCTTCAGCAATTTCCAAAGTAACCTGGTCAGGCAAACGTACGCCGATTGCTTTTTCTTCAAACAATTCAACTGTGACCATCATACCGTCTTGCAAGAATGCTGAGCGATCGCCAACAAACTCAGCCTGAAGTTCAAGCTGCTCGTAGCTTTCTGTATCCATGAAAACAAGCATATCATCCTGCGCATAAAGATATTGAAAATCTTTTTGCTCCAAGCGAACACGCTCAACAGTTTCGTTTGCACGGAAGCGCTCATTTAGCTTTGTGCCATCGATGAGGTTTTTCAGTTCAACCTGATTAAATGCACCGCCTTTACCTGGCTTCACAGCATTTGTTTTCACAGCTGCCCAAAGGCCACCATTGTGCTGAATAACATTTCCAGGGCGGATTTCATTACCGTTAATTTTCATGGATATATTCCAGTATATTGAGAGAAGCCCGAACAGTTTTGGGCAATTGCCGCTTCAAGAACACAAAACGTGCTGTTTTTCAAGCCTTAGTCGATATGAATGGTTAAAAACGCAGCTCATTCGCGGCAGCCAGCGCTTCTTTCTGCTCTTCAACAGTTAGCCCTTGGTAAAAATCCTCAAGGCTGGCGTCTTCAAGACCTGCGCGACGGGAGATGATGTACCATTTTCCAGCTTCAATAGGATTGCCTCTGGTTCCAATGGCCTGGATATATAAATGCGCTAACCGATTTTGTGCAATCACGTTGCCTTTCAGCGCAGCAAGGCTCATCCATTCAAACCCTGCCTCAAAATCGCGTTCACCTCCAACACCATCAATCAGCCAAATCGCTAGATCTAATCGCGCGGTGTCATAGCCTGCGCGTGCAGCTGAAATTAAATGACGGCGCGCAATGGCGCGCTTATTCTCATCAACATCCAATGCGTTGATATATATCTGCGACAAAGCATATTGCGCATCTGGAATACCGCGCGCTGCAGATTTTTCAAAAAATGGCAAAGCTTCGCGAATACCAACCTGACCTGGTTTATCGGCAACAAGCAATTGTGCGTAATTAAACTGCGCTTTTGGATTGCCAGCTTCTGCAGATTGTCTCATCAATTCACGTGCGCGCTCATCGTTGCGCGTAATGTATTTGCCGTCAGTCAACAACAACGCAAGCTTATATTGCGCTGCAGGATCACCGTTTTTAGCCGCTTGATCATACCAAAAAACAGCATCATCCATGCTGCGACCAACGCCAAAGCCTTCAGCAAATAATTCTGCCAGTAAAGTTTGTGCTGCAGGATCGCCAAGTTGCGCCCGAGGAAGCGCAAGTTCCATTGCCTTTAGATATTGCCCGCGCTGAAACGCACCAAATGGCAGCCATGCGGCTTCATCAATTTCTTTGGTGACTATTCGATTGGTTTTACCTGATTGCTTTGTTTCAGGTTCTTGAAACGCACTTAAATCTTCAAAAGGTGCACTGGGAATTGTTTTTAAAAGCTTCAAATTAGGCGTAGCGGACGCGCCATCTGAATTTTCATCGCTTGGAACCGGCACAAACTGAGCTTGCGCATTGGAAAAACTGATAAATATAAGCATGGCAAACGGTACCAATCTATATTTTGACATTAAGTTCTCCAGTATTTGCAACAAAATAGCACAAGGCGTTTATGGATATTATCGGCGAATATTCACCGGTTCGATTTATTTAAGCTTCAAATCGTGGCGCTTTTTCGTCAAGAATAGCATTTATCTCAGATACTTTTAATGCCGCTTCTTCTGGTTTTGCGAATACCGCCTTACCAAGTGCGATAAAATCACATCCAGTTTCTGCAACCTGTTCAACGCTATCTAGATGAGTGCCACCAGATACAATGCATGGAACTTCAACAAATTCTGCCCACCATTGACCTAATGCTAAATTTTTAGGATGCGCATCAGGTTTAATATCGCCATCAATTTTACCAAAGAACAAATAATCAGGCTGCGTATCACCAATAGATAATGCTGCATGGCGATCTTTTGCATTACCACCACCAACAATCTTTTGCGGTGCAAAGTCCTGAACTGCATCATAAACATTGTCTGCATTTCCAATAACATGCACCCCATCAGCTTTTACGCGCCCCATAACGCGCGTATCACCTGCAATAAGCGCTGCTGCATCTGACTTTTGGATAATCGGCACCAATGCTTCGGCAACTGATTGAAATGTCTGCTCATCCAATTGTCGTTGGGGAATGATAACCGATGCAACATCCCCGCCCTTAAGCGCGTTTTCAACGCATTCGCTCAACTTAGAAACGCTATCAAGATCAGGTGTTATCAATACAAGTCTGCAGCGATTTGGTGTTAAAGTCATAGGGGTCACAATCTGTTCTGTTGTTTATAGTTGCAATCAATGGCGCATTACCCATTGAAGCAACCTTTGTTTTCCATTACCCGATAAACCTTAGAACCAAGGAGTTCAAGGATGTTCCTCACAAGTGACCCATTAGTTTTAGTTTGCGCGCTTATTGCTGTTGCACTCACCGGCCTTTCTAAAGGCGGTTTAGGTGGCGTCATGGGGATGCTCGGGGTTCCAATTATGGCAATTGCAATGCCGCCCGTGCAAGCGGCTGCAATCCTTTTGCCCATCTTGATCATTATGGACATCTTCAGCCTATGGTCTTGGCGAAAAGATTTCGATCTTAAATTATTAAAAATCATGCTGCCCGGTGCTGTTGTTGGCATTGCCATCGGCGGCTTAACCGCAGCGTATATCGATGAAAATCTCGTACGCCTGATTGTTGGCATCATATCCGTTAGCTTTGTGCTGTATTTTCTTATTCTAAAATTTGCCAACAGAGCTAAAGAACAAAGCCCGAAACCTGCAAATGCGACGGCTGGAAGTTTTTGGGGCGCGATTGCCGGCTACACGAGTTTTGTCTCCCATGCTGGCGGACCACCCTATCAAGTTTATACCCTTCCGCTGGGGCAAACACCACGCATTTACACAGGAACGAGTGTCCGGTTCTTCTTCATCGTCAACGTGATCAAACTCATCCCATATTTTGCGCTTGGCCAGTTTGATACAACAAATCTACAAACGTCGTTATATTTGATGCCTCTGGCAATTGTGACAACTTTATGCGGTGCCTG
Organism: Rhizobiaceae bacterium; assembly: GCA_020628775.1. GTDB lineage: Bacteria > Pseudomonadota > Alphaproteobacteria > Rhizobiales > Rhizobiaceae > Lentilitoribacter. The sequence continues at coordinate 36,688 of JAHDEP010000004.1, read as the reverse complement.
GGTTGTGAAACGCATGTCGGCAAAAATCTTCTTCCCATTCATGTACGTACTCATGTTTATAACCGGTGTAAAACTCATCTATGATGGGTTAATCGGATAAACCCTCGATAGAATTATTGCGATGCACAATCCTCTTGCATCGCACAATAAATTAAATTAGCTTGTTGATATGCAAAAGATTGACCCATTTTCCGCAATTGCTGATGCGAATCGCAGATACCTCCTCGAAGAGCTTTTGAGAGGGCCTCAAACTGTGAATGAATTGGCTAAAGGTTTGCCGATAAGTCGGCCAGCTGTCTCTCAACACTTAAAAGCGCTATTAGATAGTGGATTGGTTGAGGTAAAAAATCAGGGAACCCGAAGATACTATTCTATCAGTCATGACGGGTTTAACAGATTAAATATTTGGCTCGACCAATTCTGGGCCGAGCCAGCTTAATTAAAATAAAAACAAAGAGTTAAATAACTAATTCGTGGTTCGTAACATTTCCATTTTGTCTTTAAGTTTTAGTTTCTTTCGCTTTAAATCAATGACAAGTTCTTCCTGCGGCTGAGGGCGGCTAAGCAAGGCTGCTAGCTCATTTTCCAAAGCAGAATGTTTGGCCTCAAGTGATGCAAGATGTGTTTCAAATGACATATTTTTCTCCTTGATTAAAAGTCTGACTTTAGCCGAAATAAAGAGAAACTAGATTTGGCATAAGAAGTGTGCCATGTGTCAGCGCAATTGTCGAAGGGAATTTTTTATCGATAATAATTTATTATTAAATTATATTGTTCAAAAAATACGTCTATTCAAAATTGGGACATATGGGTGTTTTAAATGGCCGACCAAGACCAAGTTGAGTTAAAAATGCAAATGGCTAAACTCAAACACGAGCATGCAGATTATGATCTCGCAATCACAGCGATGATTGAGACCGGATCTGACGCACTTTCGATACAGCGTATGAAGAAGAAAAAACTCGCAATTAAAGACAAAATCAGCAAAATCGAAGACCAAATTATCCCAGATATTATTGCCTAAATAGGACCAGCACATTGACCAGCAAAACATCCGCCCCCATTGCCATTATCATGGGGAGCCAATCTGATTGGCCAACTATGAAGCACGCAGCCGACATACTTGATGCGCTGGAGCTTGAATATGACGCGCGCATTGTTTCAGCCCATAGAACGCCAGATCGCATGTATGATTTTGCAAAATCAGCCCGCGACGAAGGATTTAAAGTAATTATCGCAGGCGCAGGAGGTGCGGCGCACCTTCCAGGCATGGTCGCTTCATTAACGCCGCTTCCGGTTTTGGGCGTACCTGTCGAAAGCAAAGCACTATCGGGTCAAGATAGCTTGTTATCAATCGTTCAGATGCCAGGTGGCATTCCGGTTGGGACACTTGCTATTGGTAAAGCAGGCGCAAAAAACGCTGGCTTAATGGCAGCGGCAGTCATTGCGCTTAATGACGATAAGATTGCTAAAAATCTGGATGAATGGCGCGCTGCAAATTCAGCCTCAATCGCAGAAAAACCAACGGACAACGTATAATAATGACGGCACTTGCTCCAAACTCAACTATTGGCATTATCGGCGGCGGACAGCTTGGACGCATGTTGGCAATGGCCGCCGCACAATTGGGTTATCAAACGGTCATCTTAGAGCCTGATCCAAATGCACCTGCCGCACAGGTTGCAAATGATCAAATCATCGCAGCTTATGACGATGAGATTGCGCTTGAAAGCCTAGCAGATCAATGTGATGTGGTGACATACGAATTTGAAAATGTACCAAGCCTTGCCATTGAAAGCTTGGAAAAAGTCATCCCTGTTTATCCAGGTGCACAAGCTTTAAAGATCTCTCAGGATCGCTTGATGGAAAAACAAATGGCGCAGGGAATTGGCGCAAAAACCGCAGGTTTTCATGCCGTCAATTCGCTTCAAGACTTAAAAGATGGCGTTGCGCAAACCGGACTACCAGCAATTTTAAAAACCAGACGCTTAGGTTATGATGGCAAGGGGCAGGTAAAAATTGATACAGATGCAGACCTTCAAGCAGCATTTGACGCTATGGCAGGTCAGGACGCGATCCTAGAAGCTTTTGTGAACTTTGATTGCGAAGTCTCAGTCATTGCAGCACGTGGCATTGATGGATCATTTCAAGCATTTGATATTGCAGAAAACGTTCACAAAAATCATATCCTGCATACATCAACAATACCGGCCAATGTGCATGGTGATGTAGTGAAGACCGCAATTGAATATGCACAAAAAATTGCTGAACATCTAAATTATGTTGGTGTGTTTGCGGTTGAGTTTTTCGTAGAAAATGCAAATAGCGATGCCTTTAATATCTGCGTGAATGAAATTGCTCCGCGTGTACATAATTCCGGCCACTGGACGGAAGCTGCGTGTGTGACATCTCAATTTGAACAGCATATTCGTGCCATCAGTGGTTTGCCGCTTTCAAATGCTAAACGTCACAGTGATTGCGTGATGCTGAATTTGATTGGCGATGATGTGAATGATTTAGAAAAACATGCCGCGGATCATAATGCCAAAATTCATTTATATGGGAAATTGGAAGCCCGGCCGGGTCGAAAAATGGGGCATGTAACTTTTTTAAAGCCATAAATATTACACATATGTCACAAATATTTTGATCTGTGGCTGGCTTTGATGTTGACAAATAGGACGGAAAAAGTTACCTCCTGCCCAACAAATGGCGCGCCTCGTCTGGCGCGCTTTGATTATTTAGGAGCAACGCCTTCAAGTGGCGTGGAAAAAAAGATGAAAATTAAAAATTCTCTTAAGTCACTTAAAAACCGTCACCGCGAAAACCGTTTGGTTCGTCGTAAAGGCCGTGTTTATATCATCAACAAATCAAACCCTCGTTTTAAAGCTCGCCAAGGTTAATCCACAGCGACTTAACGACAACGATTTGTCATTCACATTTTGTTAAATATTTCCTAAACATGGTTAACGAATAGTTATCCGTGTTTATTAGGGTTTGACGTTTGGTGCAAACTAGGTAACCATGAACCTATTATGCGCCATTTTAATTTGATTCATACTCTGATTTTTGTTGCGTCGCTGACCATAACCGGTACGGCACACTCTGAAGTGACGGACCCGGTTACAACGTCATCAATACCAAAAGCAACAACAACAGCTACCAAGAAGAACAAGCTTAGTCTTGCTCGAGCTGAGAGGCTGGATGAATTATTTGGCGAGCTAAAACGCGAGCCAAACTTTGGCAAAGCAAAACGCTTAGCATCTCGTATCACAATCAGTTGGGCAAGTTCAGGCAGTGCAACAGCAAATGCGCTCATGGTTTGGGCACAACAGGCTATGCGCGATGGTCGCAACACCGATGCAATGGAACTTTTAGACCAGGTCATCGTATTGCTACCAGATTACGCTGAAGGCTGGAACCGCAGAGCAACGTTGCATTATGTAATGCGCAATTACGTTAAATCCATGGCTGATATCGAGCAAACGCTTGCTCTTGAACCAAGGCATTTTGGTGCACTTGTTGGCATGGCAACGATTTTGTCAGCTATTGGTGAAGATGACAAAGCATTAGAAGTTTACGAACGCGTATTATCAATCTATCCTGCGAACAGAAATGCTCAAGCCAGCATGATCAAACTCATGCAAAAGCTTGAAAAAAGCGAAATCTGATCTCGGAATTTTATAATTGGACATATTGTTATTTGGTGTAGTGGGACTTGCGATCCTGTTTGTCGCGCTCTTCATCTTTACCCAATTTAAATCAGCTCAAATCGATAAGAAATATCCGCCGATCGGAAAATTTTACGATATTGATGGCGTAAAAATCCACGCTAAATTCATTAAAGCAGACAATCCAAATGGATCCCCTCCTGTTGTCTTCATCCATGGCGCAAGTGGAAACTTGCGTGATCAGATGGCACCTTTTGAAGATTTAGCGAAGATAGAGGCAGACCTTTTATTTATAGATCGCCCAGGTCATGGCTGGTCCGAACGAGGACCGGATGAAAACAAATACCCTGATCAGCAAGCAGCAGTAATTGCTAAACTTATGGATCAGTTGGCAATTGATAAGGCAATTATGGTTGGCCATTCATTTGGCGGTGCGGTTGTCGCAAGTTTTGCCGTGCATCATCCGTCAAAAGTTCATTCACTTTTGTTTTTGTCACCTGTGGCATATCCTTGGCCGGGCGGCGTCAGATGGTATTACACACTCACAAGCCTTCCAGTTTTAGGTTGGATGTTTGCAAATACGCTCGCTTTGATCGCTGGCCTACAGCGCATTGAAAGTGGTTCGAAGTGTGTTTTCTGGCCAAACAAAATGCCTGATACTTATGTGCGCGATACGGCACCTGAATTGGTATTGCGACCAAAAACATTTCAAGCAAACGCCAAGGACATCGCTTCATTGTTTAACTATCTTTGCAAAACCTGGCCAAAATACAAACAGATCACAGCCCCAACGATCATCATCTCAGGCAACAGGGATACGGTGGTTTTTCCATATATTCATTCCGATGGTCTACACCAACATGTCAAAAGTTCAGAACTTTATGATTTGGAAAATCTTGGCCACAAGCCGGATCACATTGCAACAGAACTGACCATTGCTGCGATAAAAAAACTAAGTGGCGATCAAAGTATCGAACTTAAGAAAATGGCGGAAGAGCTTGATCAAAAGCTTTCCCGCCAACTTGTTTCTCAAAAAACTGAAATCAGTATCTAGCGCACATCACCGATGTGAGCGATACGCAGCATGTTCGTTGCGCCTGTTGTTCCAAGAGGAACACCAGCTGTGATGATGATGCGATCACCAGTTTTGGCGAACTCTTCATCAGCTGCAATCTTACACGCGCGATCTACCATATCATCAAGATCGGTAGCATCTCCCGTGATCACACTGTGCAAACCCCATACAATCGATAGCTTTCTCGCTGTGTCCACCACAGGTGATAGCGCGATAATCGGAACATTTGGGCGCTCACGAGATGCACGAATACCTGTTGCACCAGAAGCCGTGTAACAAACGATCACTGGTAGATCGAGGGTTTCAGCTGTTTGACGTGCAGCAAGCGAAATCGCATCCGCAATTGTTGGATCAGGCTCAGCACGTTGTGCATGTGCAATGCCTGTATATGTTGGATCAAGCTCAACGCTACGCGCAATTGAAGCCATCGTTCCAACAGCCTCAACCGGGAACTGACCGGCGGCAGATTCAGCAGACAACATAACAGCGTCAGCACCTTCAAACACAGCTGTTGCCACATCAGAAACCTCAGCACGTGTTGGTACAGGCGCTGTAATCATTGATTCAAGCATCTGTGTTGCAACAACAACTGGCTTACCTGCTCTGCGGCATGCGCGTGTGAGCTGCTTTTGAATACCAGGAACTGCCTCAATCGGCATTTCAACACCCAAGTCACCGCGTGCCACCATGATAGCGTCGGACAATTCGATGATCTCATCGATTTTTTCAAGCGCTTGTGGTTTTTCAATTTTAGACATCAGCGCAGCACGATCACCAACGATCTCGCGAACTTCAATCAAGTCTTCAGGACGCTGAATGAAAGAAAGCGCGATCCAATCAACAGAGCCATTGGCAATCACAGCATCAAGATCAGAACGATCCTTCGGTGTAAGCGCGCTTACCGCAAGATCTGTATCAGGAAGGCTTACGCCTTTTTTGTTAGAGATTTTTGTACCATTGATCACTTCAGTAACAATGGATTTGCCATCGCATTTGGTTGCTTTTAGCTGAAGACGACCATCATCAATAAGCAATCGATCGCCAACTTTAACAGACGCCAAAATTTCAGGATGTGGAAGATAAACACGCGTCTTGTTTCCCGCTGTTTCATCGCCATCTAGTGTAAATGTTTGGCCAATCTCAAGCGCAGCTTCATTTCCCTCAAACATACCAACACGCAGTTTTGGGCCTTGAATGTCGGCTAGAATGCCAATCGGACGCTTGCACGCTTTTTCAACGTTTCGAATTTTTTGCACTAGGTCATTCAGAACTTCATGGCTTGAATGGCTCATGTTGATTCTGAATACATCAGCACCTGCTTCGTAAAGCTTTTGGATTGTTGCTTCATCAGATGAAGCTGGGCCAAGAGTTGCTAAAATTTTGACCTTGCGTTTTCTTCTCATTGCGTTGGCGTTCCTTGTTGTTCCTGACCATCGGTAAGCTGAACCATCCAACTCCCCTGACGTCCGGTGTCATATTCTTTAAAACCCATGCGCTGGAAACCTCGTGCAAAACAGTCTTCGACGCCGACAATTTTGAACTCTGTATCCGACACACACATATTAATGTCTCCACCCCAACGACCGCCGCCAGCGGCGTCTTCGGCATAGACATAATAAAATCTGGATTCAATCTTCCCTTTAATCAGTGTTTCACAAGACGTTGGCTGAACTTGCCACCAACCTTCTGAAACCCATCCTTCGGCTGTTCTATATCCTATTGCGACCCCGACCAGAGATTGCGTTCCGTTACAGACCCTAAAATCGGCACGCGCTTCATCGCCCCAAATCGGGTTTGAGAATACAATGAAGGTCAGCAGTGAAAGTTTTATGACAGGTGATAGCAGTCTGTCTGATGAAAACAAACCATGAGCTAACGATGACATAATACGCACGAATGAACTCGATTTTAGTTGATTGAAAACCTTGGGTGTCCTTTTGCGCTGCAAAGCCTGCAAAGTCAACATTTCATACTTAAAACGATTATATTTTGTACTACTGGACGTCAAAATAAAATAATCCTCTCACAAACATAGCTCTGTGCTAATTGTATAGCTTATTTTCTGCCACCGCAGATAAATTTTCTGTCAGCTATCGATTTCAACATCACGAATCATTATTTGTAAAGTATTACGGCAATAAGGCGATGAAGGATTTTGGCCCATGAATGATGAACAACGTGTCCAATTAGAAGCGGCTGCCTTTCGCCGTTTGGTCTCACATTTGCAAAATAGAACCGATGTTCAGAACATAGATTTAATGAATTTATCCGGGTTTTGCCGAAACTGCCTTTCAAAATGGTATAAAGAAGAGGCCGATTTGAAGGGCTTGGACATCGACAAAGAAACAGCTCGAGAAATTATCTATGGGATGCCTTATTCGGACTGGAAATCAAAATACCAAACCGAAGCGACACCCGCTCAACAGCAGTCTTTTGAGGAAAACAAACCAAAAGACGCGTAAGCCAACCATATTTGCTTGACCAAACAGCGATTGACAGTCAGGTATTGCACAAATTTAAAATGAGTATTCGCGGTTCCAACTTAAATGTTAAATATCGCGCTGGAAAAAGGATGACCCATGTCAGATGTAGTCGGCGGCGTAGCCAGCAATCAACTAAGAGCATTCATCGAGCGCATTGAGCGCCTTGAAGAAGAGAAAAAAACAATCGCAGACGACATCAAAGATGTATATGGCGAAGCAAAAGCTATGGGTTACGACACCAAGGTTTTGCGCAAAGTTGTCTCAATTCGTAAATTGGATCAAAACGAGCGCATGGAACAAGAAGCTGTACTTGATACTTACCTTGCAGCTTTGGGCATGCTGCCACAAGATGAGCGCATTGAAGACGAGTAGCACACGCTATTCAATGATCAAAAGTTTCGGCTGGTATTAACCGTTATATCTCACGACTGGTAAAAAGTTGACGGCATTTCCGCTAAATGTCGTCTGCCCTTGCTGAGCGGTATTGTCTTTTGAGAACCCATTGGCATAGACAACGGCAGGCGCTTTTCTCATAAAGCGATTTACAAAACGCGGCGCTTTTGCCGGCGGTTGCATGCTCAAAATACTATCTTGCGAGAACACGCGTTTAGAAATCGTAATCTGTTCAAATGTTGGAGTGGATGGGTTTGCTTTATATTTCGCAGCAATTGCATCGCGTAGATTTGGACGGCCGCCCTTACGAGAATCTTCCAATGCTTGGGAAACACTTGCGCCAAGTTCGGTGCGATCAATACGATTATGCGCACGCAATTCTGGGGTCTCAAGAGATGCAAAATCTACGCGTTTTTCTTCAGGCGTTGCAAAAGAAGCAAGTGTTGGTGTCGGAATTTCTCCATTTTCCTTACGCTTGCGATCTGTCTCAACAGCCGCTGCGATAATCGCGGTTAAAGTAGGTAATGCGGGTTTTGTATCCGTTTGATCATATGCAAGTGGCTGCACTTCAGAGACGGTAACACCTTCAGGACGTTCCTGTGGCTGCGGGATAAGAGATGCAATTTGAACACGCTCTTCCTGCCCTGTGATCTCTGGTTTCACATCCGCTTCAATTCCCTGCGGGGCTGTGACCAACAAAGTTGGAACCGGGATATTCTCGCGAGGTAACTCGGCTAAATTCTGTGCAAATGTTGGTTCTGGCGCTTGCTGAGCTGCAGGTGCAGCAGATGCAACTTGTTGCGTGGGCGTTGGTGCTGGTTTCGGCGCATTATCATTTCTGCGGCCAAACAGGTTACCTAACAAACCACCTGAAGCATTTGCTGAACGATTGTTATCTGTCTCAGCTTTCGCAACAACCGTACGAGCTGGAGCTGTTTTTTCTTTCTTCGCCGGCGCCCTCTTCGTATCGATGCCACCACCGCGACGCTTATATTCGCGCAAGGCAACATTATAGCCAGGCAGCGGCTTGCCATCAGATGGAAGGTGCATTGTTTTACCGTCGGGGAACAATCTCACCAATTCTTTACGGCTCATGCGCGGCCAAGCACGAACACTTGCCACATCCAAATGCACATAGGGTGATGAAGATCTTGGATAATAACCTACGCCACCACCTTGCAATTGCATCGCAATTGCGCGCAGCTTGCTCGACTTAACGCCAGGAATATAAAAATCCATCGCCTTACCGTAAAGGTGTTGGCTGTTTTTTGCCTGACCGCCGCGCGTACGGCGCAACAATTCATTAGATTCAGGCGAACGATAAGATGATACAACGTGGATATAGTTTTTAGCACCAGATCTGCGATAGACTTCCCACACCAAATCAAAGAGTTTTGGATCGAAGGCGATAACTTTGTTATTGCGCCAATCTCGAAGCAAACGATTGAGCTTTCTCAAGCCGGCTTTGTCATAACGCCCATTTTTCTTGAACACGATTTTTTCGCGTTCACGGGTATGAGTGTAGTAAATCTTGAGAGATTTTGTCTGGGCAAAAGCCTTATCTGCATTCACAAATGATGGTGCAAAATTAAACGCAAACGCCACGGCAAAAAGCGCGATAACAAACGCAATTTTCCCCATAAGACGCGCGCAATCTTGACGCAAATCCGTATGTGATAGCTTAATTAGCAAACTCGCCCTCGTCCTATGCCATGCTGTTGAGCTGATTTCTATTTAATAAATGAGGTAACACCATGGCAATTTTTAGCTTATCTGCCACTTGTTGTCATTATAGTAAATGAATTGCTAAAAAGTCCTTAAGGAACAGCATCGAACACGATTTACAGACTTAAGCTCAACCAAACTCTACCATCACCTAATATATAGCGATTTAGCGCTCTAATTCCAAGGGGTAATCAGGATCGATCTCATACTCCTTAAGTTTGCGATATAAGGTAGATCGTCCGATCCCCAATTGCCTTGCAACGAAGCTCATTTTGCCGTCATAAAATGCAATCGCACGGCGGATAAGTTCTTCCTCAACTTCCTCAATTGATCGCATGTCACCACGGCTGTTAAACAAGTTCAGATATTGGGAGGGTTCGACATGCTGGATTTGACGAGACAAAACCTCATTACTAGGAGTGTCAGACACAAGATCTACAAGGTCGGGTGCTAATTTATGCTTGGTATCTCCAACATAAATCGTCGTCTCATCCGGGTTTAAAAAACGCGGCAACACATCCGGGCGGATCGTACCATTATAGGACTGACTAATAGCCCAGGCGAGAACATGTAAAAACTGTTGGTGATTGCCTGGCCAGTTAAATTTCACCAGAGAATCTAAGGCAAATGCCTCAATTTCAATATCCTTATGGGTGTATTTTGGTTTTAAAGAACTGACGAAATCACCAATCCAACACCTCATATCCTCAGCGATTGTGTTGAACTTATTCATGATGATCGGCGAGACGCTCAATCGATAATATAGTGCCTCACGCAGCCGACCCGCCTTCACTTCGCTGATTAAATCCAAATCCGTTGCGATGATCAATCGAACATCTAAATTCAGATTGGTTTTTTCGCTGTGAGAATAGACAGATCCGTGATCTAAAAACTTGGAAATTTTATCCTGAATATCATCAGTAAAGTGATTTAGATTGTTGATAAATAACGTCCCGCGGTTCGCTTCAATGATCAATCCATCGGTTGTATCCGCACCAAAAATTGCAGGGACTAAGTCCTGCGTAGAATACAGACTTGCATCGACGATTTTAATCGCGTGCCGATAACGATTGCTCAGTTTGTGCGCAGCTACTGCCATCTCAGCCTTTGGGGTGCCTACGCCACCTTCAATAAGCACCGGCAAATCATTTTTCGATGCTTTTACCGCTGGTTGAAATACCAATTCATCATTGCCATCACGCACATCTACCCAATCAAGCAGGTGCTGCTCTGAGGTGATGAAACTGGCATAAAGATCAAGTATTTTTAATGACTTAGCCAGTTGATCAACTGCCCGCTCATCAATATTTTGGTAAGTTAACGCTGCAAGTTTGTTTAAGCATTCCCCACCGTCAGACTGGGCAATGGAATATAAAATAATCGGTATCTGATTGGCGTAAGAAACCAATAAATTTGCCGTTCCGTCAAAATCAATAGGATTTATTGCTGCATCGAAATGGATGGCAATAAATGCATCTTTGGACCAGTTGAGCTGAACCTGCAATTTCTCCAGTGAATCAACAAAAACATACTCAAAATGAGTAACCTTTGCCATTCGTCGCGCGATCTCATAACTATCGACGTCGGAGCTTATAACTAGAACCTTTTTTGACATAACGGCCTCATGTTTGATGGTCTCGATACGTCCCCACCAACATCAATGCACCAAAAACTTGAAAAATGACTTTCCAAATTGCGCAGCAATTGATTAAAGTCGTAGTTAACTTATGCGACATGCGAAATCGGACGATTAAAATTGCCAATATCCCCCCACAAATCTCAGCTGCTTTGGTCAAATCAATCTGCGTCAAAACTGCAAGAACTTGGCGATTTGCCAAGTTGGAATCTCGATGATCTTTATAAAGGCAAAGATTCTGACGCCTTTGAAAAAGACCAAACCTGGACAAAATCAGCTTCTGAGCAATTTGAAGCGCGTTGGAAGGGCAATCTTGGCGACGCAACACATAAATCTGGCGATGATGGCTTGGGAGCCGCCATCCGCGAATATGAACAGATTGAAGAAGTTATGGGACGAATGGCGTCCTATGCCGGGTTGCTGTATTTTTCCAACACGCTCGATACCCAAAACGCGAAATTTTATGGGGACATGCAAGCGCACATCACCGATGCCAGCGCGCATTTGATTTTCTTCACATTAGAACTCAACCGTATTGATGAAAAAGACATTGCGAACGGCATTGAAAACGATGCGTTAACCGCACATTACAAGTCATGGATCTTAGATCTACGAAAAGACAAGCCGCATCAGCTTCAAGAAAATGTCGAACAACTTTTCCACGAAAAATCGATCACTGGTCACGGAGCCTGGAACAGGCTTTTTGACGAAACCATGGCCGATTTGCGATTTGATATTGATGGCGAAGAACTTCCACTTGAACAGACATTAAATCTCCTTCAAGAAGCTGATCCTGCTATTCGCGAAAAAGCCGCGAAAGCACTGGTTGAAACATTTTCAAAAAACCTGCGTATCTTTACGCTGATTACAAATACACTTGCCAAAGATAAAGAAATTTCAGATCGCTGGCGCGGGTTTGAGGATATCGCCGATAGCCGTCACCTTGCTAATCGGGTGGAACGCGAAGTTGTTGATGCGCTGATGACATCGGTCAAAAATGCATATCCGCGTCTCTCTCACCGATATTATAATCTTAAAGCCAAATGGCTGGGTGTTGATGAGCTGAATTATTGGGATCGCAATGCCCCGCTTCCTGAAACCCCGAAATCACTGGTTTCATGGGATGATGCTAAGCAAATTGTTTTAGATGCATATTCTGGATTTGCACCTGAAATGGCAGCAACAGCAAAAGACTTTTTCGATAAGGGCTGGATTGATGCTGCCAATCGCGAAGGTAAAGCGCCGGGTGCATTTGCTCATCCAACTGTACCTTCAGCGCACCCATACGTGCTAATCAATTATATGGGCAAGGCGCGCGATGTAATGACCTTAGCGCATGAATTAGGCCACGGTGTTCATCAGGTTCTAGCGGGAAGCCAAGGCGCGTTGATGGCATCAACCCCGCTCACACTTGCCGAAACTGCATCTGTTTTCGGAGAAATGCTAACCTTCCGCGCAATCCTGAACAAAACCGAAGATGCGCGCGAGCGCAAAGCCATTTTGGCACAAAAAGTGGAAGACATGATCAATACGGTCGTCAGACAAATCGCTTTTTATGACTTTGAAAGAAAGCTGCATACAGCACGTCGCGAGGGTGAATTAACCAGCGATCAAATTGGCGACTTATGGATGTCCGTACAAGCGGAAAGCTTGGGCCCTGCGATCAAGCTTGATGATGGATATAAGACTTTCTGGACTTATATTCCACATTTCATCCACTCGCCTTTTTATGTGTATGCCTATGCATTTGGCGACTGTCTGGTTAATTCACTATACGCTGTTTACCAAAATGCCGACGATGATTTCCAGGTGCGTTATTTTGATATGTTAAAGGCTGGCGGCACAAAACATCACAGTGAATTGTTAGCGCCGTTTGGACTTGATGCAACGCAGTCTGACTTTTGGGATAAGGGGCTTTCAATGATTGAAGGTCTGATAAATGAGCTTGAAGAGCTGGACAAACAATTGGGATAATTGGTATTTTGCCTTGTTTTCGCCATGTGTTCGGCGCAAAAAGACAGAATAAAATAGGGGTGAAACATGTTGCAGATTAAAAAACTATTGCTCATTGGAATGGCATCGCTTGGATTGGCGTCATGTCAAACACAACCACTTATTCCAGCGTCTGCGCCTGTCTCTGGTTTTGAAGGTGAATGGCTTGATCAAAACGGCATCTTGTCGACGTTTAATAATGGCCAGTTCCAAACCAAAACAACCGATGGCACAAACACGCTCCTAGCGGTGGGTAGCTATACTCAGGTTTCACCAACTCTTGCTGAGATCGAACTCCGTTCGCTTGTTCGCCGAACAGTGTCCCAGGTAAACTGTGCATTGGCGACTTCGACACGCATGAACTGCACTTCAAGCGCAGGCGCACAGTTCACACTCGTGCGTAGTTCATAAACAAGTTTAAAGCCTATCGCATTATTCTTGAAGATTATGCGCGATTTAGACTTGCACTTTCACCTCTTAAGTGGAACCATTGTAGTTAAGTGATTGTCATCTTTTGATGGTAGATCACCGTTACAATACCCGAAACAATACAACAATATTGCGGGTTATATTTCACTTATACTGGGAGTGCCGAAATGCATAAAATCAAAACGAAACTCTGGCTTGGCGCAGCAACCCTTGCGCTTTCTACAGTTGTCGCGCAAGCCGATTATAGTCTGACAATTCTTCACACAAATGACTTTCATGCGCGTTTTGAACCAATCTCAAAATACGACAGCGGATGTAGTGCAGATTCAAATGCTGAAGGTAAGTGCTTTGGTGGTTCAGCTCGTCTTGTGACAGCCGTAAACGAAGCGCGTGCACGTTTGGATAATTCCATCCTCGTTGATGGTGGTGATCAGTTCCAAGGCACGCTGTTTTATACCTATTATAAAGGTAAGATGGCCGCGGAATTCATGAACAAATTGGGTTACGATGCGATGACTGTCGGCAACCACGAGTTTGATGATGGACCAGAAGTTCTTGCTGGTTTTATGGAAGCTGTTAGTTTCCCGGTGCTTATGTCAAATGCTGATGTATCGCGTGAGCCGCTGCTTGCTGGCAAACTTGCCAAATCGACAGTTATTGAAAAAAACGGTGAAAAACTTGGCCTGATTGGCTTAACACCTCAAGATACTGATGAGCTTGCATCTCCGGGCGAGAAAATCACATTTACTGCACCAGCTGATGCGGTCGCAGGTGAAATCGACAAACTTAAAGGTATGGGTATCAACAAGTTCATCGTGCTCAGCCATTCCGGTTTTTCAGTGGATAAAGCCGTTGCGGCAGCTGTGCCTGAGATCGACGTTATCGTCAGCGGTCACTCAAACACATTCTTGTCCAACACTTCTGATCGTGCCGAAGGCTCATATCCAACAATGGTTGGCACAACAGCAATTGTCTCAGCATATGCTTACGGAAAATTCCTCGGCGAATTGAATGTGACATTTGATGATGCAGGTGTCATCACCGAAGCTAAAGGTGAACCGATCATCATGGACGCAAGTGTCGCAGAAGATGCAAGTTCTGTTGCACGCATTAAAGAACTTGCTATGCCGCTAGATGAAATCCGTAACAAGGTTGTTGCTAGCGCTGATGCGGCTATTGAAGGTGATCGCAAATTCTGTCGTGCTCAAGAATGCGAAATGGGCAATCTTGTTGCCGATGCAATGCTCGATCGCGTTCGTGATCAGGGCATTTCAATCGCTATTCAAAACGGTGGCGGTCTTCGCGCGTCAATTGATTCAGGCGAGATCACAATGGGCGAAGTTCTCACAGTTCTTCCATTCCAAAACACACTTTCAACATTCCAACTTAAAGGCTCAGATGTTGTTGCGGCCTTGGAAAATGGCGTAAGTCAGGTCGAAGAGGCGAAAGGCCGCTTCCCACAAGTAGCTGGTGTCAAATATACTTTTGATGGCAAAAAACCTGCCGGTGAACGCGTTAGCGATGTCATGGTCGTTGATGCTGATGGCAATGCGTCACCAATTGATACAGGTGCAACATATGGCGTTGTATCAAACAACTACATGCGTAGTGGTGGCGATGGCTATAAAATCTTCAAAACAGGCGGCATGAACGCTTATGATTATGGTCCAGATTTGGCGGACGTTGTGGCTGAATATCTAGCTGCAAACCAGCCTTACAAACCATTCACTGATGGACGCATCACAGCTAAGGGCATGGAATCTAACTAGTTTTCCAAACATATATTACTGAAGGAAGGCCCTGTGCATTGCTCAGGGCCTTTTTCTTTGGGCAGATAAATAATTTGCCGCACATAAAACTTCAGATTTTTTTGGACCATTTTGCACTTTAGAGCGTATATAGATTTAAATGCATTAAACAAACGGTTGCCTATTTATGAAATTCTCTCCTGTTCCCATGAAATTGCCTCAAGAACACCCTCCTGTAAAAATTGGAAAAGTTGGCGTTTTGCTCGTCAATTTGGGAACACCGGATGGAACCGATTACACCTCAATGCGCCGTTATCTGAAAGAGTTTTTAACCGATGCCCGCGTGATTGAATGGCCAAAGGCACTTTGGTATCCAATTTTATTCGGTATTGTTTTAAATAAACGCCCCCAAAAGGTTGGCGAAGCATATAAGTCTATCTGGAACAATGACTTAGATGAAAGCTATCTGCGCACATATACGCGCAACCAGTCAGATAAGCTTGCAGAGATGATGGCTTCTCATGAACACATCATGGTCGATTGGGCCATGCGTTATGGTCAGCCATCAATCCCAGATAAATTACTCGGTTTGAAAAATGCTGGATGTGACCGAATTGTTATCTTCCCGCTATACCCGCAATATGCGGCGGCAACGACAGCTACGGTAAATGATAAAACATTTAAGACACTGCTTGATATGCGTTGGCAACCAGCCATCCGCACGGTTCCAGCCTATCATGATGATCCGGTTTATATCGAAGCTTTAGCCACTTCGATTGAAAAGCATCTCGCAAGTCTTGATTTTGAACCTGAAAAAGTCATTGCGTCATATCACGGTATTCCGCAATCATACTTCAAAAAAGGCGATCCATATCACTGCCATTGTTACAAAACGTCCCGATTGTTAAATGATCGACTTGGCTGGGAAGAAGGTCGCTTAATGACAACATTCCAGTCTCGCTTCGGCCCGGAAGAATGGCTACAACCCTATACAGATGTGACCGTGGAAGAACTGGCAAAATCCGGCACTAAGAATATCGCTGTATTTAACCCTGGTTTTGTCTCTGACTGTTTAGAAACGCTTGAAGAAATGGGTGAAGAAGCACAAGAGATTTTCCACGAGCATGGCGGAGAAAACTTCTCTCACATCCCTTGTCTAAATGATAGCGATGAGGGAATGACGGTTATTAAATCTGTCGTAATGCGCGAACTTGGCGGGTGGCTGTAACACCCGCTGAGACGCTAAGATATACGTTGATCATCTGATCCAAACGCTTGTAAAACTGCTTTTAAACTCCTATCTTAAAACTGAATTTATCATTTTTGGGAGTTTATATCGTGTTTATCGAAGGTTTGGATATCACAGTCATTGTGATCGTATTTGTGGCGATCATATTTTTAGCGTCCAGTGTTAAAACTGTTCCACAAGGATTTTCCTATACCGTCGAACGTTTCGGCAGATATACAACAACCTTGATGCCAGGCCTGCGTATTATTGTTCCTTTTGTTGACCGCATCGGCGCAAAAATGAACATGATGGAACAGGTTTTAGATATTCCAACGCAAGAAGTTATCACACGCGATAACGCTTCCGTAGCCGCTGATGCCGTAGCGTTTTATCAGGTGTTAAACGCTGCAGAAGCCGCATATCAAGTAAATAACTTGGAAAATGCGCTGGTAAATTTGGCTATGACAAACATTCGTTCAGTCATGGGTTCAATGGATCTAGATGATCTTTTGTCAAACCGTGATGCGATCAATGAACGATTGTTAAAAGTGGTTGATGAAGCCGCTGCACCTTGGGGCATTAAAATCACCCGTGTTGAGATTAAAGATATCGCGCCACCACGTGATTTGATTGAATCGATGGGTCGTCAGATGAAAGCTGAGCGTGAAAAGCGTGCAGAAATCTTGGAAGCTGAAGGCACAAGAAATTCGCAAATCCTCCGTGCTGAAGGTGAAAAGCAAGCAGCTGTGTTGCAAGCTGAAGGACGTCGTGATGCAGCTTTTCGCGATGCGGAAGCACGTGAACGTTTAGCCGAAGCGGAAGCAAAAGCGACTACAATGGTGTCGACAGCGATTTCAGAAGGTAATATGCAGGCAATTAACTACTTCGTTGCTCAAAAATATACTGAAGCTTTGACAAGTATCGGTTCTGCCAAGAACTCAAAAATTGTCCTCATGCCAATGGAAGCTTCATCGCTCATTGGATCTTTGGGTGGCATTGGCTCAATTGCCAAAGAAGTGTTTGGCGGTGGTGACGATGATGAGACAACAAACAAAGTCACACGTCCTGTTCGCACCACACCACGTTCGGGTCCAAACTCATGATCAATACGATTATAACTGAACTCGGCCCATGGATTTGGTGGGTCGTTGGCCTCGTCCTACTTGGCCTTGAAATTATAATCCCAGGCATATTCCTGCTTTGGATTGGCATTGCAGCGATGATCGTCGGCCTATTGTCTTTTCTTCTATGGGAAACAGGCATTTGGCCATGGCAAGTTCAGCTAACAATATTCGCTATATTAGCAGTCGCATCCTCATATATCGGCAAGAAATATATTGCCGATCGTGGCAAGGAAAGTGATGAACCGCTTTTAAACCAGCGCACTCAGCGCTTAATCGGGCGCAAAGCAACCTTGGATGAACCCATTGAAAACGGTCGCGGACGCATCAAACTTGATGATACGCTTTGGGTGATTGAAGGCCCTGATTTGAAAGCCGGCGATACAATTGAGATTGTTTCTGCCAACTCAAATCGCCTTGGCGTAAAGCCGGCATAACAGCGTCTTTGTGACGAAATGATCCGGCTTTTATAAACGAAACGTTAACCATAAAGATTTACTAATTGCTAATAACTCCGACGCGCGAAAGTTCGGCGAAAATGCATATTGGTAAAGCCAAAACAAAAACAATAAATGATACCCGCCTCCCTGCGACAATTGTTAAGGGTGCACGGATTACTTTCGCCTATCTATTATTAGCGTCGACTTCTGCCTTTGCGCAAAGCTTGCCGACCGAATTAGGCGCTGAGACAAACGCCTTAGAGACAGAGCTTACAACGACAAATATCAATCAGCTGTCTGAGCTTGATCGTTCGCAACAAAACCTTTCAACCGGCGCTGTTAATGAAACGCGTGATCTGATTAATGCGGATGATGGCTCTGCGCCGGGGATCCGTATCGGGACTTTGACGCTAAGACCCACGCTGCAAAATGAAATCATTTATGAACGTCAGAAATCAGCGACGAGCACGGCGACCCGTACATTTAATCAAACAAATTTGGGCGCAACATTAGAATCCGATTGGTCTAGGCATTCGCTCAACGTTACCGGAAATGCCACTTTACAGAAGAATATCCGCGGCACTATTGAAGAAAACCCATCGGTTGATGTGACAAGCGATCTTGAATTTAACATCAATGATCTACTGACCGCTAATCTTATCGGTAGTTACAATTTTTCAAAAGAAAGCCGTAACGATCCTAATGCGATTACCAACGCCACCAGTCAGGCAAATATCCATACATTCTCATCCTCATTAGGTTTGACGAAGGAACTAGGGATTTTAAGAGGTTCGGTTACTGGTAGTCTCACGCGGGTGGTCAATGGTGATGCGACACTGCCGGGCAACATCATCGTCTCAGGCAACGATCGCGATCGGTTAAATTTAGGATTGGCACTACGTTTACAATATGCAGGTAACCCAGTGCTGATGCCCTTCATCGAAGGTGAAATCGGTACAACCCGTTATGATCAAGATATTGATAGCTCGGGCACCAATCGAGAATTTACAAGTTATGGATTACGCACCGGTATTGTTGCGGATTTAGGTGATAAATTATCCGGTGAAGCATCTATCGGTTACGTTGCCAATAAATTTAAAGATGCAAGCCTGCCAGATATTAAAGCTGTAACTTTTGATAGCGAACTCAATTGGTCACCGCGCCGAGGCACAACAGCTGCATTGGGCCTTACAACAAGCGTTGAACCCTCAACATCTGCAGGGCAAAGCGGATCAATTTTATATGCGAGCACGCTCGATCTAAGTCAGGAAATCACCAACCGATTAGACGCCACACTTGGATTAAACTATTCGGTCCGAGATTTCCGCGGATCAACATCGACCCCCAATGAAAGCATTTATGGCGCAAGCCTTGCATTTGATTGGGCTATTAATCGTTATTTGAGCATGAATAGTGACCTAAGCTTCACACGAACCGATCGCTTTGGCAGCGCAGATGATGTTGATGACACATCCATCGGCATCGGCCTAACGCTTACGCGCTAATCTTCTTCAGGCTTGGTGAAAAACGCGATCGTTGCGGCAAGCGTGGGCTCACGATAGATGTCAATTTCAGTCATAAGCTCAT
The DNA here is from genome assembly GCA_020628775.1 of Rhizobiaceae bacterium. Lineage (GTDB taxonomy): Bacteria > Pseudomonadota > Alphaproteobacteria > Rhizobiales > Rhizobiaceae > Lentilitoribacter. The sequence continues at coordinate 17,160 of JAHDEP010000004.1, read as the reverse complement.
GCCGCGCACCATCAAATGGGATTAACTGACCTGCGCGGAATTTTGTGCTGACATCCTCAAAAGCTTCAAACGGGACGATGCCATCATGACTTCCACCCATGATAATTGTCGGGATGGTAATGCGTTCTAAATGTTCTTGCTTATTCACCTGCTTCATGGCTCTAAACATCAATAGCAACCATTTGATTGTCGGAACACCTGTTTCAAATTCGGGATAATTTTCGAAAATCTTATCATTACGCACAAAGCGCTTTTCATCGGAGGTAAGAATTCTAAATCGTTCTTCTGCCGCTTGCTTGCGTCTTATAATTGGTAAAGACCCCAATCCGATCCCATTGAGCAGATTAAGTAAAAACTTTGTCACAAAGAGCTTAAAACCTGAAATATGGGTGCCAATAAACGGTGCTAACAAAACAATTCGATCAATTCGATTGGCAATGTTCGGTGATGCGGATAGCAAGATCAATCCACCCATTGAATGGGCAATCGCATAAAACGGAATGCGCGCATCAGGCAATACAACTTGCTCTAAAAAGATCTTTAGATCATCTTCGAAATGCCGAAAACGTCTGACAAAACCACGCTTTTTATTGCGCAGAATACGTTCCGAACCACCCTGACCTCGCCAGTCAAAAGTTGCGACCCAAAATCCAGCTTCGGTGAAATTTTTGATGGTTTCAAAATACTTTTCAATACATTCATTCCGACCTTGCAAAAGCACGATCGTACCCTTTGCATTCTGACCCGTTGATCGAAACAAAGCGTAGCGTAATTGGCGCCCATCACACCCGGTGAAATATCCCGCTTTGTGATCTTCAGGGACCGGATTTCCGGGCGATGAAAATAGTATTGTACTCATAATGTTTTTCCAACCTATAGCGGGTCTTAATCACTGCTCGTCAGAAGGTCAAAAGAAAAAGCCGTTTTTGGCGGAATATCAACGATTACCGTATAAAAACAATAATCTTCGAATTTTATTTTTATCTCTTGAAAAGCCAAAATTTGCTCCCCATCTATAGTCTACAGACGCCAATAACGGGTCTGTAATAACCGCAAATTGATTGCCAAAAATGGGATCAATATTGCTAACGCAAAACACTAGTTGCTCAATGGAGAACACACATGCGTCACGTAGATTTTTCACCTTTTTATCGTTCAACAGTTGGTTTCGACCGTCTATTTACAATGCTAGATAGCCTCGGCCAGCCTGAACAAACCAAATCATATCCGCCATATAACATCGAGCGCACCGCAGATGATGCTTACACCATCACAATGGCTGTCGCCGGCTTTGCAGAAGACGAGCTAGATGTTGAAGCACGCGAGAACACACTGACAATCCGCGGCGAGAAAGCAACGTCCGATGAGCAAGATGAGGCAACTTATCTACATCGCGGCATCGCAACCCGCGCGTTTGAGCGTCGTTTCCAACTTGCAGAGCACATGCATATTCATGGCGCTAACTTGAAAAACGGCTTGCTCTACATCGATCTCGTTCGTGAAGTACCTGAAGAAAAGAAATTGCGTAAAATTGCAATTTCAGCAGCGCCAAGTGCGACTTCAGAAACCAAGCAGATTGAAGAAGCAAAAGCTTAATTGACATAGAAAATTTGATCTTCGGCCTCCCTCCCTCCTCCTCCCCAAAAAAGGTCGAAGCTCAAAACGGAAAATGGCGCCCAGTTGGACGCCATTTTTTATTTGTATTGAGATAATTTTGTTAGGTTGATGCGCGCTTCGATAGCAGATGATCTACCGAAACCTTGCCAGCGCCTTTCAACACGATAACAGCAAGAACAAAGATCCAAAGCAAACGCTGATCCATAATCAGAGAATCTGGGAAGCGATCAAACAGAGCGCCAGTGCTTTCAGCGCCAATATTGTGCACAAACACATCTGTGAGCGATTGCACGATGATAAAGCCAATCATGCCGGCTGCCGCAACGCGTGAGAACAGTCCGATGACAATCATCGCAGGGAGGATAAATTCGGCATAAGTTCCCAAGAAAACGATAAGGCCATGCGGGAAAAATGCGACCGCTGAAGGATCAAACCCGGCAGCTTCAACCGCAGGCATTGCGATCTGGAAATAAGCACCGTCTGAGATTTGGAAAAACCCGAGAATGCCAAGTTCGTCAATTTTGACTTTCGTCAGCGCGGAGTTGAAATAATAACCATATAAGACGGCAACAAAAGTGAAGCGAGCAAAAAGCCCGAGAAACCAACCCTCTGTGATGCGTGTGATAAAGTTAAAAACGCCATCGTGCAGATTGCGTATAAGTTTGATTAGTCCATTCATTTTGTCGCCCTTACTGTAATATTATTGTCCAGTTTCACCCAGATCTTCGTTGTTTATTTTGCAGCTTGAGAAAATACCGGCCTCAAGCATTGTTGAAATCGCCATTGAAATATCAAATTCAGCATCAAGATTACTCGCAGCATTTGCCGCTTCACCCAATGTGTGACCATCAAATAGCGTTTGGAAAAATAGTGTCGCAGCTTGCGGTATCTGCCGAACATCAACTTGTGCATCCGGTCTTGAAATCAAGCAATCTTCCCCAGCGGCAGGATCGATACCGTCCATCGCTGCACTTTGACGGTTGGCAGAAAAGATTGAAACAGCTGCAAACTGACTGGAAAATAGTCGCACAGCTGGATGTTTTTCAAATACGATATCGCCCAGGTTTTCCGGCGGGAATGCAGCAAGCGCATCCAATGCAAGAGGTGGCGCATCTGCTTCATGAAAACAATCAAGCCATAAACGTTCTATCCGCGCGACATCGCCAAGATAAGGATAGTTTGCTAAAGGTTCAAACGCTTCTAAAAACTCTGCAAAACCAGCACCATATTTGAACATTAACGGTGAAGTTGGCGGATTATCTGCAACGAAAAGCCTTGCGAGCGACATAAACGCTTCTTCACCAAGTAGTCTTTGTATGGCTGGAAAAATATCCGCCAATGCACCGGTTAAACCGACAACCACATTGTTGCGATAAACTGAAAACCTTTTGGCATCCGCCTTGCCAGATGGACTGACCAAGCCTTTTGGACACGGGATTTCAGGATCAAGTAGTAGAGATGAAAACGTATCTTGAGTAACGTTGTATTCGTCGGACAACTCACTCAGCCGCGCTGGCATGACGCTCTCCCAATAATGGATGCTCTGGAACTGCATCTAAGATTGCTTCAGCAATTTTCGCTTCGCGACGTAAGATACGCCATTCGGGCACATCATTATCCCATTCAATCAAGGTTGGAATAGGCCCCATTTGGGTCACAACGTCTTTATAAAGTTTCCAAACTTCATCAGCAACCGGGCGATCATGTGCATCAATAAGCAATGTCTCGCCATCATCGTCTTTATCCTCAGCATGGCCCGCAAGGTGGATCTCACCAACATGACCAAGTGGAAACTCAGATAGATATTTCTCGGGGCTATATTTGTGGTTTGTCGCTGAAACAAAGACATTGTTGATGTCCAGCAGCAGGCCACAGCCCGCGCGTCGAGCGATTTCTGTGATGAAATCTGTCTCACTCATGGTTGATTGTTCAAACGCAACATAAGTGGATGGATTTTCAAGTAATATTGGACGTTTCAACCTATCCTGCACTTGCCCGATATGGCTAACCACGCGATCCAAAGTTGCTTGATCATATGGCACCGGCAAAAGATCATTATAATAATGATTATCGTGGGTGGACCAGGCCAGGTGTTCTGACACTATGCCAGGCTGATAGCGATCAACAACCTTTGCCAAACGTTCGATATGATCTTTATCAAGACCTTTTTCAGAACCGATGGAAAGACCAACGCCATGTACAGTTATAGGGAAATTATTTCGAATTTCGGTGAGCGCCTGATGCGGTAAACCGCCCTCGCCCATGTAGTTCTCAGCATGGACTTCAAAGAAACCCATCTTATATTCATCAGATAAGATGTCGTCGACATGCTGGCCTTTGAGTCCGGCTCCCGCTCTTGCAGGAACCGAACACTCTGCCAGATATTCATGATCAGCTGGGATAGGCCGGGGGGTGGCATTCAACATCTCATCACTCCTATCTGACAAACAATGAGCCTAATTATTAAGCTGGAAGGTCACGTGTTAGAGGCTCAAGTGAACCTTTACGATCGCCAGGTACTGCCATTGATACACATGTACCAGCTTCAACTGATTTCCAAGCATTGCCTTGGTAGTCAACTGTAGAAGTACCTGCACATGATGTACCTGGACCAGCAGCACAGTCGTTTTTACCAGCTAGTGAAACGCCGTAGCATTTTTCTTTAGCAGCAGATGCACCAGTTGTAGAAGCAACCAAAGTTGCACCTGAAAGAGCCATAGCTACTGCGCCAGCAAGTGCAGATGCACCAACAATTTTCTTAGACATTTAAATTCTCCTTAGGATGACCATTCATCGTTTTGGGTCGTTAGTGACCCGGCAAGAACATTACTAACCAAATACCTGATCAATTGGAAATCAACGACGCGTTAGATTTGATCAACTGAATGTGAGCATTTCGCGAGATTTAGTTTATCACCGGAGAACTCAATAAACTTCACTAAGCTTACCTATATCTTACCACAAATTCGGGTCAGATCCAAAATGAAGCACACCGTGCTATTCTTTATAATACTACAAGCTTTGATAATTCTGCTATAATATGCACCAGCAGCCTGTTGATTTCTGGGAATTTTGTCACAGCGAGCCAATAAAATGCGAGCGTGACCTTGCGAAACGTCATATGTTCTGGCATAGAACCGTAAGAATAGGACAGACTTACTGTCCTATTTCGACGTAAGCTTACAAATTTACGTAACACGTGATCAATGCCAGCGCAGATTACCGCAAGTCTTGAGAGAAAGCGGAAGCTGAAAAATTGGTGCATCACAAAATCTTAAATGCAATGCCCACGTATTTTCATACGTGTCATAAAACTTGGATTTTGGGATGAAACAAACATGATCGGAGTATTCTTCGAGCTTTGATAAAAGCCGAAGCAGTTTAAATGCCCTAAGGGCCAGAAGGAGACGAGACGATGACGAAACATTCGCCATCCGCGCCACAACAGCAAAACGTAACAGCAAATCATGCTGATACGCGAAAACCTGTTCACACTTTTGGTTTGCCTCATAAACAGGGCATGTACGATCCGCGCAATGAACATGATGCGTGTGGCGTAGGCTTTGTCGCGCATATGAAAGGTAAGAAATCCCACCAGATCGTTAAAGACGGTTTGTTCATGCTCGAAAACCTAACGCACCGTGGTGCTGTGGGTGCTGATCCGCTTATGGGCGATGGCGCGGGTATGCTTATGCAAATTCCGCACACATTCTTTAAAGAAGAACTTGCAAAAGATGATGTCGAATTGCCAGAAGCCGGTGATTATGGCGTTGGGTATTTCTTCTTGACCCAAGACGAAGAAATTCGTCAGAATATCTTGGATGCAATTACAGATACAATTATCGACGAAGGTTTTGAGCTGATCACCATCCGTGATGTGCCAGTTGATAATTCATCTTTGTCAAAAGATCCTGAGATTGCAGCTACAGAACCTATTCATTACCAAATTTTCGTTGGTCGTGATGAAAACATCACCGATGATGATGAATATGAGCGCGCGATCTATACACTTCGCAAAGTGATTTCAAATCGTCTTCTAGATGATCATAAATTTGATAGTGAAACTTTCTACCCGGTTTCATTCTCTGCACGAACAATCGTTTATAAAGGCATGTTCCTCGCCTATCAGGTTGGCGCCTATTATAAAGACTTGGCTGATCCACGTTTTGAATCAGCTGTTGCGCTTGTTCACCAACGCTTTTCTACCAACACATTCCCGTCATGGCGTTTGTCACACCCTTACCGCATGGTTGCGCATAATGGTGAGATCAACACATTGCGTGGTAACGTGAACTGGATGGCTGCGCGTCAGGCATCTATCACATCACCATTGTTTGGCGATGACATTGAGAAAATGTGGCCAATTTCTTACGAAGGCCAATCAGATACAGCATGTTTTGATAACGCTTTGGAATTTTTGATCCAAGGCGGATATTCAATGGCTCATGCTGTCATGATGCTGATCCCAGAAGCTTGGGCTGGCAACAAATTAATGTCTGAAGATCGTAAAGCGTTCTACAACTATCATGCAGCTCTGATGGAACCATGGGATGGTCCAGCAGCTGTGGCATTTACAGATGGCCGCCAAATTGGCGCGACACTTGATCGTAACGGTTTGCGCCCAGCGCGTTATATCGTCACCAATGATGATCGCATTATTATGGCGTCAGAAGCTGGTGTATTGCCGGTTGAAGAAAAAAACATCGTTCGGAAATGGCGTTTGCAGCCTGGTAAGATGTTGCTAATCGACATGGAAGAAGGCCGCATCATTTCTGATGATGAGATTAAGTCTCAATTAGCTGATAGCCACCCATATCGTGAATGGCTGGATAACACGCAGCTTATTTTGGAAGATCTTGATCCTGTTGAGCCTCGCGAGGTGCGCCATGATGTGTCCTTGCTCGATCGTCAACAAGCATTTGGTTACACCCAAGAAGACACAAAAATCTTGATGTCACCAATGGCAACCACTGGCCAAGAGGCTATCGGCTCCATGGGCACAGATACGCCGATTTCGGCAATGTCTGAAAAATCAAAGCTGCTTTACACCTATTTCAAGCAAAACTTTGCCCAGGTGACAAACCCACCGATTGATCCAATTCGTGAAGAATTGGTCATGAGCTTGGTGTCATTTATTGGACCTCGTCCAAACCTTCTTGATCATGAAGGCGCATCAAAGCTGAAACGTCTTGAAGTGCGTCAGCCGATTTTGACAAATGGTGATTTGGAGAAAATTCGCTCCATTAGCCAAATGGATGATCGCTTTGATACCAAAACACTTGGTATGAGTTATGATAGTGCTCAAGGGCCTGAAGGCATGGATGCCGCGCTGACTAACCTTTGTGAGCGTGCAGAAGAAGCTGTTAAAGGTAATTACAACATTATCATCTTGTCAGATCGTCGTATCGGACCAGATCGTTTGGCCATTCCTGCGCTTCTTGCAACCGCAGCTGTGCACCATCACCTCATCCGCAAAGGTTTGCGCACATCTGTGGGTCTTGTGGTTGAATCAGGTGAACCACGCGAAGTACATCACTTCTGCTGTTTGGCTGGTTTTGGCGCTGAAGCGATTAACCCGTATCTTGCATTTGATACGCTCATCGACATGCACGAAAACAACGCCTTCCCGCCGGAAGTTGATCGCCATGAGGTTGTCACGCGTTATATCAAAGCCATCGGTAAAGGTATTTTGAAAGTTATGTCTAAAATGGGCATTTCAACTTACCAATCATATTGTGGCGCGCAAATTTTTGATGCCGTTGGTTTGGCGACTGAGTTTGTCGACAAATATTTCACAGGTACAGCCACCAAAATTGAAGGTGTTGGCCTGAAAGAAGTTGCGTCTGAGACAGCGCAACGTCACACAGCAGCCTTTAGTAAAGACCCAGTTCTTCGCAACTTCCTCGAAGTGGGCGGCGAATATGGTTATCGAACACGCGGTGAAGACCACGCCTGGGCACCTGGCGCCGTGGTTGCACTTCAACATGCTGTTCGTGGCAATGCACAAGATCGCTATAATGAGTTCGCCAAACTGATCAACGAATCTTCGCTGCGTTTGAACACAATCCGCGGATTGTTCAAAATCAAAACTGCTGAGGAAGATGGCCGCAAACCAGTTTCAATCGATGATGTTGAATCTGCAAGCGATATCGTAAAACGCTTCTCAACTGGCGCCATGTCATTTGGTTCAATTAGCCGCGAAGCACATACGACGCTTGCGATTGCCATGAACGAAATTGGCGGCAAGTCAAACACAGGTGAAGGTGGCGAAGAGCCTGATCGCTTTAATCCGCTCCCAGATGGCACTGCAAATCCAGAGCGTTCTGCTATTAAGCAGGTTGCTTCAGGTCGATTTGGTGTGACAACTGAATATCTTGTCAACTCAGACATGATCCAGATTAAAGTTGCACAAGGTGCAAAGCCTGGTGAAGGCGGACAATTGCCTGGCCACAAAGTGGACGCGACAATTGCTAAAACACGTCACTCAACACCAGGTGTTGGTCTTATTTCACCGCCACCGCATCACGACATTTATTCAATCGAAGATTTGGCCCAGCTGATCTACGATCTGAAAAACGTGAACCCTGTTTCAGATATCTCAGTTAAACTCGTGTCTGAAGTAGGCGTTGGAACTGTTGCCGCTGGTGTTGCAAAAGCACGTGCGGATCACATCACAATCTCAGGATTTGATGGCGGTACGGGCGCGTCTCCTTTGACATCGCTTAAACATGCAGGTTCATCATGGGAGCTTGGTCTGGCTGAAACACATCAGACACTTGTGCTTAATGGTTTGCGTTCTCGCATTGCCTTGCAAGTTGATGGTGGTCTTAAAACTGGCCGTGATGTGATTGTAGGCGCATTACTTGGTGCTGATGAATTTGGTTTCTCAACCGCTCCATTGATTGCAGCTGGCTGTATCATGATGCGTAAGTGTCACCTAAACACATGTCCAGTTGGTGTTGCCACACAAGACCCTGTCTTGCGCAAACGCTTTAAAGGTACACCTGAGCATGTGATCAATTACTTCTTCTTTGTTGCTGAAGAAATCAGAGCATTGATGGCCGAAATGGGCTTTACAAAGTTTGATGATCTTATTGGTCAGTCTCAGCTTCTTGAAAAAGAGCAATTGGTTGAACGCTGGAAAGCTGAAGGTCTAGACTTCACAAATGTGTTCTATAAGCCTGAAGCTGCAAAAGAAGACATCTACTGGACAATGCGTCAGGACCATCCAATTGACGATATCCTAGATCGTAAATTGATCGAACAAGCGATGCCAGCACTTGAAAAAGGCGAAGCTGTTAAGATCATGACTGAGATCAAAAACGTTGATCGCTCTACAGGCGCTATGCTGTCTGGTGAAGTGGCAAGACGATACGGTTATAAAGGTCTTCCAACAGATACTATTTCTGTTGAGCTGGAAGGAACTGCTGGCCAATCATTTGGTGCTTTCTTGACCAAAGGCGTGAGCTTTACACTTACAGGCGACGGCAATGATTATGTCGGTAAAGGTCTGTCAGGTGGTCGCATTGTGATCAAGCCACCGCAAGATACAAATATCATCGCTGAAGAATCTATCATTGTTGGTAACACTGTTCTTTATGGTGCAATCGGCGGCGAATGTTATTTCCGCGGTGTGGCGGGTGAACGATTTGCCGTGCGGAACTCAGGCGCTATCGCGGTTGTTGAAGGTGTTGGCGATCACGGTTGTGAATACATGACCGGTGGTCTTGTTGTTGTAATCGGTAAAACAGGCAGAAACTTTGCAGCTGGTATGTCCGGCGGGGTTGCTTATGTGCTTGATGAAACCGACGACTTTGCAGAACGCTGCAACATGGCAATGGTTGAGCTAGAGCCTGTTCCAGAAGAAGATGACATCTTGGAAAAACTTCACCACCACGGTGGCGACCTTGCGCACAAGGGTCGTGTTGATGTCAAATCTGACATGACAAAGAATGATGAAGAGCGTCTATACAAGCTGATTGCAAATCACGTTCATCACACAGGCTCAACGCGTGGGCAGGATATCTTAGACAACTGGTCTGAATATCGTCCAAAATTCCGTAAAGTCATGCCGGTAGAATATCGCCGCGCATTACAAGAAATGGAAAACGCTAAAGTGGCAGCGGAGTAGTTTAATGATCGTATCAACGACTAACAGTATCGAAGGTAAGACAATCACGCGCTACCACGGCATTGTCACGGGTGAAGCAATTCTTGGCACGAACATCTTTAAGGATTTTCTCGCTGGCATTCGTGACATTGTAGGTGGTCGCTCAGGCGCTTATGAAAAGTCACTTCGCGAAGCGCGCGAGATTGCACTTGATGAACTTCGCGCAGAAGCAGCTTCGCTCGGCGCAAACGCAATCATCGGCGTTGACATCGATTATGAAAATATTTCAGCTGGAGGAAACTCCTCAATGCTGATGGTATCTGCATCAGGTACCGCCGTCCAATTGGATTAAGGATTTGTATTATGGGTAAAGTTACAGGATTTTTGGAAATAGATCGCCGTACAGCGAAATATCAACCAGCATCAGATCGAATTCGCCATTTTAAAGAATTCACCATTCCCATGAGTGATGAATCACTTCGTGACCAAGCGGCACGCTGCATGGATTGCGGTGTTCCTTATTGTCACGATGAAACTGGTTGTCCGATTAACAACCAGATCCCTGACTGGAATGATCTTGTTTATAACAATGATTGGGATTCAGCGATTAAGAACCTGCATTCAACGAATAACTTCCCTGATTTCACTGGGCGCATTTGCCCAGCGCCATGTGAAGAAGCATGTACGCTGAATTTGGAAGATATTCCGGTTACAATTAAGACCATTGAAAATGCGATTGCCGATAAAGCCTATGAAACAGGTTATTATGCACCGCAGCCAGCCAAAGAAAAAACTGGCAAGAAAGTTGCGATCATCGGTTCTGGTCCTGCGGGTCTTGCAGCGGCGCAACAATTGGGCCGCGTAGGTCATGACGTGCATGTATTCGAGCGTGAATCAAAAGCAGGTGGACTGCTTCGATTTGGTATTCCTGATTTTAAAATGGAAAAACACCATATCGATCGCCGCGTTGAGCAAATGCAAGGCGAAGGCGTTTCATTCTTTTATAATGTAAACATCGGTGTTGACAAAACGGTTGAAGATTTAAAATCAGAATATGACGCGGTACTTTATGCCGGTGGTTCAGAAACACCTCGCGAATCTGGCCTAGATGGCACGGAGCTCGATGGTGTGCATGATGCCATGCCATATCTTGTTCAACAGAACAAACGCGTTGGTGGCGAAGACATCCAAAGCGTTGGTTGGGAAGCAGAAGAAATCACAGCTGGCGGCAAACATGTTGTTGTTGTCGGTGGTGGTGATACGGCATCTGACTGTGTCGGCACAGCCTTCCGCCAGGGTGCGGTGAAAGTAACGCAGCTTGATATTCGCCCACAACCGCCAGAAGTTGAAGACAAACTTGCAGTATGGCCATTCTGGGCAACAAAAATGCGCGTTTCTTCTTCACAAGCTGAAGGCGTTGAGCGCGAATTCCAAATCGGTACGCTTGAATTTGTTGGTGAAGACGGTGTTCTAACTGGCGTTAAATGCTGCAAAGTTGACGAACAACGTAAGCCAATCGCTGGCACAGAGTTCATCATCAAAGCAGATCTAGCATTTATCGCCATCGGCTTCCGTGGCCCATATGAAGATAGTGTTGTTGCAGAACTTGGCGATGCACTTTCAATCGCAACAGACAGACGCGGATCAAAATCTGTTACCGCCAATGATCAAGATTACAAATCAAGCGTTGATGATGTTTGGGTCGCAGGTGATGTTCGCCGCGGTCAATCACTCGTTGTTTGGGCCATCCGTGAAGGTCGTCAGGCAGCACGCGCGATTGATCTAGAACTCATGGGCGAAACAGTTCTCCCACGATAACAAATACAAATTGGCTGGACCAACATCCAGCCAATTGATCTTATCCGATTTAAAATAAAAACTAGTTTGTCGCTGTTATTGGATTTATCAATGCAGCAGGCCGGATAGATGCGCTCTTATCTTCAGCCTTTACATCTTCAACAGCCGGTTTTTTAACGCCAACAGATGCTTTCCAAGTAAAGTCATCCACCCGCCCTGTTTGTATCACCGGCGTTTGCCCGGTTTGGATTAAATTATCCAATGGTGATTTCTCTTTAAATACTCGCGCCTGACTGTTGCCACCGAGCAAATAATCACCGCCATCAAGTTCTGGATCTGTGAAGGAATAGACACGTGTTTTGGTCAATAATCTAGGATCTTGCACAGGACGATTAGCAAATGCGGATGCAGGCGCATCGCGGTAAAGGTTTGCTAAAACGCTGTTACCGATAGATAGGAAACGGCTTGCAGGCTTTTCAACATAAAACGCTAACTTGCGCTTACCTGCTTTTGTTAGGTTAATACCATCCGATGATCGCAAGCGAACTTGCTGTCCGTTGATATCAGATCCTGTATAAACAAACTTACCGTTCTCATCGACAAAACCTTCCCAGATGTCGACAAAGGTGCCGCCTGCTTTTTCAATCGCATCACGATAGATACCATTAAATGCAAGAATATCTCGGGTCATCTTGGTATATTTAAACGACGGGACACCGACCCACAGCACAGGTACATTTTGCGAGCGTAACACTTGCGCTAAACTATCAACCCGTTTGCGATATTCAGTCCACCATTCTTCGCTATCAAAACCAAGCCAAGTGCCATCAACCTTCATATCCTGTCGATCACTAGAACCAATATTAAAGACAATGAGGGATGGCTTAACTTCCTCGACAACGACGGCTGTCTGGCTCATCCAGTCATAATTATCAGGACGCGCTATCGTCGACGAACCACGGGTCTTTTTAACAATCGCAACATTCGGGTTCTTTGCGTAAGCAACCTTCAAACCATCAGCAAGACCGGAAGCAATAAAATCACCCATAACCAAAACAGTTTGGGCATTTTCTACCTTTTCAACGGCTGCTACGGCTGTTTTTGCCTTTGTTGTCCGCTTACGTTTTACGGTTTTCTTTGTTGTCTTTTTTGTAGTCTTTTTTCGATTGCCAAAAATAACCTGAAAAATATTCTTCTTCTTTTTCACTTTGACAATTTTAGTTTCAGCCTGAGCTGACGATACGAAAAAATCAGTGCCAAACGACGTTGCGACCATTGAAACAGCAACAACAAATGCAAGGACAAAAGCGAAAGATTTTAATCCGAATTTCACGACCAATTTTCCAAAACGTGTTAAGCTTATCTAATTCTAGCAGCTTTCTTAACAGCTTTTAACAAATTTTGCGATGGTTTTTCGTCAACAGTCAGACCGTATTTTTTCTGAAACTTAGCAATGGAAGCACGCGAGCCAGATCCAATATTTCCGTCAAACTCGCCTTTATAATAGCCAAGCTTGGCTAACCCCTTCTGCAGCAATACTTTTTCGTCAACATTAAGCGCGCCAGGCGGCAACGGCCAGCGCTGCACCATGCCCGGATATCCAGCTAATCGATCAGCAAGTAAGCCCACTGATAGAGCATATGAATTAGCGTTGTTGTATTTTTTAATCACGAAAAAGTTCCGCATCATCAAAAATGCAGGTCCGTTTGCTCCGGCAAGAAACTTAAGCTCTGCACGGCGACCGGTTCCGGAAAACCTTTTGCCATTGGGACGTTTAAAACCAAGCTTTGCCCATTGCGCTAACGTCTTGGTTTGACCGTTATATTTATAGCCTGATCTGGGAGCTTTCGCCTCATAGCCCCAGGTTTCACCGCGGCGCCATCCATTCTTAACCAGAAGGTTCGCAGCTGTTGCCAAAGCATCAGGAACCGAACGCCAGATGTCTTTTTTACCATCACCATCTGCATCAATGGCATATAGATCATAACTTGTCGGGATAAACTGGGTTTGACCGAGCGCACCCGCCCATGAGCCATACATATCACTTGGTTGCACATCGCCATGTTGAATAATCTTCAATGCAGAGATCAATTGCGCACGTGCATATTTTGACCGTTTGCGATCAGCATAGGCCAGAGTTGCTAACGCATGAGGCGCATTAAACAGCTTTGAGCGGTCCTGAAAAATTGCACCATAATTGCTTTCAACCGACCAAAGCGCCAGCAATACATGCTGATTTACACCAAAGTGATCCTCTAAAGCTTTGAGCACCGATGCATTTTGTCGTTTTTTTTCTGCACCGACACCTAGCGAATAAGGATTAACTTTTGCGTCGATATAGTCCCAAATTTTGGTTCTAAATTCTGGCTGATATCGTGCCCGTTCGAGCACCCGTGGATCCGGTGATTTGATACCCTTAAATGCTTTATTATAGGTCGCTTTTGAAATTCCATGCTTGGCGGCTGTTGCGTAAAACCCATTGATCCAATTGCGAAATTTGGTATCCGCCGACACAGACCCCATGGTAATCGCAAATGATACGATAATATAAAATAACGTCTTCCAGATGTGCTGAAGTTTCATTGTCTTAAATCTCGCCGTATTGAATTTCGTTTCATTAAGTTCAATTTGTACTGGCAAAAGAATCAAATTAAGTTAATTTTTACCATAAATATGAGCAAAACAAAGGCATTGCGAAATCATTAGGATTTACCAGTTATCAATCTGCCACCAACAATAATCCCATTCATGAAGAGTAGGACAGGAAGATGACAAGTTCCAAAAAAGTAAGAAAAGCCGTTTTGCCAGTAGCAGGCCTCGGCACAAGATTTCTCCCCGGCACAAAAGCTGTTCCCAAAGAAATGCTGAATATCGTCGATAAACCCGTCGTTCAATACGTGGTTGAAGAAGCGATGGCCGCAGGTATTGAGCACGTTGTATTCGTGACCGGACGTAATAAAGCGGTGATTGAAGATCATTTTGACATCCAATATGAGCTCAACGACACCCTTAAAAATCGTGGCAAAAATGCAGAGCTGGAAATGCTCAATTCCATGTTGCCAAAAGCCGGTGCAACAAGCTTTACCCGCCAGCAGGAACCATTAGGTCTGGGCCATGCTGTTTGGTGCGCACGCGATATCATCGGTGATGAACCATTTGCGCTTTTGCTCCCAGATATGGTGATGCAAGATAAGCAAGGATGTTTGTCAGGCATGATGGATCTTTACAACAACACCGGCGGCAACGTGATCTCTGTTGAAGAAGTTGCCATGGAAGACGCACATAAATATGGCGTTGTTGGTGTCGGTGAAGAACTCGATGGTGGTTTTGAAATTACGGGCATGGTTGAAAAACCAGCGCGCGGTTCTGAACCATCGAACCTTTTCATCAACGGTCGTTACATTTTGCAGCCGGAAATTTTTGATATTCTGGAAACCCAAGAGCGCGGTGCTGGTAATGAAATTCAGATCACCGATGCGATGTTAAAACTAGCGGATCAACAAAAATTCTCTGGTTACCGTTTTGAAGGCAACACATATGATTGCGGCACTAAGCAAGGGTTTATCCTCGCCAATGTCGCCTATGCTATGGAACGCGATGACATTCGCGGCTTGGTCGAAGACGACATCAAGAAGCTGGTTGGGTAATTCAAAACCATTAGATTAAGCCAGGGGTTCGCCTCTGGCTTATCTGTTCAAAACTTCAAGCGCTTTTGCGTGCAATTCAGGTGTTGCAGCAGCTAAACAATCGCCGCCCATTTCTGGTCGACCACCATCCCACTTTGTCACCACACCACCTGCATTTTCAACCACAGCAATCAAACCGCCAATGTCATATGGCTTAAGATCGGATTCGCAAACCAGATCTGCATACCCCATAGCAAGTACCCCGTAAGCATAACAATCAACCCCATAGCGCGGCAGATTGATCTCTTTTTCAAGAGCAAAATAGCGTCTTGAATTATCGCCAGTGTGCAGCTCAGGCGTCGTTGTAAACATACTTGCTTTTGACAAATCTGTGACGTTGCTTGTTTTTAGAACCTGTGGCTCTCCGCCGCGCAACTTCATAAATGAAGATTTTCCATCTGATAGAAACCGTTCTCCGGTAAATGGTTGATCCATCATACCCATCACCGCGCGGCCATTTTGATAAAGGCCAATTAATGTTCCCCAAACAGGAAGTCCGGTGATGA
>JAHDEP010000004.1:0-1344 GCA_020628775.1 Rhizobiaceae bacterium | reverse complement strand
CGGCCATTTTGATAAAGGCCAATTAATGTTCCCCAAACAGGAAGTCCGGTGATGAAAGCGCGGGTGCCATCAATTGGATCAATGACCCAAACAAATTCGCTATCGAGGTTTTTATTCTCTTCCTCTTCACCCAAAATCCCATGATCTGGATATTCTGCTTCAATCACTTCTCTGATTGCGCGTTCTGCAGCTTTATCTGCTGCTGTTACCGGGTCAAAACCCTCATCCAGCTTATTTTCAATCTCAATTTTACTGCGAAAACGAGACATGGTTTCCGCCGCAGCGGCAGCAGCCAGCTTATCAAAAAAGCTTACATCAGGCAGCATAAGAAGCTCCTATCATTGTGGGAAAAGCTACGAAACAGAGAAGAACAACTATTCCGCAGCACTTTGAAGATCTGATAATTCGTGCTCAACATATTGCATAAACTGACCAACAAACAAGCGTAAATCATCAGCAAGTTTATCAAACCCCGGCTTTAATTCGAGCGAACGTTCGTTGATATATAGACCACGATTAATCTCGATCTGTAGCGCGTGAAGATTTCGATGAGGACGGCCATAATGCTCAGTGATAAATCCACCAGCATAGGGTTTATTATGAACAGCGTGGTAGCCCATGCTTTGCAATAATAGTAAGGCTATTTGAGTTAGTCTTGGATCCGCGCTGGTGCCATAGCGGTCACCAATGATGAAATCTGGTCGACGGAACCCCGCTGTCGCACGCACACTAGATGGCATGGAATGGCAATCAATCAATACGGCATAGCCAAACATCGAATGTGTTCTGGAAATCAGCTTGCGGAGCTTCTCGTGATAAGGTCTGTAGACATGCTCTATACGATCTAACCCTTCGCGCACCGAAATTCGCGAATGGTAAATTTCGCAATTCTCAGCGACGATTTTAGGCACGGTTCCCAAACCACCAGAAACGCGAATGGAGCTGATATTAGCATGCGGGGGCAATGGCCCATTATACATTTTGGGATCAAGTTCATACGGCTCGCGATTAACATCAAGCCAAGCTCTTGGAAAATTTGCCTTGAGCATTGGCACGCCAAATTGCGGAACCGATGCATAAAGCTGATCAACATAATGATCTTCAGATGTGCGAATCGATTGTTCGTTTAATCGTGATTGGTCTAAAAACTGCTGCGGATAAACGCGACCAGAGTGAGGAGAATTGAAAACAAAAGCTCGGTTTTGCTGCACAGGCGCAACCACTTCAAAGGCGTCGCAGCCAAAAATGTCTGCAAAGTCAAAGTCTTCCGCCAAACTTTATCCTCGTCCTCGTTTACGATTTGAAAACCATGTTGCCAGTTACTTACAAAGCTGTCTAGCATTT
>JAHDEP010000138.1:6613-8244 GCA_020628775.1 Rhizobiaceae bacterium | reverse complement strand
GCAGCACCTAGACCTGAGACATCCCAAATAGCGATATCTGCGCGCTTGCCCACTTCCAACGATCCGCAATCGTCTCGGTTTAAAACCTGAGCACCGCCAAGTGTTGCAATTTCCAAGGCCTCACGTGCAGCCATTGCATCAGCGCCATTTTGAACACGTTGTAATAGCATCGCTTGTCGCGCTTCAGATAGAATATGCGCACAATCATTAGACGCTGAACCATCAACGCCCAAACCAACTTTAACGCCTTTGTCGCGCATTTTGCGCACAGGTGCTATCCCAGACCCCAAACGACAATTTGAACATGGGCAATGCGCAACCCCTGTTTTGGTGCGTGCAAACAAATCAATCTCGTCACTGTCCAACTTCACACAATGCGCGTGCCACACATCATCACCAACCCATCCTAGATCTTCAGCATACTGTCCTGGGCGACAACCAAATTTCTCAAGACTATAAGCAATGTCTTCGTCATTTTCCGCCAAATGCGTATGCAGCATGACTTTTTTGTCACGCGCCAACAACGCTGATTCTCGCATCAAATCGCGACTGACAGAAAAAGGCGAACAAGGTGCGAGACCAACGCGCACCATTGCCCCCGGATTCGGATCATGGAATTTATCCACAACGCGGATGCTGTCGTTTAAGATATCATCCTCCCGCTCAACCAAACTATCGGGCGGTAATCCCCCATCGCTCTCGCCAATGCTCATCGAACCGCGGGTAGCGTGAAATCTCAAACCAATTGTTTGTGCAGCAGCAATCGTATCATCAAGCTTTGCACCATTTGGATACAAATAAAGATGATCCGAGCTCATCGTACACCCGGACATAGCAAGCTCTGCCAGACCCAACTGAGCAGATACGAAAAACTCTTCCGGGCCGAAATGTGACCAAATTGGATATAGTGTTTGCAGCCACCCAAATAACAACGCGTCTTGTCCATTTGGAACCGCTTTAGTCAGGCTTTGATATAAATGATGGTGGGTATTTACCAGACCGGGTGTTACGACACAGTTTTGCGCATCAACCACCTGATCAGCATCGCCAGAAAGGTTGTGACCAATCGCCTCAATCACGCCATCGCGGACAAAAATATCGGCATCTTTTAGTTCTGCGCGATCCTGGTTCATCGTCACCAAGCATTTCGCATTTTTTATCAAAACCGTCGGCATTTTATTCCCTGTTTCAGCTTTAAAACCAAAAATACTATCAAATTTACTCAAAAACCGGCACAAACACGCAAAATCACCGCTTACACAAATTTTACAATTCTTGTAGAATCTGCGTCATAGTGACCGATATTTTGCCCGTATTGGATAAAAACTCCCCCAACAGCAGCGAATATAGAAGTTTTTGCTACCGTTATCTATCAAAAAACAGTTTTACAGAATGTTTTTGAAACGTTACCGTATCAATCTGCGGAGTAAACACATAATGGCAACGAAAAGTTCAGTACGACAAGATATTCATAATTCGGAAATCCCGGTATTATGCCGTTCTTGTGAAGCACGACATCGCGGTATTTGCGGCGCTATGACCCCTGAACAACTTCTAACCTTAAGCAAGCACACGCGCCGCACTCAAAAAGACACCGACGCAAACCTGATCGTTGCAGACAGCAAAGCAAC
>JAHDEP010000138.1:0-6513 GCA_020628775.1 Rhizobiaceae bacterium | reverse complement strand
CGGAAAACAGCGGCGGAAAAAGTCGCCAGCTTTTTATACATGCTGGCCGTTCATCTTGATCCTGAAATTGACCATGACACCGATCAGGTCGAGTTTGAGCTCCCATTAAAACGCGCGGATATCGCTGATTATTTGGGCTTAACGATTGAAACTGTAAGCCGTCAAATTACCAAGCTTCGAAAAGATGGCGTGGTGCATATTGAAAACAACCGCCTGTTTAAAATCCCTGACATCTACCGCCTAAAGGCACGCGGGGAAAGCTAAACCGCTTTTGAATACTTAAACTCTGCACCTTTAAGATAAGCATCAAACTGTGATGCGATGATGCGCGTAAATGGCTTGCCATCGCTTTGGATCTCAAACACATCATTGTCCATGCTAGCCAAATTAAACGGATCTTCCGCAATAAATTCTGCAGCAATATTTCGGTAAAGATCTGCGGACGCAGTCATATCTTTCAGTGTGCCAAAATCAAATTTAAAATCACACATAATGCGTTCGATTATATGCGACCGGATCTTATCATCTTCGGTCAAAAACAACCCTTTTGCAGCCGCAAATTCATTTGACTGAATGAGATCTTCATAACTCGAAGTCGCAACAACATTTTGGTAAAACCCATCTTTTGTGCGCCCAATTGATGACCCACCCAATGCAATCAACATTTTACATTCATCGGTCGTATAGCCTTGGAAATTTCGATGAATACGGCCCGTTTCAGCAGCGATTGCGAGCGTATCATTTGGCTTGGCAAAATGATCAATCCCAATACTTTTATAACCGGCGCCAATTAACGCGCGACTGGAGGCCATAGAATGCTCAAACCGTGCATGGCTATCGGGTAAATCATCCTGAGAAATCATGTTCTGATGCTTTTTCACCCACGGAACATGCGCATATCCAAACAGTGCCATTCGATCCGGCGACAATGAAACACATTTAGAAATCGTATCCATTAGACGTGCATAGCTCTGGCGCGGCAATCCATATAAAGCGTCAATATTGATTGATTTAATACCCATCTGGCGTAGTGATGCGACCACATCTTTGGTCAGTTCAAAGCTCTGCGGTCGGTTGATAGCTTTTTGCACATCATCGTGAAAGTCCTGCACGCCAATGCTGGCGCGGGTTACACCAAAATGTTTCATCCCAACTAACACATCTTCATTCACATCAGATGGGTCTATTTCAACGCTTATCTCTGAGCCAGCTAAAAACTGAAAAACGTCATCTAATGCACTGCGAAGACGTGTAAAATCTTCACTCTTCAACAGGCTTGGGGAACCGCCACCCAAATGGATCTGCTGAATTTTTGGTTTGAAATCCAGCTTATTGCCAAGCATCTCAATCTCTTTGATGAGATAATTCATATACCGCGCAACGGGCGCGTATTTTAAAGTGTGCTTGGTGTTACACCCACAAAACCAGCACAATTTATCGCAATAAGGAATGTGGATATAAATTGACACAGGTTCATCTGCGGTCAAATTTTCCAACAAATCACTAAATACTTTTGCCCCCACCCCTTGTGAGAAATGTGGTGCAGTTGGATAGCTTGTATAGCGTGGAACAGCTGTCGGGTAATGCGACAACACAGCTTTGTAATCGAGCATAAGATGAGCCGTTATTTTGAGATGAGAGGAATGAGATGTTCGCGTTCAAAAGCGATATGGCGTTTCACGCCTTCAAAGAACCCACGCAGCATATAGCCTAGTTTTTCAGGATTATCTTGTTCGCCATGTACTAAATCTATGAGAGCTTCGGAAACCTCCTCACCAAAGCTCTCATCCTCCCAATGCTCGGCATGTAAGCGGTTGAAAATTTGCTGTAGTCGTTCGCCGTCCCCATCCTTTTTCGCAAGATATGGGAACAACACGTTCTCCTCAAAATCATGCGCACCTTTGAAAACTGGATAAATAGACTTCGCTGCATGCAAACACATCTGCGGATCAAAATCTTCGGGCAGACTATCAGCTATTTTTTCCAGGACAGCACAAAGCGAAACTTGTTCTTCAATGTGTTCGTCAATTGCGAGGGTTAGTGACTCAGGCAAAACCTCGGCATCCTTTCCGATTGAGTTCATAATCATATTCTCACCTTCATCGGTTCACCCACCAAATTGGGTTTGTAAATCTCGAAAATCAAAACATTGCGTGAAACCAATATGCGCGTGACAAAAACTGTTAACATTGATCTAGATCAAAGCCCGATTGTGTTTTTCAAACTATCTCTCTCATCGTTATCGAGCGCTTTTGCGCGCTCACATTTGAACGAAGATGAGGGGTTCACATGACTTCCGGAATACCAATTATATTTACCGCACTGGCCGCTTTTGCTGCCATGTTGGCGGCCGCATTTGGGCAAGATAGCTTGTTCCAGGCGCATATGACTGTGCTTTGCATCGCAATGGCTTTAGCCAGCATTGTGATGCTTCGTAATCTGAAATTTGCACCTGACTGGGATAAGTCAAAACCAGCGAAAGCTGATCCATCTGAATACATGGATGATGTTATTCGCGCAGGGGTAATCGCAACAACATTTTGGGGAGTCGTTGGATTTCTTGTGGGTGTTGTGGCGGCTATGCAGCTGGCTTGGCCTGAACTTAACTTTCAACCCTATTTCAATTTCGGGCGCATCAGACCACTGCACACATCCGCAGTGATTTTTGCCTTTGGTGGTAACGCCCTGATTGCAACTTCGTTCTATATCGTTCAACGCACATGCCGTGCGCGACTTTGGGGTGGTGGACTTGGATGGTTCGTCTTTTGGGGGTACCAACTCTTCATCGTTATGGCCGCAACAGGCTACTTGCTTGGCATCACCCAAGGCAAAGAATATGCAGAACCTGAATGGTATGTTGATCTTTGGCTAACAGTTGTTTGGGTCGCTTTTTTAATCGTCTTCCTCGGCACGCTTGTGAAACGTAAAGAGCCGCATATTTATGTCGCGAACTGGTTCTTATTATCGTTCATCATCACCGTTGCGATGCTGCACTTGGTCAATGGTTTGACCATGCCGGTCTCACTGCTTGGCTCAAAAAGCTATTCAGCATTTGCAGGTGTTCAGGATGCTTTGACCCAATGGTGGTACGGCCATAATGCGGTTGGTTTCTTCCTAACAGCCGGCTTCTTGGGCATGATGTATTACTTCGTTCCAAAGCAAGCAAACCGTCCGGTTTATTCATATAGACTTTCTATCATCCACTTCTGGGGTTTGATCTTCCTATATATTTGGGCCGGTCCTCACCACTTGCATTACACAGCATTGCCTGATTGGGCTCAAACACTTGGAATGGTCTTTTCCATTATGCTTTGGATGCCATCATGGGGTGGTATGATCAATGGTCTTATGACCTTGCAAGGTGCTTGGGACAAAGTGCGTACCGATCCAATCCTTCGTATGATGGTGATCTCACTCGCCTTTTATGGAATGTCGACTTTTGAGGGACCAATGATGTCAATCAAAACCGTCAACTCACTATCTCACTACACTGATTGGACCATTGGTCACGTGCATTCAGGTGCACTTGGATGGAACGGTATGATCACATTTGGTGCGCTTTATTATCTTGTGCCAAAACTTTGGGGTCGTAATCAGCTCTACTCACTTCGCATGGTCAACTGGCACTTCTGGCTCGCAACTTTAGGCATCGTGGTCTACGCAGCTGTGATGTGGGTATCCGGTATTACACAAGGCTTGATGTGGCGTGAATATGATAGCCAAGGTTACCTAGTGTACTCCTTCGCTGAAAGTATCGCAGCCATGCACCCATACTATGTCATGCGTGTATTTGGTGGCCTTCTATTCCTCTCAGGCTCAATCGTTATGGCCTACAATTTGACCATGACAATCCTTGGTAAATCTCGAGATGAGCAACCGTTCACCTCTGTGGCAACTGCTGCGACACCAGCTGAATAGGAGCTAGAAACATGTCACTTTTATCAAAACACACAGTCCTTGAGAAAAACGTCACATTGTTGATGGTTACCTCACTTGTCGCCGTTACCATCGGCGGCATCGTAGAGATCGCACCTCTTTTCTATCTCGAAAATACCATCGAGAAAGTCAAAGGCATGCGCCCCTACACACCTTTGGAGCTTGCTGGTCGAAACATCTATATCCGTGAAGGATGTTATGTTTGCCACAGTCAGATGATCCGCCCATTCCGCGATGAAGTTGAACGTTATGGACATTATTCGCTGGCAGCTGAATCCATGTACGATCACCCATTCCAATGGGGGTCAAAACGTACAGGTCCAGATCTTGCGCGCGTTGGTGCACGCTATTCAAATGAATGGCACGTTCAGCACTTGATTGATCCACAATCTGTGGTGCCAGAATCCATCATGCCGCAATACGGCTTCTTGGCTGAAAACGAGTTGGAATTTAACAACCCTGAAAGTCATTTGGTCGCCAATCGTCGCGTAGGTGTCCCCTATTCTGATGATATGGTTGAAAACGCTCAAGCCGATCTTGTTGCGCAAGCAGATCCTGATGCTGATTGGGATGGATTAGAAGAGCGTTATCCAAAAGCCGTCCTTGGTGATTTTGATGGCGATCCATCCAAATTGACTGAGATGGATGCATTGGTTGCTTATCTTCAAATGCTCGGAACATTGGTGGATTTCTCCGCTTATGAACCCGACCAGAACATTCGATAGGAGGGCAAATTATGGATTTCGATTATCAAGCCATGCGCACATTCGCTGACAGCTGGGGATTGCTTTACATGTTTGCAATTTTCGTCTTCGTCGTTTTCTGGACCTTTCGTCCAGGCGCAAAATCACTCTCCGACGACGCAGCACAAATTCCATTTAAAGAGGACTAAACCATGAAAGATCACAAAGAAATCGATGATATTTCAGGTGTTGAAACAACACAGCATGAATGGGATGGCATCAAAGAGCTCAACAACCCATTGCCTCGCTCATGGCTTTGGGGGCTATATGGAACAATCTTGTTTTCCATCGGCTACACCATCGTCTATCCAGCTTGGCCAGGCATTACGACCAACACCAAGGGTATTTGGAACTGGTCAAGCCGCGGTGAGCTTGCAACTGAAATGACAAAAGTCGAAGAGAGCCGTCAGGTTCTTGGTGACCAACTTGTTAGTGTCGAGCTGGAGGATGTGAGCCAAAACCCTGACTTGCTTCAATTCGCGGTTAACGGTGGGCAATCTGCCTTTAAAGTTTACTGCTCTCAATGTCATGGTTCAGGCGCCAATGGTGGCACAATCTACCCAAGTTTGATCGATGATGATTGGATCTGGGGCGGCACCTTGGAAGATATTTATCTCACTTTGCAGCATGGCATTCGCTATGAGCAAGACGATGACACCCGCCTATCTGAAATGCCGCGCTATGGCGCAGATGAATTGCTTGAACGCGATGAGATCGTCGATGTTGCTTGGTATGTGCGCCAAATGTCTGGTCAAGAGTTTGATGCAGAAGCTGCTGCCCGAGGGCAAACTGTTTTTGCTGACAATTGCGCTGCATGTCACGGCGAAAAAGGTGAAGGCATCCGCGAACTTGGTGCACCTAACCTTAGCGATGCAATCTGGTTTTATGGAAACACACATGAACAGATCGTTGCGCAAATCTCAGATCCTAAACAGGGTGTAATGCCAGGTTGGACGGGTCGCTTATCTGAAGTGACCATTCGCCAATTAACCCATTACGTACACTCACTAGGTGGCGGCGAATAACCTTCGCCACCTAACCAAGATCTATCTTAAACAAGAGACTGACCTAATGAACGCCCAACAAGAAATACCACAACCGGAAAAAATCGAGCTTTACGAAGCGCGGAAAAAGATATTTCCCAAGCGTGCAGAGGGTCAGTTTCGTCGTTTAAAATGGATCATTATGGCGATCACGCTATCGATCTATTACATCACCCCTTGGCTGCGTTGGGATCGAGGTCCACATGCACCTGATCAAGCGGTTTTAATCGATATTGCCAATCGCAGGTTTTATGCGTTCTTTATCGAAATTTGGCCGCAAGAGTTTTACTTCGTTGCCGGCATGCTGGTCATGGCAGGCGTTGGATTATTTCTCGTCACCTCTGTGATGGGACGCGCATGGTGCGGTTACACATGCCCCCAAACTGTTTGGGTTGATTTATTCCTCGTTGTAGAGCGCTTTATCGAAGGCGACCGCAATGCGCGGATGAAACTTGATAAGGCTCCTTATAATTTCGATAAATTACGCAAACGCATTATCAAACACGCGATATGGCTTGCGATTGCTGTTGGAACCGGCGGCGCATGGATTTTCTATTTCGCCGACGCGCCAACTTTGCTGGTTGATTTCGTTACGCTACAAGCCCCGTATATAGCCTATGCAACGGTGGGTATTTTAACCGCTACCACTTACGTATTTGGTGGGCATATGCGCGAACAAGTGTGTAACTATATGTGTCCCTGGCCTCGCATTCAGGCTGCAATGCTCGATGAGAGCTCGCTGGTTGTCACATATAATGACTGGCGCGGAGAGCCTCGCACGCATGGTAGCA
>JAHDEP010000417.1 GCA_020628775.1 Rhizobiaceae bacterium | reverse complement strand
TTCCCAACCCGAGCTGAAACGCTGACAATCCATAAATCCTATTCATTTAGCTATTCAGACTTATGATTTGATTTTCGCATGATCATCGCTTATGAAATCGATTACAGCTTCTTTCAATTCTAACGCCATCATTCATTTCATCTTCTGCTTTCAGAGGTTTATTATGCTGTCCAGCGTTCTTCACACCATTTCCCATTCGTGGAATGATCGCCTATTGCGCATTGCGTTTTTGGCCATTTTGTTCATGGGAACAGTGATTGCCTCTTTAGGACCATTTCAGTCCGTAATTGGCATTGAGCAACTTGGATTTTCTAATACCGCCTATGCAGCGATTGTGTTTGCCGGGTCTGTTTTTTCTATTTTGATATCCGTGTGCGTTGGGATTTATTGCGATCAAACCGGGCGATATCGCGAAGTTCTGCTTGTCTCTATTACCTTGGGCATCTTTGCCGGTGCTGTGATGTGGTTTGTGCCAACCAAGCTGGTTTTCGCAGTGGTCCATGCGGTTTTAATCCCATTGGGCGGCACGATATTTACCCAAGCTTTTGCGATGGCCAGCCTTGCCGCCAAGCGCAATAAGGCGCTCAACCGAGATATGTCGATGTCGATTGTGCGCGCAGGTTTTGCGGGCTCTTTTGCGATCACTCCGCCTATTTGGGCGATCTTAATGTCAAAAGGTGTCGAGCTTTTAAGCGTCTATGCCTATGTTGCCGTTATTCAGATTGCAATCTTGATCTTGGTTCTCACCTCTTGGCCGAAGAAACATCCAGAGCAAGACAGCGAAAAATCCGGCATTGGTTTTTTAGCCTCCGTTCGAGAGCTGGCAAATATTTCAATTTTCATCAGGCTTTTTCTCGTTGCCACGATGATTGGCGCAAATATGCTCTACAACATCATCCTCGGCCTGTTGGTCATTAACACGATGAATGGATCAGAGGCAGATGTGGGCTGGTTTGCTGGTGGCGTTGCGCTGTTAGAAGTGCCGATTATGCTGCTGGGCGCTGTGTTCTTAAAGCATTTCACACGAACACAGCTGATGTTTATCGGTATGATCATTTACACCGCATTTCTCATTGGACTTGGCACGATTACGGATATGTCACTTGCCTGGTTCTTGATCATCCCTGCAGGGATTGGCGCGGGAATTATCTTATCGATCCCATTGGCTTATATTCAGGATTTAAAAGCTGATCGCCCAGGTGCTGGGTCATCATTGATTTCTATCGCACAAGTCATGGGGATGGTGATTGCCTCTTTAGTGTTTGCATCAGGTTCTGCGGTTACCAGCTATCAAGGTGTTGCCTTTATCGGCGCCGCGATGGGTTTTAGCGCGGC
>JAHDEP010000137.1 GCA_020628775.1 Rhizobiaceae bacterium | reverse complement strand
CGGCTAGAAATCCCCATGCCGAGTGCGCCTGATGCTTTACCAAAAGCAATCTCAAATCGCAGGTTTCCGGAACCATCCTCGCTTTTACAGGCGATGAGTTTGCCTCCCGCATCAAGGACCACCACCGTCAATGGATGCATGTTTTCACTGCGGCCAACTGCGAGTGATTCATCGACAATAGCAGCAGCAGTATCAAGTGGGAGTATTGTTTTCATATGCATAATCGAGATACCTAATTATTATCCGCGCATTAACTCTGGCAACCAGGTTACAATTTCAGGGAACATGAGTAAAAGCGCAATCGTTACGACATCTGCAATGAAAAACAAGCCGACACCTCTGAAAATATCACTAAGTGGTATGTCGGGCCGCACCCCGTTGACCACAAAACAATTGAGCCCGATCGGCGGTGTGATCAGACAAACTTCGGCCATTTTCACCACGATAATTCCAAACCAGATTGAATCATAACCCAATGCCATAACTGCTGGATAGACCACCGGAAGCGTGAGTAACAGCATTCCGATGGCATCCATGAACATGCCTAAAATTGCATAGGCAAGTAGAATACAAATCATAATGACGATTGGAGGTGCGTCGAGATTTGTAATCCAACTGGTAAATGCTTCTGGTAGTCCTGAGAAACCAAGGAAGCGAACAAAGATCAAAACGCCCCAAATCAGCGAGAAGATCATTGCGGTTAATTTGGCGGATTCCATTAGCGCTTGCGCAATTGTCTTTGTTCGCGTTCCTTTAATGAGCGCCAGAATAAACACCACAGTTGCACCAAGCGCACCGGCTTCAGTTGGCGTTGCCCAGCCATAATAGATTGACGACATGATAATCGCGATCACTAAGATGATGGGCGATATACCGGGTAGGGATTTAAATCTTTCGGGCCAGGTTGATGGCTCCATTGCTGGTGCTTCTTTAGGGCGATAAAGTGCCCATAGCACAATGATGCCGCCGTAAATTAAAGCGGATACAAACCCGGGTAGGAAACCAGCAAGCAGCAGCGCGCCGACGGATTCTTCAACGATAATCGCGTAGATTACCAATATCGCAGATGGTGGGATCAGTGAGGCAAGTGTACCACCTGCAGCCACCACACCGGCTGCTAGTTTGCGGTCATAGCCATTTTTTAGCATTTCGGGAATAGCGACACGAGAGAACACAGCGGCGGTGGCCGTAGATGCACCAGAGACTGCGCCAAAGCCCGCAGTTGCCATCACGGTTGCAACGGCTAGTCCACCGGGTAACCAAGCGAGCCATTTGCGTGCAGCGTTAAACAACTGCTGAGTGATCCCGGCATGAAAGGCTAGAAAGCCGATAAAGATAAACATCGGTAAGACACTGAGCGCATATGTTGATGATTTTGAATGCGGAATTGTGCCTATAATGCCGGCTGCGGGGCCCCAGCCCAATAGCTCTACAAGGCCGAGTAGTCCGGTAATTGATGCGGCAAACACCACCCTTACGCCCGATAAGACGAGGACGAACATAAATGCTAAGCCGATCAGGCCAACTGTGAAGGGATCATTAAACCCGATACCAAGGATAGAGCCTGCTTCACTCATGATTGCACGCCTCCCTTGTCGGTAATCTCATCGCCAAATGTTTCCTTGATTTCTTCGCTTGCGACTTCAGAAACATGCAGGATTTTTGCAATTCCAACGGGTTCTCTGTCAGGATCGATAAACATGTTGATTGAACCGATTAATTGGATCATCAATCTGAAAAACCAAAGTGCGAAAGCAACAGGCACCAATAGCTTAGATGGCCATACGATGTATTCTGCATCGATGGTGGTATCTCCTGATTCATAAGATCTGACGAAATGATCCCAACCATAGAGAATAAGAACCGCAATGATGAAGAGTGCGGCAAGCGTGCTGAAGATTTCAAAGGCCCAAAGCGCGCGTCCTTTTAAGCTGCCGACGAAAAGTTCCATACGGATATGTGCATTTAGTCGCTGGCAGTATGCTGCGCCTAGAAATGCCATTGAGGCCATCGCCAGTTGAACCAGATCGATATAGCCGGCAATCGGTGTGTTAAAAACTGTTCTGAGAATGACTTGCGCAGATCCCATAAACATAAGGACAAATATTGCGACACCTGCCAAAAAATTGGCGATGTTTTCAATCGGTATTGCAAGCCTATCAAGCTTGCTAAGCAATCCGGTGTTGCTTTTTTCTGTCGTGTCGATCACGCGCCCATTCCCCATAGAATATAAATGAGAATACGGGCAGAAAAGATGTTTCTGCCCGTATTAAGAAGACTGTATTATTTAGCTTCTTCAGCAAATTTGAAGACGGAATCTAATACGTTTTGCGCGTCAAACTTATCTTTGTTTGCAGCAACCCATTCATCCCAAACTGGCTGACCAGCAACTTCTTTGAACTTTGCGAGTTCATCATCGGAATAGACAATCTCAGTCAGGTTCTCTTTGAACATTGGCAAGTTTTTCTCATCCGCTGCTGCATAGGCTGCAAGCTGCGTATCAAGTGCAAGTTCCTTGTTGTCAGCTAGTAGCTTTTTATACTGATCAGGAAGTGCATCATAAGCTGTTTTGTTAAACACCCAACCGCATTCTGATGTACCAGGTGCAAGATTTGCAGTGAACCAAGTAGACTCTTCATTGATCTTAAACGCGACATGCGCATAGGTATAAGGGAATGCAGCAGCATCAAGCGCGCCACGTTGCATTGCTGTTGATGTTTCACCCGCTGGCAAAGTTGTTTTAACCGCGCCAAGCTTTTCCATCGCAGTACCTAAACCGCCGCCAGCACGAACACGCATGCCTTCCCATGCTTCGAGAGAAGTTGGTGCATCACCGTTACCAAGAATCTCATATTGTGGCAGAAGACCAGAAATATATGGCACCGCGTTCCACTGAGCCATATCCGCGACAATCGCAGGATGTTCCATCATTTTTGTGCGAACATATTTATCAACTTGTGGATCACCGAGCGGCAAGAATGGAAGTGAGAACACCATCCAAGCAGGATTTTTACCCGGATGGTAGAAGTTACAAATGGCTGCACCTTCAAAAGCGTTGACCTTTAGTCCATCAAGGTTTTCTGTAGATTTAGATAGTTGAGCGCCATAGAAGATTTTGATGTTAAAGTTGCCGCCAGTTTCTTCGCGAACTTTTTCAGCCATTGCTTCGATACCAGCAGAAAGCGCACGGGGATTTCCCCACATGGATAGTTTCCAAAATACTTTTGGACCATCAACATTTGCAGCTGTTGCAGGCAAGGTGCTGGCGAAGCTGGCAAATGCTGCTACTGCCGCCACAGTTAGACTTGTTTTCGATAATTTCATTTGTTCCTCCTTTTATGAGACTGTCGTTTTTGATCGGCAGTTCTCGATTAGGACAACATATCAGCTATGAGTAGAAAATCAATAAAATGTATAAAATATCATAAATCAATAAAATATCGATATTTTAAGGGTTGTATTTTACCAATTGTCTTATTCATTTGCAGAACATGACGGAGGAGAAAATTGAGTGCTATTGTGCATTGGTCGCATAAGTTACCTATTGCACAAGCTTGCTTTGAGAATTCTAAGCGGCATCCCGTTTGGTCGTTTGAGACGCAGAATCAGAAGTCGTTTGGAATGTGGATAACAACTGGTTCAATTCATTAACCTGCGCGGAAACCTCATGTGTTACCGCGGTATTTTCTTCAACCATGGCAGCATTTTGCTGTGTCACTCGGTCCATTGAATTGACCGCACTATTGACTTCTTGAATGCCTTCGAGCTGCTCAGATGCACCTTTGGAAATATCACCAATTCGATCATCAATTTCAGTGACGTGTTTTGATATTTTCTCAAGCGCTTCACCAGCACCTTTGACAAGACGCACGCCATTTGAAACTTCGTTTTCAGAAGCTGAAATGAGCACTTTGATTTGCTTTGCAGCTTCGGCAGAGCGTCCGGCAAGCTCGCGCACTTCTTGTGCCACAACAGCAAAGCCTTTTCCTGCTTCGCCCGCACGAGCTGCTTCAACACCGGCATTGAGCGCCAATAAATTGGTCTGGAACGCAATTTCGTCGATAACATTGATAATTTGATTGATATCGTTTGATGCTTTTTCAATTCCGTTCATTGCGGCCACTGCATTGGCAACAACCTCGCTTGATGCTGCCGTGTCCTGGCGCGCATCATTTGCCTTTTTCGAAGCATCAGTTGCTTTTTCAACGGTTCGTTTGACGGTTGCTGTTATTTCATCGAGCGCTGCTGCGGTTTCTTCAAGAGATGCAGCTTGCGTTTCGGTGCGTTGAGACAAGTCGTTTGTCGCGTTACTAATCTCCATCGAATTCACATGAAGGCCGGTTGAAACCTTGCTGATTTGCCCCAATGTTTCACTTAGTTTTCCAACAGATGTATTGAAATCTGTGCGGATACGATCCAGATCTCCATCAAATTTACGCTCGAGCTGAATTGTCAGATCGCCATCTGAAAGACGGGTTAATCCAGACGCTAATTCTTCAACAGCTTCTTCAATTTTTGCAGCATCTTGAGCCTTTAACTCTTCTGCTTGCTTTCGTTCTTGCTCGGTTAAGATCCGCGTCTTTTCGCTCTCTGCTTCCAGACGGTCTTTCTCCAAAGCAGCGTCTCGGAAAATACCGACCGATTGAAAAATCTCACCGATTTCATCCTTGCGATCCGCACCATCAAGATCAATCTCTGTGTTGCCGGACGCAAGTTCCTTCATGTTATTAATCGCGTTGCTGATCGGTCGCGTGATCGAACTTGATAACAAAAACGCCAAGCCCATGGAGATCGCGATCAATAACAGCGAAATCCCAAAAGTGTAATTTCGCAATGTTGTGACCCCGGCGAACACTTCATCGCTCGAAATCAATGCGCCGACGATCCAATCAGCCTCAGCAAACTCAACACGCACGGCAGAGATTTCAAAGCTTTCACCGCGATAACCTTCCAACTGGTCAACGGGCTGCGCGTTATAAGATTGTTCAAGTAACGCCGGGCTTAAGTTCAGTTTTAGACTTAAGGCTTCATTTTCTTGCGTTTTTGCAGAGTCAGAAATCATCGTGCCGTCAGATTTGAGCAAAAGTGTTTCACCCGTTTCTCCCAATCCTGTTGCATTGCTGACAATACGATTGATGTTCTCGCTCGGTAATTCGAGAACCAAGACGCCTTTTAATCGTCCTTTTTTAAAGATCGCCTGGGTGATAAAAGATGCCGGTATATCATTTTTCGGGCCATATTTGCTGTAATCGATAAAGAAGGATTTGCCTTCCTCGGATGCCATCGCCAAGCGCCAAGCTTCACCAAGACCTGTGTCTTTCCATTCACCTTCCGCGAGATTGGTCGCAAACTCATTTGTTTTGTTAACGGAATAGACAACGTCACCGTTCATTGCGATGAGGAATAAGTCGTTGTAACCGCGTTTTTGGACGAAATCGCGGTAAAATCCATGCACTTCCTCGTGCTGCCCTTCAAAGCCATCGGTACCTGCAGCGTCTAATTTGTGCCGCTCGCCAAGTGGGTGTGGATTATCTGTGATGTAGCGTCGTTGCAATTCTGCCTTTGGATCATCGCCTGCATAGGGGAAATAGAATGCGAATTTATCAACGGCGCGAATGGAAAGCGCGTTTGTTGCGATTGATCGCACATCATCCTCAATTGCGTGTAGATATGTTTCAAGCTGGTTGCGTCTACCATCTGCGATCGCTTGGAGTTTTTCCTGAGCGCTTTCCTGAAGAAACTTCGTGCTGATTGAAAGGCTTGTTGCTGCGCCCACAAGAATTGCAAACAACGTTAAACTTACGGCAGCTAATGGTAGTTTTTTTGAAATCCGCATGAGAACCTCCCAACAAGCGATTAATCATACATCTCAGGATCTGAGTGAAGATGGCATCATGCGCGTCGAGAAAATCTTGCTATTTCAAACAAGGTACGACCTTCAATTTCTTTAAGTACATTTCAATTTTGATAAGAATTAGTAAACGAAAATAAACTTTTGCACGCGGATGCAAAATCAAATTGAAACCGCGTGCAAAATCAATAGCTTCTGGAAATATATTTTTTGATTAAAATTTGATTTCGTTGCAAAATGGACTCCGAATAACTGTTTTTTGCGCTTCGTGGATCAAAAAAGGAGTGATTTTGGGGTGAATGAAGGGCTTGGTACCTCAGGCGGGTTCATTATGAGCTTTTAGTTGGGGAGCAAGATTATCTAATTTTGGCCTATTTAGGTCCGTATTAGACGGGTAATTTGGAAAAGCTGCCTTTAGGGTTTCGATGCGTTCTAGAACAGCTTCCCGCTTTGCATCAAGATCGCTTCTTAATCGGTCAATATGTTCAAGTTTTTCCATCATTTGCGCAATGCCACCTTCGCAAGGTCCATCGCCTTCATCGGTGAGACACGCACTCATGGCGAGAATTTCGCGGGTGGAAAATCCTGTTGCGATGAAATCGCGAATGCGGCCTGCGCGACGTAAATCAGCATCTGTATATATGCGATAACCTTTATCCGTCCGGCGTACGCTCATCAGGCCAACTTTTTCATAATGGCGCAACATGCGTTGGGTAATGCCGAGTTTGTCTGCTGCTTCTTTGGCCTGCATATCTTGTTCCTTTGAATGTGACAGATGTTTGTTGTGTGATGGATGTGGTTGCTCATTGCTTCATGTTCAAGATGTTGCCGGGTAGGGGTGCCATCACCACCCGGCAATGTCTATGGTTTTTAACTGCTTGTACTTTAATTTCGAAGCGACCAGCCTCCATCTATGGTTAGAATTTGGCCTGTGAGCCATTCATTGTTGGCGTTGCCAAGGCGTAATATCCAAGGGACAATATCTGCAGTGGTTCCGCGGCGCCCGAGCGGGATTTGCGCTGCCTCTTGCTCTTCGATCTGTTTTGCCATCTCTTCGGGCAATCCCATCATGCCCGTTAGCGCGCCACTTTTAACTGGGCCAGGTGCGATCGCATTAACCCGAATACCATCCCCTGCCAATTCAATAGCCCAAGATTGTGTGAGATGTTCAAGCGCAGCTTTGGTTGCTGCATAATGTGCCATCATTGGGACTGCATTTCGTGACACCGCGGTACTGATGTTCACAATCGCGCCCTTTGTTTTTTTGAGTTCTGATTGTGCTTCTTTTACAAGCAAAGAAGGGGCAACGATATTAACCGAAGACATGTTGCTCACCACACCCCCATCGTAAGCTGCCATGGGCATGGGTTGCCCAGCGCCTGAATTATTGACCAGCAGATCCAACCGTCCCCAATAATCAAGTGCGGCTTCTACAATGCGTTTCCCACTATCAGGGTCAGCACTATCGATTTGTAGTGGCTTTATATCGTCTTTGCCGTTTGCAACCTCGTTGAGTTTTTCTGCATTGCGTCCGGTTATCAAAATTTTTGCGCCTTGATCTGCGAGCGCATTGGCTGTTGCCAATCCAATGCCAGAACTGCCGCCTGTGACAATTGCCACCTTATTCTGCCAGTTATCCGTTTCACTCATTTCGCATTTTCTCCTGTTTTTAAATACTGCGTTTTCTGATGTGAAGGGCGTTCTAACGCATTGACACTAGTGTCAGGGTCAAGCGGTTTTTTGCAGAATTAGGTGAGGAAAAATTGCTGATATCAGGCGTATCGCAGCTTGTAATTGATGAGATCGATCCCACATATAATGTGTTGCCTGGACTAGGAGAGACTTATGTTGGTTTTAGCGTTACTCGTTTCATTGGCGTGCGGAATGATTGGTTCCCGCATCGCTTTGCACAAAAATTTAAATGCTAAATTGCATTCAGTCCTGGGTGTGGTTTTTGGGCCAATCGGCGTTTTATATTCAGCGCTTATGCCTTCTCGTGTTCAAGCAGTTTAACCGGCAATTGTAGCAAACTCACCGGTTGCGAATTTATCAAGTTGTTCGCCATGTCTTTCGTAAATAAGGGCATCAATATTGAGCGAATTTGCAAGCTGTAAGGCCTCTTTTCGCTCCATTGCTAGAAAAGTTGTCGCCCAAGCATCCGCAGAAATACAGTTCTTCGCTGCAACCGTCACAGACGTCGTTTGATTGCGTACCGGTTTGCCCGCCTTTGCATCCATGGTGTGAGAAACCTGTTCTTGGCCGAAATCACGATAATGGCGGTAATCACCTGAAGTCGCGATTGCTATATCACCAATTTCTAAATTGAGTTCGACATCGCGATGATCTCGATCGGGGGTTTCAATGCCGACCAACCAAGGCATGCCGCCCGGTTTTGTGCC
>JAHDEP010000416.1 GCA_020628775.1 Rhizobiaceae bacterium | reverse complement strand
CAATATCTTGTTCAGTGCGCTCATCAAAATCACCGGTAATCTCAGTGCCATAGCCATAAAGCGATAACATTGATTGCAATGCTTCAATAGGTTGCCCGCTTTCACCACGCATGAAATATCGCCCGCTACGAATGGGAGAAGGATCAACAAGATGACCAATACCGTTTTCATGCAATTCTTGCCAGGGGAACCATTCCCCCGGATCACGTTTACGACCAGGTGCAACATCTGAATGTCCAAGCACCCGCTCTGGCACAATGTTATGCCGTTCGATAATTGATTTTGATAAGGCAATGACAGATGAAATCTGCGCTTGCGGAAATTCAGGGCAACCAAAATCATGCCCAGGATTTGCAATCTCGATCCCAACCGAACGAGAATTGATATCGCTCTCACCCTTCCAGATACTTTGACCAGCATGCCAGGCGCGATCTTGTTCTCGCACCATTTGTGTCACTTCGCCGAGCTCATCGACAAGATAATGCGCAGAAACCTGAGATTCCTCAACACATAGCCAATCGCGTGCAGCAATCGCTGTTTCCATTGCTGTATAATGTAAGATGAGCATATCGGGCCCATCGACACCGCGTCTTTCGCCAAAATTTGGGGATGGGTGCACAATAGCGCCTTTAAAATCAGGGGCAAAATCAGGCGCCAAACTAACCTCAGGTGACATTAACCAGGAACCTGCATTTTCTTCACGGCTTCAAATGCCAAATTTAATTTCGCCATGCGTTCACCTGCCATAGATAAAAATTCATCCGGCACACCGCGAGCGCGCAAATTATCGGGATGGCTCTTTTTAGCAAGTTCGCGATAACGTCTTTTGATCTCATCAAATGGCGTTTGCTTGGTCACGCCCAAGACTGCGAACGGATCCATTCCATCGGGATGAACGTGCCGCGCAGAAATTTGCGAAAAATGTGCTTCATCAAGTCCGAAAATCTCAGCAATATGCTGGAGCAACTGCTCTTCGCGCTCGTGGATCACACCATCCGCTTTAGCAATATGATACAAACCATCAATTACATCCTGCAGCACAGGGCAATTGCGATCGCCTGAACTACAAAGCCCGGCTAACCGTGTGGCATAAACTTCATAACCTGCAACATCTTGTTTTGCTAAATTATATAGACGCGATACATGCGCTGCTTCCTCATCAGGAATTTCAAATATATCTTGGAATGCGGCAACCTCAGATTCCGTCACCACACCGTCAGCTTTCGCCATTTTGGCGGAAAGCGCAATGATCGCAACGGAAAAGGCAACCTTTTGGCGTGTCTCAGGATCACCTTCAAAGGCGGTCCTCACGGCTTCTACAATGCTGGAAACAACGC
>JAHDEP010000415.1 GCA_020628775.1 Rhizobiaceae bacterium | reverse complement strand
GGATGTAAACCATCGCGCCACTGATCTGTTTGGGCTCGGATCACATCACCATGGCCATAAGACAAGATGGTGGGGATATTGGCACCCTCTCGACGCTCAGCAATGAGAAAGGGACCTGCTCCTTCACTGGGGTTCGGATGGATCTTGCAATTGAACCCCATTTTGGCCAATCGGGGTACCAATGCCTCATCTAAATATCGGTGTAGCTCAGAAGATTTCGTCTGTGTTTGGCTTTCGGTCTCAAAAGTAACCAGTTCCGCTAAATCTTCTTTAAAAAAGTTGTCATCGAAATACTTTGTTGCATTATTAATAGCGCTGTCGCGTGTCATGGATAAGTTCCATCAAACTGGAGGGTGCACATCATCAGGTATGGGACAAGTATAAGGTGTCTGTTCAAGATGGGATTTATGCGCCGCCTGTGCCGATGTCAGAAGCGATTGGCTCTCAATTAGTCGACACGCGGTAGCGGCCATTGTTTTGGCTGCATAGACCATCCCTTTATGGGCAGCTGGCGCCTTACCTTGCGCCACTGTTTGCCAGGTATGGAAAGGTGTTCCGATGGCGCATGTGGCAACACGTGCTTGAACCGTAGGAACAGCCCAACTCACATCACCAACATCAGTTGATCCTTCTCCACCTTCACTATGTCGGTCTAGTGGCGCAATAAAATCACAAAGTGCAAGTCCCTTAACCGGCTGAGCACCGATGCGTTTGAAAGTTGTGCTAATATCAGCTGCGCTAAGTGTCTTCTGAATATCTCGGGCGAAAACATCATCGGCGTCGTCAAAGGCAACAGGACCTAGTCTTTCAAGTTCCCGCTGCATTGCCTCTTCAAGCGGGCGATTTCCAAGTAGATTTGAAACACCTGAAAATACTTGACTTGAAACGCTGGTCCCGGTCATCAATGCCGCACCATCAGCAATATTTCGAACACGCGTTACCAAATCCGCCAGTTCAGGCAACGAGCTGGCACGAATGAGCTGCCGCACTGTAGCTTTTGCCTGAACGACATTCGGCGCAACGCCACCGGCATCGAGATATGCATAATGCACCCGGGCACTGTCAGGAATATGTTCGCGCAGATAGTTGACGCCGACATTCATCAATTCAACAGCATCAAGCGCCGATCGACCCAATTCCGGAGCACCTGCCGCATGTGCAGCTTTTCCTTGGAACGTAAAATCAATTCGCGTATTGGCAAGTGATCTTGCTTCATTCACACCTGTAAATGTTGCAGGATGCCATGAGATGGCAGCATCAACATCATCAAAAAGCCCCTCACGCACCATATAGGTCTTCGCTGCGCCACCTTCTTCTGCCGGGCAACCATAGTATCGAACTCG
>JAHDEP010000414.1 GCA_020628775.1 Rhizobiaceae bacterium | reverse complement strand
CCAATATCGGGAAATGACTCATTATCATTCACAGACACGCATCAAACTCCTCACCATGACTTCATGAGCATCATCTATAGACATTCTAAAGTATTTTCACAATGTAGATTGTTGACATTATTGAAATTTAAGCGGAAACATAAGACAATAAGAATTAGGGGAAAGATGGCCGTTGGCTGAACCGCGCCGCGCCATCAACAAGGACGAACAGTATGGTCATTTCACAACGCCGAGCAATCATCAGCGCCATCATCGTCGCATTAGGCGGACTTATTTTCGGATTGGACGCCGCTCTGATTTCAGGCGGCATTCGTTCATTCTCAACAGAGTTCGGGCTCAATGATTGGCAGTCTAGCAGTATTGTCAGCGCACCCGGATGGGGTGTTTTGATCGCACTGATCGTCACTGGAGTTGTCTGCGATAAAATAGGCAGAAAAAACACTTTACTTGTTATTGCTGCTTTATACCTTGTTTCAGCGATAGCCTCAGTCGCAGCAACCAGTTTTTGGTCACTTTTTTGGGCGCGCTTTATTGGCGGCATGGCATTTACATCTCTTTCGGTAGCTTCAATGTACATTGGTGAAATATCTCCGCCAAAGTTGCGCGGTAAACTTGTCTCCATTCTTCAACTAACAATAGTCATAGGCCTCTCTGCAGCATTCTTCATAAGTTACGGAATTAATCATCTATCTAACTCGGGCGCTGATTGGGTTTCCAATATCGGAATGGATAAGAGTATCTGGCGCTGGATGCTTGGAGCTGAAATTATACCAGCTCTATTGTGGCTCATATTTTTACTCTTCATCCCCAAAAGCCCACGTTGGCTGATGGCTAGCGGTAAAAGACAACTCGCTTGGCAATCCCTAGGAAAATTAACTGGTAGAAAGTGGGAGAATGAAAATGATGTTCCTACCGAAATCATCTCTGATTACGGCTTGGACAAATTACATGATGCTAGTTTAGGCTTATTGGCATCACTTAAAGAGCTTTTTTCACCTGCCTTGAGACTCGCTTTGATTGTCGGCATTGTTGTAGCAATTACCCAGCCTATCACAGGCATGAATGCTATTACCTTCTACGCACCAATTGTTTTCGAGCAACTAGGCGGGGGTACGGAAACGGCTTTGGCGCAAACCATTATTGTTGGTGTGTTGAGTGTTATCGCAACACTTATATCACTTTTCTTTATTGATAGAATTGGAAGACGCCCTATGTTTTTGGGCGGCTTAGCCATAGCTGCTATCTTTCTACTAATGAGTTGGTATGGATTTAGCCAAGCTCAATATAAAATCACAATGGAGCAAATCGCGACATTATCTGGTACATTCGATGCATCAACTCTTAAACCC
>JAHDEP010000136.1:6017-8389 GCA_020628775.1 Rhizobiaceae bacterium | reverse complement strand
GCTGATTGGTATGATGCATCATCTTCACGCGGACACTCGCGAGATCGCTCATCTGGATGGAATTTAGACGGCGTGGGCGCCCGTGAAGCACTCGGTCTTGATAGCAACAATGCCCATGTCGGCCCAGATGGTGAATATCACTACCACGCGCCTTCGGACGGAATATTAGCTGCAGCTCAAGGCACATTGATCGGTTATGCTGCAGATGGACACGAAATCCACTATATGGGTTCTCAAATTAAATCCAGCTGGCAACTTAAATCAGGCACACGCAGCACTGCCCCCGGGGGCACATATGATGGAACCTATAATCAGGATTTCCAATATGTTGCCGGATCAGGAAATCTTGATCAATGTAACGGTGGAACAATGAACGGCAAATATGTCTATTTCGCCACTGATAATTACCCGTTTTTCCCACGCTGTGCCTATGGTGAAATTTCATCTGATTTTACTCCTTCCGGGGGCCAAAGAGCCTCTCGTCAAAATCAGGATCCAAATATGGGTCAAGAACGCGGCAAAGCACTGGGATTGGGTAAACGTCTCGGCAAAGTTTTTGGCAATAGAGAAAATCGTCAGGAACAGGCTGCATTGCGCGGCAATAATCGCCAAAACGCACAGCAAGGTCGTGGCAACCGCCGCGGTCCACCACAATTTGCTCTCGCTGCATGTGAAACAAAAGCCGTTGGCAATAGCTGCTCAATGACAACACCACGCGGGCAGATTTCTGGCCAATGCGTATTAACACGAAACCAACAAACAGCTTGTCGCCCACAGCGTCGTTAGCCACAAAAGCGACGCTGAATTTCAAATCGGTCGTTAAGGCATTTTCAACCGGTTTGCTCAGATCACTAAGGAAATTTCTACAAGCCTTTTGTGATACTCAGCTGTTTGTTAAAGGCCAAAGCAAATTCTAGACCTCAAAATTTTTGCTTTGGCCAAACTCCAACACCCAAATCCCCGCCGGATTTGGGTGTTTTTTTCGTCACATTCTCGCTTGATTTAATCTCTAATGGGTCTACACTTTCCTCATAGTGTAGCGATTTGTGTCTGAATCGCGATTTTTCGACAAATAGTACAATGAAAAACAAAATCTTTTCGCTTTCGGCCCTCCTGATTGGATCGGGCTTTTTGTTCTTTGCTGGTGGTCTTAATGGCTTGATCCTGCCTGTTCGTGGTGCAGCTGAAGGCTTCTCGGCTTTTAGCTTGGGTCTGTTGGGAACCGGATGGGCGATCGGTTATATCGCCGGTTGTTTATACGTCCCCCGCCTTGTGGCAAAGGTCGGTCATGTGCGCTCGTTCAGCGTCATGGCAGCCGTTGCATCTTTGTCTATTCTCTTATCGGCTTTAATCGTTTTTCCAAGCTCATGGATTATTTTGCGCTCGCTGTCAGGTTTTGCATTTGCCGGCGCTGCGATGATTGTTGAAAGCTGGTTGACCAGCACAACCGAACCCAATCAACGCGGATCTGTGTTTGGTACCTATACCATGATCAATTTATTGGGCAGCACATTGGGGCAATTATCCATTGCTGCCAGCGGTACAATTGGTCTTGAATTCTTCATCATTGGCGCTGTGTTTTATTCGCTTGCATTGCTGCCAACTGCGGTTTCTGCATCATCTGCCCCTGCACCATTGTCTGAAGCAAAGCTTGATCTAAAAGCACTATGGCTCAACTCCCCCATTGCCGTGGTTGCTGTGGTATGCGTTGGCGTTTCAAACGGTGCGTTCGGGACGCTTGGTGCTGTTTATGCAAATGACCTTGGGCTTTCGGTCGGCGCGATATCGCTTTTCATGTCAGCACCAATTTTAGCAGGTGCTTTATCGCAAATACCTGTTGGCTATGCATCTGATCACATGGACCGAAGATATGTTCTACTAATCGTCGGCGTCTTAGCCATTATTGCCGATATCTTATTCATCGCTATATCCACCACCGATCCAACAATATTGATTGCCAAAGCTGCAGGCTTTGGTGCTTTAATTTTTGTTATGTATCCCATTCTTATCGCGCATGCGAACGATCATGCTAAAGCAGGCTCTGCGCTTCAGGTCACAAGTGGTTTGTTGTTATTACAAGGGGTTGGCACCATTTCAGGCCCGCTGATCGCCGGTGGCTTGATGTCGATATATGGGCCGCAAGGCATGTTCTATATCATCTTATTAGCGCATATCACCATCGTCATATATGCCGTCTACCGGATGGGTAAACGCCGTGCTGTTGTTGCCGCAGACAAAGCGAAATTTATCTTGTCCAATCCACTGCGCGGAAGCACCCCACAAACCCCTGTTTTATCGGGTCGATCAATGGAAAAAATCTCCGCATTCCTTGAAGAGAAATCGCAGGATAAAGACAATAATGAGGGTGAGAA
>JAHDEP010000136.1:2436-5917 GCA_020628775.1 Rhizobiaceae bacterium | reverse complement strand
TCTGACTTATCGCATCGATGAAAAGTCTCACAAGACCATGACGTGGTGCGTTTGATGGCCACATGGCATAGACATCGATCATATCGAGTTGCCATTCGGGGATGACATAAGCAACCTCCCCTGAATTGACGCCCGGTTCTGAGATAAATTCTGGCACCATGGCCAACCCGCAGCCCGCCTTAGCCAATTGGTATAATGCACGCGCATCATTGGCTGTTAGCCTTGCATCAGGTCGCAAAACAATTGGTTCTTTCCCGTCTTTGTAAAATGTCGGTTTGATGTGTTGCACAGGGGAAAGCTCCAACCACGCCCAGTTTGACAAATCACGCGGGTTCTCAACTTTTTTGCGCTCGGATATATAGCCAACGGAGGCAATGAGACGTCTTGCTACCGAAAATAGCTTTCGCGATGAACCGGTCAATTCAGGTCGGACACCCATGCGGATAGCGATATCAAAACCGCCAGCGATCAATTCCTGTCTCGCGTCAGTGAAATCAATTGAAAGCTGAATACCTTCATAAGTTTTTGAAAACTTAGCTACCAGCTCCATGAAATGTGATGTGGAGAGCACCGATGGTGCTGTAATGCGTAAAATACCGCTTGGCTTGTTGGATGACTGAGACAAGTCCTCCAATCCAGTTTCCGCTGCTTCGATCATCTGCTGGGCCGAGATTAAAAACCGCTCACCCTCTGGCGTGAGTGCCAACTTGCGAGTTGATCGATACAGTAAAGCACATCCAAGATGCTCCTCTAATTGCGAGATATGATGGCTCACAACCGAGGGAGATAGGCGCAATTCATGCGCTGCACCGCGAAAAGAGCCGTGATCAACTGTTTTTGCGAAAATCGCAATCTGACGAAGCTTGTCCAACATAATTTAATTTTTCCGAACAGTTACTTTTAATTATCGTATCTTATCGATGAATAGGGAAATGTCTATAACCAAGATTGAGCAACCACAAATTTGAAAAAGCTCTGTAACCACAACGATCTTGGAGGATCAGACATGAAGAAAAATAGATTTATCGCAGCGATCGTATCGCTGTTTATGGCATTCACAACCGGTAGCGCCTTGGCCGATGACAAAGCATCTGTGCAAGCGTTTTATGACTTTTTGAGCAATCCTGCTTCGGAAAAACATGCAGCAGCGTTTATGGCAAATACATCTGAAAACTGGGAAAGTATTGGCGATTATTCTGGTAAATCAAAAAACCGCGATGGTTTTACAGCGCAAATTGGCGGCTTTGGCAAATTGATCCCAAACTTGAACTGGGCTGTTGAAGAAATGCTACAAGATGGCAATCGCTTTGTTGTGCGCAGTCGCGCGACAGGCACACCTGTGGGTCCAATGTTTGGTGTTGATGGCCAAGGACGCGGATTTGATATTCTCGCAATTGATATTCACACAGTTGAAGACGGCAAAATCGTCCGTTCATACCATGTGGAAGACTGGGCCACAGCGCTCCGTCAACTTTCTGGCAAATAAAACAAAGACATAAGCGGGCAAAATCTAAGCCCGCTTTTAGCTTTTTAAAAGGCAAAACTTATTGAAAGGACACATTATGAACAGACGAGCTTTAATGAAAGCATCCTTAGGTACGGCACTTGCTGTGATGGTTGCGAAAAAGGCCAGCGCCGGCGATATGGACAAAGAAAGCCAAGCAACATTTGACACCGTCATGGCATTTATGGGCGCGATGGGCGCAGGCAAAATGGAAGATATGTCTGCATTAATGGCGGACGACATGGTCTGGCAAAATGAAGGTGACAGCACCCTGCCCTGGATAGGTACTTGGGAAGGCAAGGACGCAATTTTTGGTTTCTTGGGTGATTTCTCAAAGAACCTAGCGGTGACACATTGGCAAAATGAAGATGCATTTGCCAAAGGTGATACCGTTGCTGTTTTCGGCAAGATGAAAGTCAAGGCGACTAATTCCGGTAAAGAAACAGAGGAATTCACCTTCGCTCTTCGCGCAAAAGCAAAGGACGGGAAAGTTGTTCTTTGGAACTGGTTTGAAGACACATTTGCCGTGAGCAACGCCTACCACGGTCGATAACACACGTAATGACAATGGACCGGAAAGAGTTGTTTCCGGTCTATTTGATCTGTTGCAGCTCAAAAGTCTTGCGGGTCTGTCCAACAAGCAATGGTTTAAGACGAGCAATCGAAGCAACGATATGATCGCTTAATGCCCTGACGCGGGCATTCTTTCGCATTTCAGAATGACGCAACAACCATAAGTCCTGACGCGAGGCGAACTCGGGCTCTGTTATCCGAGATAATTCAGGATCAGGATCACACAAGAAACACGGTAGCATAACAAGTCCAATCCCTGCGCGGCAGGCAATTTGCTGCGTTCGCATATCCGCACAGCGCAAGTGCGTTGGTAGATCTGGATATGGCGTTGATTTTTTCCAAACCTCTTTATCACCGGGCGGGCTGAAACTGATCCAACCGAAATCTGATGACCCAAGATTTGATGAACTTGGATCTGATGAACTGGGATTTGATGAACTGGGATTTGATAAAAACCGCTCAGCGTAATCATGAGACGCATATATCGCCCGTGCTGTTTCGGTGAGCCTTCGGCCGACAAGATGATCACTTGGACTATTACCAAAGCGCAGTGCCAAATCCGCTTCCTGACGATCTAAATCCGAAACTGAAACGCTGGTAATCAGGCGCAGGTCTATGCCTGGATATTTCTCAATAAACTCGGCAATGATTGATAAAAATGGCTCAACCGATAGAGCATCCCCAGTTGAAAGTGTAACCGGGCCCTCGAGATCTTGATTTTGGCCAAATGATCTGCGTTCAAATGTCGTGATTTCATCTTCAATACGCGTAGCCGTATCCAACAATTCCTGTCCCGCAGATGTGA
Source organism: Rhizobiaceae bacterium (assembly GCA_020628775.1). Lineage (GTDB taxonomy): Bacteria > Pseudomonadota > Alphaproteobacteria > Rhizobiales > Rhizobiaceae > Lentilitoribacter. The sequence continues at coordinate 3,035 of JAHDEP010000136.1, read as the reverse complement.
GCTGCAAACCATCGGAATTGCGAAAATATAGAGCGGCACCTGCATTCTCGCTGAGTAGGTCCAATCGTCTCGCCACTGTTGAATGGCTAATTCCCAATTGCTCACCCGCCATTCTGGTGGTTCCAGAGCGAATGAACGACAAAAACAGCTTTAAATCACTCCAATCCATTTGTCTCATATATGCACCAAGATGTCTCATTTAAGCTAATTGCGTAACGGTGAAGATACAAACATATTTGTGCGGCATAGACAATGTTATTTCGAATTGGAGAAAAAAATGACTTACATTCTCGTTGATATCTTGCCGATTAAAGCCGGTAAAACTGTAGAAGATGCACTCGCGTATTTTGATAAAGTGCGGCCTGCAATGGAACGTCACGGACTTAAACGCATTGACCAACCGCTTGAGGCGCATAAGATTTTGCGTGGCAATCAAGCCGCTGATTTGGTCAATTTGTTTGAAACAGATGACCCTGAAACATCGATGAAGGGCATGGGTTCAGATCCCGAATATCAAGCAAATATCGCTTTGCGTGATACGATATTTGATCTTGAAAACGCGTCCATCGTTTTAACAACACGCTACCAATAAGATTCAA
>JAHDEP010000136.1:0-2336 GCA_020628775.1 Rhizobiaceae bacterium | reverse complement strand
GCGATGGGGGAAGAAATGGGCGGCATGTTCAAAGCCATGCGTGATGAACAGCAAGGTTATAAAATGATTATGGAAGGCAATATGTTCGTAAATGGCATCCTTCCCCAAATGATCAATCGTCCATTGGGTGATCAGGCTCAAAGCGAATATGGTGTCCCTTATCAAACCGTTGAGAGCAGATTGCCAACGTGGGCATGGCCAAAAGAAGTGCCTATCGGTGGTGAACCTGTAAGCAATGTTGCACTTATGAGCGACATTAAAAACTTCATGTCAGAGACCGATATGCCTGTATTGCTGGCCTATGCTGAACCTGGCGTTTTGGTTCCACCTCAAGCGGTTCCGTACTACACAGATCTCATATCTAATATTGAGACAGCGTTTGTTGGTCAGGGTCTTCATTTCATTCAGGAAGATCAACCGCATAGCATTGGCCGTGCGATTAAAGATTGGTTGCGTCGCAACTAACTCATCAAAATGTGCGATGCGGGTCCGATCCCGCATCGTTTTTCCTAAAACACAAAGTTCATCACGGTAAGCGAAACGACCAAGAACAATAATGTCATAATGCCACCGCTTTTGACAAAATCAATCACCCGATAGCCCGCAGGCCCCATGATCAGAGCATTGACCTGATGGGTGGGGATCAAAAACGAATTGGATGTTGAGATCGCAACGGTGAGCGCAAAAATGGCCGGATCACCCCCAGCAGCAACCGCGATGGATACCGCAAGCGGCACCAATAAAACCGTAGCGCCTACGTTGGACATAATCAGCGTGAAGATGGTGGCAAGGACCGCGATGCCCGCCTGCAGCGCCCAGAGCGGCCACCCGTTTAAAAGATGTAGGATTTGATCCGCAATCCAAGTGGCGGTCCCCGTTGATTGCACCGCTTGACCTAGTGGTATGAGACTGGCCAGCAAGAAAACCGTACTCCAACTGATCGCGTGATAGGCCTCATCGATATCAATCACTTTGGTGACAATCATCCCCGCAGCACCGGCAAGCAAACACAAAGACAAGCGAATATCCGTAAACAGAATAAGCCCGAGCGCGATCACAAAGAACAGCAGCGCCCATCCAAGCTTTGAGGGACGGAGTTCTTCACGCGGAAAATCACTGGTCACGACAACGAAATCTCTATCGCGGGTTAAGCGCGTGAGCGATTGCCAAGTTACGTGGATAACCAGTGTGTCCCCTGCTTCAAAGGGCACCTCACCAACGCGGGTTGATTCATGATCTTCTGTTTGCACATAGGAAAGTGTTTCACCATTGCGATGCACGCCCAATAGACTTGCGCCATAGGTTGTACGAAACACCAAATCATGTGCACATTTACCGATGACTTTAGATCCCGGCGGGATAACCATTTCCGCAACACCAGAGACCGTTGGAGCGTAGTCTTCCGCAAAAACATCAAGCCCATTGTGATTGATGAACCCTTCATCTTCGATCATCTGTTCAATAACCTTACGACGACCTAAAACCGCAATACGGCAAGGTGTTGTGATGGGCGTTTGAATGACCGGTGCAAACCAGCGCTTTCCGCGATAAGCGGTTCCGATGATATACATGTGATATTTGCTCATCATGTCATCAATTGTTTGCCCCTCAACGCGATGGCCTGCTGGGATGGTGATCTCAAAAATATCGGTATTTAAGCCATATAAAGACTTCACATATTCTTTCAGCGATTGACCACTGGTCCCGTCTTTACGATCGCCTTTAAAGGGTAAGATCCAGCGCCCAAAGATCATGAAATAAATGATGCCCGTCACCACCAAGCTGACACCAATCGGCGTGACGGAGAACAAATCAAAGGTTTGCATTTGCGCATTTGCGGGCAACGTTTCATTCGCACCGATAATTAAATCATTGAGCAGAATAAGCGGTGATGAACCGACCATCGTCATGGTGCCACCTAAAATGGCGCAAAACCCCATCGGCATGAGTAAGCGGCTGAGTGGTATTTCTGTCCGCACTGATATACGGCTGACAACAGGCAAGAATAACGCGGCTGCACCAACATTTTGCATAAAGGATGAGATCACGCCGACGGTACCGGAGATGATCGGAATGATCCGCGCTTCGGTGGTGCCCCCTCGCCGCAAAATGGTGGCAGCAACTTTGCTCATGATCCCGGTTTTATCTAAGCCCGCACCAATGATCATCACGGCAACAATTGAGATAACGGCATTGGAGGCAAAGCCGTCAAAGAGATGGTTCACATCAGCAAGCGATTGGAGTTGAGGAATTTGACTAAGCAGTCCTAAGATCACCATCACAATGATAGCGGCAAGATCAATCCTGATAATTTCAGAAACAAACAAAATAACTGT
>JAHDEP010000135.1 GCA_020628775.1 Rhizobiaceae bacterium | reverse complement strand
ATCTTGCAGCAGCTCCTTTGTTGGATAACGCTACAAATAAAGATTGGTGGCGCGGCGCCATCATCTACCAAATCTACCCACGCAGCTATCAAGATAGCAATGGTGATGGGATCGGGGATCTTGCGGGCATAGTCCAGCGTATTCCTTATATCGCCACATTGGGTGTGGATGCGATTTGGATTTCACCGTTTTTCACATCTCCAATGAAAGACTTTGGCTATGATGTCAGCAACTATTGCGATGTTGATCCAATGTTTGGAACGTTAGCTGATTTTGATGCAATTATCAGCGCTGCGCATCGTCATGGCATTCGTGTGATGATCGATTTGGTTTTAAGTCATACCAGTGATCAGCATCCTTGGTTTAAAGAAAGCCGTGTTGATAGAACCAATCCGAAATCTGATTGGTATGTCTGGTCTGACCCTAAACCCGATGGAACGCCACCAAACAATTGGTTGTCGATTTTCGGCGGTAGTGCTTGGCAGTGGGATGGGCGTCGTGAGCAATATTACATGCATAACTTCCTCACATCGCAGCCCGATCTTAATCTGCATAATATTGAAGTTCAAAATGCACTTCTAGATGCTGCAACATTTTGGCTTGATCGTGGGGTTGATGGTTTCCGTTTGGATACGATTAATTTCTATTTCCATGATCAGGAACTAAGAGATAATCCTGCTTTGCCGCTTGAAGAGCGTAATGCAACGATTGCACCTTCGGTTAATCCGTATAATCACCAAAATCACCTTTATGATAAAAACCGCCCTGAGAACCTAGCGTTCCTTCGCCGCTTGCGTGCTTTGATGGAACCCTTTGGTGCGGCAGCTGTTGGTGAAGTGGGTGATGCGCAGTTTGGCCTTGAAATTCTTGGTCAATATACTGCTGGCGATGATCTCATGCAGATGTGTTATGCCTTTGAGTTTTTGGCGCAGGATCAACCAAATGCACATCGCATTGTTGAGGTGTTGCAAAAGGTCGATGATGTTGCAGCCGATGGCTGGGCATGTTGGGCATTTTCAAACCATGATGTTGCGCGTCATGCATCTAGATGGAATTTAAATGATGCCGGACAACGTCTATTTGCCACAATGATCATGTGCTTGCGCGGTTCTGTTTGTCTCTACCAAGGTGAAGAACTTGGACTACCGGAAGCCGATGTTAATTTTGAAGACTTGCAAGATCCATATGGCATTGAGTTCTGGCCAGAATATCGCGGACGCGATGGATGTCGTACGCCTATGGTTTGGCAAAACAATAATCAAAATGGTGGTTTCTCCGAAGGTAAGCCTTGGTTGCCAGTCGCTGCAGAACATTTAGCTATGTCTGTCGAGGAGCAGGAGAAAGATCCATCTGCGCTGATCCATCATTATCGCAAAGCTATTCAATTCCGCCAAAATCACCCAGCGTTGTCAGTCGGGGAGCATAGCGATCTAAGACAGGACGGGAGCGTGGTTACCTTCTTCCGCAAGGTTGAAGGTCAAACTCTGTTGTGTGCCTTCAATATTGGCGAGAACGCATGTCAGTTTAAAATGCCTGAAGGCAATTGGACAGCTTTGGGAGAAGAGTTGGGCGGCATTCAAAATATCGAAGATGGCACATTAAATATGGGGCCATGGCAGGTCTTTATCGGGCAGAAGATAGATCACTAGAATCTGAAAGGGTGGAGTTATGACCGACGTAAAATTAACGGGTGTGGGGAAAACCTACGGCGGCACAGTCAATGTTCTCAATGATATCAACCTTGATATCAAACAGGGTGAATTGATTGTTTTTGTCGGTCCTTCGGGCTGTGGTAAATCGACCTTGCTTCGTATGATAGCAGGGCTTGAGCAAATCACCGCAGGTACATTGGAAATCGGTGGGGATGTGGTCAATGACATTCCTCCCGCACAACGTGGCATTGCCATGGTGTTCCAATCTTATGCGCTTTATCCGCATATGACGGTTCGCGAAAATATGTCATTTGCGCTTAAGCTTGCTAAGAAACCTCAAGCGGAAATTGATGAAGCAATCGCGCGTACGGCTAAGACATTGCAGCTCGAAGAATATCTTGATCGTCTGCCGAAAGCTCTTTCTGGTGGTCAAAGACAACGCGTTGCGATCGGGCGCTCAATTGTTCGCGATCCAAAAGTTTATCTCTTTGATGAGCCGCTATCTAACCTTGATGCAGCGCTGCGTGTTGCAACGCGTATTGAGATCGCGCAGCTAAAAGAATCTATGCCTGAAAGCACAATGATTTATGTCACGCATGATCAGGTTGAAGCGATGACACTCGCATCTCGAATTGTTGTTTTGGCCAATAAAGGTATTGCCCAAGTTGGTACGCCGCTGGAGCTTTATGAGCGTCCGGAAAATGAATTTGTGGCGCAGTTTATTGGATCACCTGCGATGAACTTGCTACCTGGCGAGATCACAAAAACGGGTAAACAGACCACCGTTAAATTAGACGGTGGTGGTGTGGCCGTGTCTGCAGTTCCAACGAAAGCTGAAGATAAAGGCTTGAAGGTCAATATCGGTGTGCGTCCTGAAGATATGATCGAAACCAAAGACGATCATATCTTTGAAGGTAAGGTGAATATCACCGAAGCATTGGGTGAAGTTACTCTGCTTTATTTTGAAAAAGTCGGAGACGCTGATCCAGTGATCGGTAAGTTGCCTGGCATTCATGGTGATTTAAGAGGCAAATCTGTTCGCGTATCTGCGGCACCTGAAAAAGTGCAGATCTTCCACGAAGGTCAGTCACTCTATTATCGCTAAGTGACGAGAATTTTAGCCGTGTTCAACAAAACGAACGCGGCTTTTTCATGTCTATACGGATGCGGTCAAACCGCCATCAACGCGGATATTTTGTCCGGTGATATAGCTTGATTTATCGGATGCGAGAAATGCTACGGTTTCTGATAATTCGCGCACTTTGGCATATCGGCCCGCTGGGATGCGCGCAACGCGATCTTCTTTCTCTGGCAGGCTGTCGATAAAGCCAGGCAGAACATTATTCATGCGAATGTTCTCGCGCGCATATTTGCTACTGAACAATTTGGTGTAGCCAGCCAAACCCGCGCGGAAGATGGCCGATGTTGGGAAATCTGGATCAGGTTCAAACACTGCAAAGGTTGAAATATTGACAATTGAGCCGCTGCCTTGTTTTTGCATGATCGGTAAAACAATGCGGGTCGTGCGCACAACATTGAGCATGTAATAATCCATGCCTTTGTGCCAGTCTTCGTCACTAATCTCCATGATGTCGCCTTTAGGGCCATGGCCAGCGCAGTTAACGACAGCATCAATTCTGCCAAAACGATCCATTGTGAGTTTGACAAATTCTTCCAAGTCTTCAACGACAAGGTTGGATCCAGTGAAACCAAATCCACCGAGCTCTTTGCCCAAGGCTTCACCCTTGCCTGATGAAGACATCACAGCCACATCAAACCCGTCTTCACTTAATTTCTTTGCACTATCAGCGCCGATACCACTGCCGCCGCCAACAATAAGTGCAACTGGTTTATCTGCCATGATCTTTCCTTTTTTGAAATTGTTGTTAGCTCTTTTTCGTATCGTCAATGATGTCCATCTGCGCGATACCGCTATTGCCCAAAGGCACAGATGCAAACGGGCCACCATGACACATATGTTCAGGATTTTGCGGATCCATTGGTGGATCATTTGCTAATATTTCCTCAGCAAATTGTTCGGCATTATCTTTTGGGCGATAGCCAATGAAACTGGCTTTTGAATTGTCCACTGGCACACGATCATTGTCAGACACACCGTAGATGACTGAAAAACCGGTTACTGGCGTTTCAATGCAGCGCTGTACTAATTGGATGAGATCATCATAGGATAACCATGACCCGAGGGCACGTGCGCCGGTGACTTGTGCGCATGATAAAATGCGCATGTGAACGCTTTCGAGACCGCGTTTGTCCCAATAAAGACTACCTAGATCTTCTGCAAAGCATTTGGCCAAACCATAAAACGTATCAGGTCGATGGCGTGCATCAACACCGATAAATTCATTCTTTGGATACATGCCAACGGCGTGAATGGAACTTCCGTATATCACCCGTTTTAAGCCGTTTTGGTAAGCTGATTCCCAAACATTATAGGCGCCAACGAAATTTGGCCCGAGTAGCTTTTCAAAAGGACCCTCGTCAGCATACGCGCCCATATGTACGACCATATCCGCGCCCTTTAATACTGCTAGCATATCGTCAAGACTTGCAAGGTCAGCTTTCACATAGCTTTCGCCATCATATAATTTTCCGATGTCATCGACGATATCAGTTGAAACTAATTCATCTGCAAAGTTAGCAAGTGGTTCGCGTAGATAAGATCCGAGCCGTCCGGCTGCGCCTGTTAAAACGAGTTTCATTAGATAACGGCTTTCTCAATAAATTCTTTGTTTTTGACAATGCGATCGTAACCGAAGTCGCTTAGGTCTAATGTGCGATATTCACCATGGGCGATGATCTCAGCTATACCGCGTCCCATGGCTGGTGATTGTTGTAATCCGTGACCAGAGAACCCGTTGAGGAAGATAAAGTTTTTCACTTCATCATGTGGGCCTAAAATCGCGTTATGATCAAAAGTGTTATAGGCGTAGTGACCCGCCCATTCATTTGTCACTTTGATGGCTTCGAATTGCGGAATGCGGCTCGCCATAACCGGCCAAATATGATCCTGCCAGAGGTCATGATCCATTTCAAAGTCATCATAATCTGGCGCTGGGTCATAATCTGCATGACCACCTGCAAGATAGTATTCTGTGCCTTCTTGGCGAACGTGAACGCCAGATGGATCAATTGTTAAGGGTAGGGGGCGATCAAGTGGTTGTTCTGCTTGGAATATCCAAGTAAAACGTTTGCGTGGCTCGACCGGGATTTCAATGCCGGCCATGCGCGATGTAAGAACAGCTCGCGGTCCGGATGCATTTACGACTTGTCCGCAAGAAATGATTTCGCCCGATTTTAAAGTCACGCTTTCAACTCGTTCACCATTGGCGCTTTTTGTCATGGCAACGACTTCGTTTTGGCAATATTCAATTCCGCGTTCACGCGCTGATTTTCGCCACCAATCAAAGACAGTAATTCCATCCCAGTAACCTTCATCAACAGTGTTGATGCTACCTAGAATGATGTCGTCGAGATTATAAAACGGGTATTCCTGTTTTATTTGCTCAGGTGTTAGAACCCGCGTGCCGGCGCCCGCTGCAACTTGCATGGCTTGGCTCTCAATCAAGACATCGGCAAATTCTTCATTGTCAGCTAAATACATATAGCCAAAATTCTGGATTTCCAGTTCGGGGACGCGTTCGTCATTACCCATATATTGGCGTAAGTTTTTGACGAAATCTGCTGCAAATTGAGAGCATTTTACATTGATTTCTGCGGTGAATTGTTGGCGCATGCAGCTATTGGTGCGGCTGGTTGAAGCAAATTCATAGGAAGGGTCTCGCTCAATAATAAGGACGCTCCCGTCAAAGTCCTTGTCATCACTTAAAAACCATGCAGCCGATGAGCCAAAGATAGCGCCGCCAACAATGACAACATCATAGCTAGATTGTTTTGGCGCTTGTGTTTTCAAAACCATTATATTGCCTCTCCTTTTTTGATCGCATCTAAAACATCATTGATGTCATTTTCAGCCAATCCATAGTCTTTTTTTGCTGTTTCAACAGAGATGTAACCGCGTGCTAAGTCACGTTTTACAAGCTCAATATCTCGATCACTTGGATCACCATAACCAGCACCACCGGGGAAGGCGAGTACGACTTTGCGCCCATGCGGCACAAATTGTTTTCCTTTGCCATTCATCGGTGAACCATCATCTTGCGCAATCGTTGTTGCGCTGCCATTTTGGCCGCCATTACGACCCTTTGCCGGATGGTCAACGCGATCAAACATGGCTTGGAAATCAAATTCGTGACCTTCCATTGCGCCAACTTCCATATATTGCCCAAGGCCACCGCGCTGTTTGCCTGCGCCGCCGCTATCCGGACGTAGCTCTTTTCGCCAGATGATAACCGGACCTGCGTGTTCTGTGGCTTCAATTGGCATGGTCATAACGCCCGATGGAAATGCGGTTGCGTTTAATCCATCATGTTCAGGTCTTGCACCCGAACCACCTGAGTTAAATGTCAGCACTTCAGAACGCGTTGCGTCTTCAGGTGCAGGTGCATCTGTTCTTGGTCGTAGCGATACTTGGAAGTTACATAAACATCCTGCACCTTCAGCCGGAACCACATTTGGCAAGATTTTATCCAACGCATTATAAACAGTGTCGGGCACAAAATGACCAACGATATGCCGCAAAGCAACCGGTGCTGGGTGAAGTGCATTGACGATGGTATTTTCCGGCGCATGCGTGATAAATGGCGCTAGCGAGGCTGCATTGTTTGGGATTTCAGGTGCGATAGCGCATTTTAACGCATAACATGCATAAGCCTTTGTATAGACCATTGGGCAATTAATGCCCTTTTTGTCTAGGCCTGAAGAACCGGTAAAATCGGTAACAATATTGTCTTCATTGATGGTCAATTTCACCTTTAGGGTGATTGGTTTTGCAAAACCATCAACGGTCATTTCACCTTCGGCTGTATCGCGCGGAAGTGCAGCTATTCGTTCAATCGTTGCTCTGCGAGAATTTTCTAAAATAAATTCTGCAATGCCGCTTAGATCTTCAAGTTTGAATTCTTCCATCATATCGATAAGGCGACGATGGCCAATTTCGTTACATGTTGCGAGCGCATACATATCGCCAACCAATTGATCGGGCTCTCGCACATTGCCGCGGACGATGCTGATTAGCGTCTTATCCACTTCGCCGCGTTCAACAAACTTCATGATTGGGATATAAAGCCCTTCTTCATAAACGCTTGCTGCATCAGCACCAAAGCCACGACCACCAATATCGACGATATGCGCGGTGCAGGCAAAAAAACCAACTAACTTACCTTTGAAGAAGGATGGGGTAACCACTGTGATATCATGAAGGTGGCCAGTGCCTTCCCAAGGATCATTGGTGATATAAACATCGCCTTCAAAGATATTTTCGCGACCAATGCGGCGAATAAAATGCCCAACAGCATCTGCCATTGCATTAACGTGCCCGGGCGTACCAGTAACGGCTTGCGCTAGCATTTGGCCCTCGACGTTATAAACGCCTGCAGATAAATCACCGGCCTCACGAACCGAGGTTGAAAATGCTGTGCGAACGAGCGCTTGTGCCTGTTCTTCAACCACTGAAATCATGCGGTTCCACATGACCTGATAGGAAACATTTGAATGTTGCTTTGTCATGTTCTTATCCTAAACCTTGATGTTCAAATCAATGCATCCATCCGGTTGTCGAATGGCCTTTCGGCTGGATGGTACAATGATGGTGGTTTCATCTTCAGTGATAGCGGCTGGGCCTTCAACAGTCATGCCTGATTTCATCTCTTCTCGAAGTACAATAGCCGCATCCACTTGCTTGCTAATTGCGGGGTCAAAGATTGCCCGTGCACCTTGTTTGGGAGCTGCATCGCCCATGCGTTCTTCGTGAACGCGGGTAACTGGTTCTGGCCTTGTGGTTGCATTGACCGCCCAAACAGTGATTTCGACATCCATGCCGTGAACAGGGCGCCCAAACAAATTGGTGTAGTCTTTTTCAAAAAGATCTTGGAACGTTTTAGCATCTGGATTTGTTGCTTGCTCTTGGGTCAAAGAAATCGGAATTTCCCAGCCCTGTCCTGTGTAGCGCATATAGACTTTATAGTCTGAGAGGATTTCAGCCTCTGCATCACAATTTCGAACGAAACCAACGGCTTCAGTTTTTAAATCCGTCAGCAAGGATTTAATCAACTCACCATCAAAATCTGAAAGCTTCATATAAACAGAGCGGTTTGCTTCAAAACTAAATGGCGCACGTAAGAACCCGATCGCAGAGCCAACGCCTGCTCCCGGAGGCACAAGTAGACGGTTCACACCAAGCTTTTCACATAATCTTCCTGCATGAAGGGGCGCTGCACCGCCAAAGGCAATCATTGTATATTCTGATAAGTCTTCGCCATTTTCGACCGCATGCACGCGTGCCGCATTCGACATGTTTTCATCAACAACCTCTGCAAGACCAAAAGCTGCTGTTTGCGCATCCATATCAAGTGAGGTGCCAATCGCATCATCAAGCGCTGTTGCTGCATTATCTTTGTTCAGCTTGATTGTGCCGCCGGCGAAATTATCCGGATCCAATTTACCCAAGACGAGATCAGCGTCTGTCACAGCGGGTTTTTCGCCGCCTCTGTTATAGCATGCAGGCCCGGGTTCGGAGCCTGCAGATTCTGGCCCGACTCGAATTTGTTGCATTGTATCAACATGGGCCAGCGATCCGCCGCCTGCACCGATTTCAACCATATCAATCAC
>JAHDEP010000134.1 GCA_020628775.1 Rhizobiaceae bacterium | reverse complement strand
ATATAAACAAATTTTGTGAAGATTTTTGGATTGATTAATCTGTGTAGATAAGTGCCCAAAGCTATGCCAATGAATATCATCGGCGAAAGCACTAAACTGACCTTCATGCTTTCAAATGTCATGTTTCCTAAAATCGTATAACCAAAACATTTTAGTGTGTTTATGAAGAACACGAATGCACCATTTGTGGCCACAAATTCTGTTTTATCTGGTTTTTGCTGGATGAGATAACCTTTAACGGGAGGTCCCCCAGCATGTGCAATAAAGCCAGCAAACCCTGATATGCCGCCGAGTATGAACGGGATTGTCTTACCAGAAGGTTTTGGCATTAGTTGCGATTTTGAAATGAAGAAAAATTGCACAACTAAAATGATTGATATCAGGCCTACAATAAATTTGATGATATCAGCGTTCATGTAGTGAAAAGTCATTGCGCCAATGATAACACCCAAAACAGCACCGGGGATCAACATCAGCACGATGGATCTGTCCCAGGAATTTCGATAGTGCCAGATGATTATCATATCCATCACAATAAGGATTGGCATCATGACAGCGAGTGCAAATTGAGGGCTAACAAATAGGCTCATTAAGGGCACATTCATCACGCCTAATCCACCTGCAAATCCGCTTTTTGAAATGCCAGTAACTAATATTGAAACGGCAGAGAGTATGAAGAAGCTTAAGGGAAGTTCCAATTTTTGGCCTTTCTGTTGCTCCCTGCCTAAGGTACTTCCATAAATCAGTAAAACGAATTAAAATGCTTTTTAAAATCTAAAAAGAAGATTTATATGCCTGACTTAAATGCGATGAAGAGCTTTTTGATTGTTGCCGACACGCTAAATTTTTCGCGTGCTGCGGAGCTGCGTAACACTGTGCAAAGCGCCATTAGTCTTCATATTAAAAAGCTAGAGGATGAGCTCGATTGTAAATTGTTTGAGCGCGGCCGCGGACAGTCCATGCAGCTTACCTCAGAAGGGCGCGCATTCATTGCTTATGCGCAGCGGATCATGGATTTAAATTCTGAGGCTGTTGAAACAATCAGGCAAACGAAAGCGGTGCGCAGGATAAAGCTTGGAACCACAGTAACGCTCGCTATGTCTGTTGTTGTGGATGCTCTGCGCGCGTTCGCGGATAAAAATGAAAGTGTGCAAATACAAATTGACTGCGATCGGAGTGATGCCTTGCTGGCAAAGCTAGATGCTGGGGAAATTGATGCGGCCTTTATGATTGATCAGGGTAAGCGCACTGGGCGCGATTTTGTTGAAAACATGCCGCTCGTCTGGGTCTGCGCCGATGGGTTTGAATTAAATCGATATCAGGATGTACCATTAGCGTTTTTAATGGATGGGCGGGACTTGCGGCGCTTTGCATTTGAGGCTTTAGATCGCGTCCAGCGTACGGGTTATCTCGCGCATCTAAGTTCGCATCCAATTGGCGTTCGCTCTTTTGTATTGGCTGGTTTGGCCTTGACCGTTATGCCAAAGGTATCGGTGTCTGAGCCCTTAAAGATCGCGGCAGATATCGATGGGTTGCCGCCATTAGGAAGCCTGGCATTATCTTTCTATCGAAAGCCCGGTTTTAATTCCGATATTGATGTCCTTTCATCAATATTACATAATCTGACGACACAATCACACCAAAATAAGAGATCCCAATGACCATTAAACGACTTGATCATGTTAATATTCAAACCACGCAGCTGGATAAATTAATTGCCTGGTATGAGGATATTTTGGGTTTGAAATCTGGCTGGCGGCCAAATTTCCCATTTGGTGGTGCTTGGATGTATGCGGGTGATTATCCCGTTGTGCATCTTGTTGAAGTCGAGCGCGATGATGCAGTGGGATCGGAAGCTTATTTAAAGCTCGAACATTTTGCGTTTTCAGCCACAGACGAAGATGCGTTTAAAACTCTCTTAGAAGAACGCGGCATTGAATATCGCTGCGGTGAACCGCCAAAAGCGGGCATCCGCCAGTATAATGTTTTCGATCCGGACGGAAACCACATTCATATTGATTTTGAGATCTAGAAAATGGCTAAAACGGATTTACCCATTCTTGAGCAACGTCGCATTGAGGCCAATATCATTAAGCCGATCTACGATGAAATGGCGGCTCGATTAGGCAGAAAAGAAGCTGCATCAATATTGCAGGCTGCGATCACTAAAGATTCCATTGAGCAAGCCGCAGCTTATGCCGAGAGCGAAGAGGGGGATGCGACCCTGCACAGTTTTCATGCGTTGCTGCCCCAGTGGAAAGCAGGTGGCGCGCTAGAAGTTGAGATGCTCAAGGAAGATGGCACCGAAGTCCATTACAATGTAACGCGCTGTAAATATGCAGAAATGTATCGAGAGATGGATTTAGCTGAGATCGGGCATATCCTATCTTGCGGGCGGGATGGCACTTTTTGCACGGGCTATAATCCTAAGATCAAGCTCGATCGTACTCAGACGATAATGGAGGGTAAAAGCCATTGTGATTTTCGCTATCGTTGGGAAGAGGCGGAGGAATAATTTTGATGCTTTGGCTTAAAGCGTTGTGCGCATGAGACGCTTAGGCTCGCTTGCAACAGCTGTCATCATCTCGTTGTTTGGTGCAGTTAGTTTTACCTATCTTCAAGTTCCATTGCCTTTTTTACTTGGACCGATTTTCTTTTGTTTGATCGCGGCGATCATTCGATTACCGATGTCGGGTGTAAAACCGGTTTCTGATTCAATGCGCACTATTTTGGGTGTGGCGATTGGCGCTTCTATCACGCCGGAATTATTTACCCGCCTTGATACAATGATTGGCAGTGTCGTATTTGTGCCTTTGATGCTGATTGTCATTGGTCTTGTCGGCGTTCCTTATTTTCGCTTAGCGGGTTTTGATAAACCGACCAGTTTTTATGCGGCCATGCCCGGCGGCCTGCAAGATATGCTTGCCTTTGGCGAAGAGGCGGGCGGTGATGTACGCGCATTATCCCTCATACATGCAACACGCGTTTTGGTCATCGTTGCAGTTCTACCGTTCTTCTTGCAGTTCTTTAGAGAAGTGGATCTGACGATTTCACCGGGAGTTGCTGCGGGCCAAACACCAATATCGCAAATGTTGATCATGGTTTTTTGTGCTGCGTTTGGTTGGTGGGGAGCGCGAAAGATCAAGCTATTTGGCGCCAGTATTTTAGGCCCGCTAATTGTTGCAATGATCTTATCATTATCGGGAATACTAACCGTGAGACCGCCGACAGAAGCGATATTGCTGGCGCAGTTTTTCATTGGCCTTGGAATTGGGGTTAAATATGTTGGTATCACCATGAAAGAAATCCGCCATGATATTACCGCGGCCATTGGGTTTTGCGTGGTGCTTGCGATTATCAGCGGCGTGTTTATCGAAGTGATATTATTGTTAGGTTTGGGTACAGATATCGATACGATCCTGTCCTTTGCCCCGGGCGGGCAAGCAGAAATGGCAGTGATTGCCATTGTGGCAGGTGCCGATGTGGCGCATGTTGTCGCCCATCACTTAGTGCGCATTGTTATGGTGATCATCGGCGCGCCGCTTTTTGCGCGATTTACAAAATAAGTTATTATTCGACGTTACGAGACTGACAGTTTTGTAAATTTCATACCGTCTTTATTCATCTCAACAAATTGCCCTTCTTCAAGGGTTGTCCAATTATCCATGTTCCCATCAAGTGGTTCTGACGCGAGAGCATGACCGCCTGAGGTCAGATCACCTGAAGCATAAAGCGTTGGGCTTTTAAGATCACTTGAACAGCGAAAACCATAGACGGTTTGGCCGTCCGAAAATACACTTGCGATCCGATTGGGATCGCGGATTTTTTTGCCCAAAGCCAATTGCGCTTCACGGATTTTGGCAATTGTTGATTCAATGGCTTTTTGTGGATTTGTTTGTAATCCGTGTTGCAGTGCTAAAAGAAAGAACAGCTCAGAATCCGTGGTGCCTCTGCGATGATTATATAATTCATCAGAAAGACTTGCTTCTAATCCACGGCGAATAAGCCCAAATTCAGCAATTTGTCCGTTATGGGCAAAAGACCAGTTTTTATAGGTAAACGGATGGCAGTTTGATCGAGATGTTTCACCAAAAGTCGAAGCGCGCACATGCGCTAGGAATAATCTTGATTTGATCATCCGGCACAAGCTGGTCAAATTACCATCAGACCACGCTGGTAGCACATCGCGATATAGCCCCGGAAATTTTTCATCTGAGTACCAAGCAATGCCAAATCCATCACCATTTACCGCAAGCTTTGCTTCATTGGCTTGCTGGCTTTGTTGCAATAGTGAATGGCTGGGAAGAACGATAATACGCTCCAGAGGAATGTCTGGTCCCAGATAGGCGGTTAGTCGGCACATTTAACTGTCAGTCCTTATCGGTGATTAAGTTCAACAATTATGCCACATTAAGCTGGGTTTTCCTTCCCAAATTTTTCGAAAATTTGGAAAACTATGAGATGTTTACCCATATTTTTTGCTTAGTTGGGATTTTTATGCGCCGACTGGCTGTTTTAGCTATCATTACTCTCAATGCTGTCTTGATACTTTTGATAAAACTCAGAGCGATAAAATTCCTCAGCAATGTCACTTGGCATCGTAATCGTTGTTGATGCGTTTGGCGTATTTGGCGTGATGCTTTTCACATTATCAATTGCTTGGGTGATCATACCGCCAGCAATTGTATTATTCGTGTCAGGATCAATAAGGATAAATGAACCAGTTGTTTTATTGTTCTGGTAGGTGTCGAAGGCAATTCGGTTGGTAAAATTCAGCTGTACTTTTGAAAGATCGTTTAGTTCGATCTTCTCAGCGGTTTCCCACAGACCTGTTTCAAGATTAAGCGTTTCTGCAACATCTACTGAGACATATTGCTTGCGTGTATTTGACTTAAGCCAATATTGTTTTCCAGGTTGAATACCATGCTCAGTGAGCGCGATAATCTGTGCTTGATATGAAAACTCGAGCGAGGGCTGATCATCGTTTGAAACGATCATATCACCACGGGAGATATCAATCTGGCGATCAAGAACAAGCGTAACAGCGTCGCCATGTACACCTGCGTTTCTAACCAGATCGAAGGTGACAATTTTGCTGACATTTGCTTGTTGTCCTGATGGTAGGATTGTTACAGGGTCACCGGGTTTAATCGAGCCCGCAGCGATCGTGCCCTGATAGCCGCGAAAACTTTCATCGGGTCTAGAGATCCGTTGTACGGGAAAACGAAAGCCCATTGAGCGCGGGGTGGATTTTGGCGCTAATTCAAGCGTTTCCAAAAGCGTTTTGCCCTCATACCAAGGCATGTTTTCCCGCGCAGTGAATGCAACATTTTCACCCTTAATTGCTGAGGTTGGGATTGTTGTGATTGATGTGAAGTTAAATGCTTCGGCGAGTGTTTTAAACTGCTCGCTGATTTCATCAAAGCGTGTTTGATCATAGTCGATGAGATCAATTTTGTTGATCACAAGGATGACCTGTTTGATACCCATGAGGGAGACGACATTTGCGTGTCGTCTCGTTTGTTCCAAGATCCCAGAGCGGGCATCAATTAACAAGACAGCAAGGTCAGCAGTGGATGCGCCAGTGACCATGTTTTTGGTATATTGTGCGTGACCCGGGGTATCCGCAACGATGAACGAACGATTGGGCGTTGAGAAATAGCGATACGCCACATCAATCGTAATGCCTTGTTCTTGTTCTGCTTGAAGGCCATCCAGTAGGTTGGCAAATTCTAAGGATCCGACACCGTTTTCATGCTTGTCAGATAGCTTTTCAATCGCTCCTACTTGATCGTCAAACACTGCTTTAGTGTCCCACAATAATCGACCTATTAAAGTTGATTTACCGTCATCCACGCTACCGCATGTAATGAAACGCAAAGGGATGGAATTCTTAGCGGCAGGCAGCGCCGCGCTTTGTATTTCACTCTGCAATTCTGCTTGTGAAATTTTCTCTGCAACGCTCATCAGAAGTATCCCTCTCTTTTTTTCAATTCCATGGAGCCGGCTTTATCTTTGTCGATAGCGCGCCCCTGCCGCTCGGATGTTCGTGCGGATTGGATTTCAGTAATGACCTGATCGATATCGTCTGCTGTTGAACGCACACCACCTGTAAGTGGGAAACACCCGAGCGTGCGGAAACGGATATAATCTTCTTGAACAACTTCGCCTGGTGCGAGTTCTAAACGCTGATCTTCGGCTAAAATAATTGTGCCATCCCGCTCAACAAATGGACGTTGTTGGGCGTAATAAAGTGGCACAATTGGGATGTCCTCGGCCTTTATATATTGCCAGATATCAAGTTCAGTCCAGTTTGATAATGGGAATGCGCGGACGCTTTCACCTTTGAAAATATCGCCGTTATAAATCGACCAAAGTTCCGCGCGTTGATTGCGTGGATCCCAGCTGTGATTGGCTGTTCGAAATGAGTAAATGCGTTCTTTTGCACGAGATGCTTCTTCATCTCGTCGCGCCCCACCAAATGCCGCATCATAGCCGCCTTTATCAAGTGCAGTGCGCAAGGCTTCGGTTTTCATAATGTCGGTATAGCGAGGATGGTTAAACGGTGTGATGTTCTCCGCCGACCCTCTCGGGTTTGTGTAGGAGATCAGATCCAGCTCGTAGTCAGAGACGATTTTATCGCGGAATGCGATCATCTCTTTAAATTTCCAGCCTGTATCAATGTGTAGAAGCGGGAAGGGTACTGGACCGGGGTAAAACGCTTTTCGTGCAAGATGCAAAAGCACCGACGAATCTTTACCCACTGAATAGAGCATGACAGGGTTTTGAAACTCTGCTGCAACTTCACGGAAAATGTAGATGGCTTCATTCTCGAGCGCTTTTAAATGCGGATCGAGAGGCGGTTTTGAATTTGTATCAGTCATAAACTTTTCGATTATTTTAAATGGTTTTGGAAACTAAATTGATCTGCTTTGATGCAAACCGCATTCGCGGGAATTATCGTTTTCCCACCACCAACGCCCGGCGCGTTCGTCTTCGCCAGGTTTGATGGCGCGCGTACACGGTTCGCAGCCGATTGAAGGAAAGCCCTTAAAATGAAGCGGATTAATGGGAACATCGTGTTCGGCAATGAAACCATCCATTGCCTCGGTCGGTAGATCCGCCAGGGGATTGAACTTGAATACTTGGTACTTCTCAGACCATTCACAAAATGGAACATGAGCGCGATTGTTTGACTGCTCGCGCCTTAAACCGGTGATCCAGCCGTCGGTGTTCTTTAAGATCTTATCAAGCGGCTCAAGCTTTCTAACACGGCAGCATTCATGCCGCGCTTCGATGCTTTCATAAAAGCCATTTAAGCCAAAACTATCCGCATATTGTTTGGTCTCAACTTCATCAGGATGATATTCTGCAATATCAATTTTATATTTTTGCTGAGTTGTTTCGATCAATGCGATGGTCTGGGGGAATAATCTTCCCGTATTGATCGCCGCTATGGAAATATTGTGCGATCCAGAGGCGATGACATGCGTGATCAGCTGGTCCTCTTTGCCCAAACTGGTGGTAAATGTGGTGTTTTTGACAGAATTCGCAATAAATTCAAAACGTTGTACAAGATCCATGGCAGCAAGCTGCTGGTCAAAATTAAGGGCAGTGGCATTGGAGGACATATTTTTGGCTCTATTATTGAATAATAACTGGCCCCATAATAAGTCTCATTTTTTAACTTTAAAGGTATTTTTTGCCAATTTTGGCGCGATTGGAGGCATCTTATGGTCGTGAATGTGTCAGAATGGATATTCAGTTTGCGAAATATAAAATTAAACACTCAATTGCCTCTTGCGACAAAGATTGCTATGAGCACCTCATGAACTTAATATCGCAAAATCGGCAAGGTAAAATCATTCTGCTTGATGATCACAAGCGCTTGCCATCACGTTTTTTGCTCGCTGTGACCAGCGCTGGGCGAGGAAACTGATAAGCACGTCACCTGCTTTTCGTTTTTAATCGCATTTCATATTTCAAGGACAATAAAATGACTGATACTCCACGCACTATGTATGACAAAATCTGGGACGACCATGTGGTTGAAACTCAGGATGATGGTACTTGCTTATTATACATTGACCGCCACCTCGTTCACGAAGTGACAAGCCCGCAAGCTTTTGAAGGTTTGCGCATGACTGGCCGTAAAGTTCGCGCGCCTGAAAAAACACTCGCTGTTGTGGATCACAATGTTCCAACAACTGCTGACCGTTACGAAGGTATCAAAAACGAAGAGAGCCGTATTCAAGTTGAAGCTTTGGCAAACAACTCTTCTGAGTTTGGTGTTGAATATTTCAACGAGAGCGATGTGCGTCAGGGTATCGTGCACGTTGTCGGCCCTGAGCAAGGCTTTACACTTCCAGGTACAACAATCGTATGTGGTGATAGCCACA
>JAHDEP010000413.1 GCA_020628775.1 Rhizobiaceae bacterium | reverse complement strand
ACTGAATCGCAAACGCATGGCATTAATGTGGCCAGCCTTGCCGCGCAAAACACGCATTGGGCAAAAGGGTTGCCCGCTGATGCACAGTTACATATTTGGGACTTTGGCGGTCAAGAAGTGATGCATGCCACGCATCAATTTTTTCTAAGTGAGCGCGCCTTGTATATATTAGTGTTGGACGCACGCACTGAGGGGCGTGAATATCATTGGTTACGCTATATTGAGAAGTATGGAGGGGACTCACCGGTAGTGGTGGCTCATAATAAAATCGATGAGAATTTTGCTGACAATTTGGAACGTAGAAATTTGAATGAAGCATTTCCAAACATAGGAAATCGTTTTCATCGAATTTCTGCCCGAACCGGACAAGGGTTGACGGACTTTTACCAAACACTTAATAACATAATCTCTGAAGCTGAGTTGTTTGGCAGCCCGTTCCCAAAGTCTTGGCTAACCATCAAAAATGAGCTAGTCGCACAAACTGAAGCCAAGCGTTATATTGGTCGTCAGGCCTTTATGGCAATTTGCGAGCGCAATGGTGTAACAGAACAGCAAGATCAAATTTCGCTCTTGAAATTTCTAAATGATCTAGGCGTCGTGTTGTATTTTGAGAAGCTGGATCTCGCCAATATTTATGTGCTGGATCCACATTGGGTCACGATTGGGGTTTATAAAATTATCAACTCGGCCAGTATCAAAGATGGCGTGCTGTGCGAAGATCAGCTTGAGTATATTCTCAATGAAGAAACAAAGAAAACTACCAAATACGGCCCTGCCACAGAAAAGAAAATCACTTATAGCCCTGCTGAACAATCTTATCTACTAAACATCATGCAGCAGTTCGAGCTGGCGTATGTGCTGAACAGTCATGACCGCACTTACATCGTGCCAGACTTGCTGCCCAAAGAATTAGCAGACGAGCCAGCGATCACTGCGGCAGACGCATTGCGCTTCCGGATGGACTACGACTACTTGCCGACGCCAGTGATTGCCCGCACCATGCTGGGACTCAAAAATGACATTGTGCCGCAACAGCAGTGGCGGTCTGGCATGGTCTTAGAAAACGAAGACGGTTGCCAAGCCAAAGTTGTGGCTGATGAGTACACAAAGTCAATTCTGATTACTGTTGCTGGCCCAGAAAACCGTAAGCGCGACTATTTGACCGTCATTCGGCGTCAGATTTTGGACATCAACAAAGATTTTCAAAATTTGAAAGTAATCGAGCAAATTCCATTGCCTGGCTATAACAATGAGTTTGTTCCTTATGAGGAATTGCTTGGTTTAGAAAAAATGGGAGTGGCTGAGTACAAACGCGGCACGCTCCAAGAAACCTTCTCTGTTTCAAAGCTCCTTGATAC
>JAHDEP010000412.1 GCA_020628775.1 Rhizobiaceae bacterium | reverse complement strand
GGGATAAGTTTCCCAGAACTTAAGCGCTAAAAAAATGGCGCTGAGATTATCAACGCCATTTCCAGATTGTTTGTTTTAGAACGTGTTCTTAAAACTCATCCCAATCGCCATCATCTGTGGCAGCTGAAGAACCACCAGCACCAAAGGCATTTGAGATCTTATTGACCATGGCCTTTGCTGGAGATGGTTTTGATGAATGACCTTCATCTGCAGCAACCGGAGCAGCAGCTTTTGCTGGCGCTGGTTTTTGAGCAACCGGACGTGGGGCCGGTGCTGGAGCCTGAGCTTTTGCTGGAGCTGACGCGACAGGCTTTGAACCACCTTGACCGCTTGATGCTTGCTGAGCTGCACGCACAGATGATTGACCACCAACCTTAAAGGTTTGGATCAAGCCAGAGAGTGTGTGTACTTCATCAGCGATCTGTTGTGTCACAGCTGTGTTTTCTTCAACCATGGCAGCATTTTGCTGTGTAACCTGATCCATGGAGTTCACCGCTGAGTTTACCTCCTGGATACCTGCCAATTGCTCAGCAGCACCTTGTGAGATGGTTTCAATGCGTGTGTCAATTTCTGTCACATGCTCAGAGATTTTCGCCAAGGCCTCACCTGTTTGCTGAACCAGCTGCACACCGTTGGAGACCTCTGTGCCAGACTTGTTGATGAGATCCTTGATCTCTTTCGCCGCACCAGCTGAACGTTGCGCCAGTTCACGAACTTCCTGAGCAACAACCGCAAAGCCTTTACCAGCTTCACCAGCACGGGCCGCTTCCACACCAGCGTTCAAGGCTAGAAGGTTGGTCTGGAAAGCAATCTCATCAATCACATTGATAATGTTTGTGATATCTCTAGAGGCTTTCTCAATACCTTCCATTGCAGCCACAGCGTTAGACACCACTTCACTTGAATGTTCCGTATCCTGACGGGCGTCTTTTGCCTTATCAGATGCTTCCTTCGCACGCTCAGATGTTTCACGAACTGTTGCTGTGATTTCATCAAGGGCCGCAGAGGTTTCTTCAAGTGACGCTGCTTGCGTTTCTGTGCGTTGAGACAATTCATTGGTCGCATTGGAGATTTCCGTTGAATTATCACGAAGCGTTGCAGATACAGCTGTGATGCTGCCCATTGTTTCGCTCAATTTTGCAACGGAGGCATTAAAGTCAGTGCGCAAGCGATCAAGCTCACCTTCAAATGGTGTTGCAATATTGGCTGTTAGATCACCTTCAGACAATTGTGTTAGACCACGAGCGAGTGCATCAATAGCATCAGCGAGCTTCTGAGCTTCCATTTCTTTAAGCTCTTCATTGCGCTTACGCTCTTGTTCAGTCTGTGTGCGTGCTTCTTCGCCTTCTTCTTCAAGGCG
>JAHDEP010000411.1 GCA_020628775.1 Rhizobiaceae bacterium | reverse complement strand
CCCGCTTCCACATCAGCGCGCATACGCTCAAACATTGAGCGATCATTGAAGTAGAGATAGATCTCCCAGCCCGCCTTGGCGGTTAGATATAGTCCCAGAGCGAATAGTATATACGACATGCTTAAAGTTTAATGCCAATTGGCAGCTTTGATCAAGACCAAGAGCGCTCAATTTAGCCTTCAAGATCTTCCCGCGTGAACAGCGGACGCACTTCAAAGCCTGGGGCTTTTTTGATGTTTGGCGCGCCCTCACCGCGCCAGATTGCGCAGACAACGGCTAATACATCAGCGCCGTCTTCGCGCGATAGTTCAAGCGCATCCGCGACCGCACCACCTGTGGTGATCACATCTTCAACGAAGCAGACTTTGCGTCCTTTAACGACCTGGCCTTCAATCGCTTGGCATGTGCCATAGGTTTTGGCTTCCTTGCGCACAAATGCAACTGGCAATCCGGATTCCAGCGACATGGCCGTGGCGATTGGTACACCACCGAGCTCCAACCCTGCCAAAATCTCGGTATCTGACGGGATGAGTTTCAACATGCCTTTGGCAACTTCACGCAAGAGTACCGGATCACCCTCGAAACGATATTTATCAAAATACCGCTCAGATACGATGCCAGAGCGCAAAGTGAACTGGCCTGTGAGTGAGGCAATTTGTGAAACCTTTTGGGCGAGTTCTGCATGTTCCATGAAAGTTTTATCCTCTTGCAGCAAGATCCTGTGTTTAAACGTCTATAACACTTTGATCGCGCTTATGGCTATTGTATCAAGGCCGATATCCCCGAAAAGATATATCGCAGAAATTCTCAATTTTTGACATTAAACGATTAAAAATGAGACTTTAATTCTTATTTTTCCATTTTTTTCAAAAAAATCTTGAATCTGCATTGTGATTTTAATTTTCGTTCCCATATTGGTGCGAACCGAGCTTGCGCCATGAGGGATTAGATGGAACAAGCTCACGTGTGTGGCGGGCGCCAAAACTTGTTAGGGGATTAATATGTTAAGCGTTGTGATGCTGGCCATTGGCTTGGTTGTGCTGGTTTTTGCCGGTGATTATCTGGTCAGAGGCGCTGTATCTTTAGCTGAGCAATTGGGCATTAGCCCGTTGATCATTGGTTTGACGATTGTCGCCTTTGGAACCTCCGCGCCTGAGCTTTTTGTATCCGTGCAAGCTGCGCTTGACGAAGCACCGGGCATTGCGCTTGGAAATGTCATTGGTTCAAACACCGCTAACATCCTTCTCGTTCTTGGCGCACC
This sequence comes from Rhizobiaceae bacterium, assembly GCA_020628775.1. GTDB lineage: Bacteria > Pseudomonadota > Alphaproteobacteria > Rhizobiales > Rhizobiaceae > Lentilitoribacter. Next base: position 99 of record JAHDEP010000411.1, on the reverse strand, counting down.
GGCAATCATCGCGCCTTTAGCTATTTCTGCGAAAGGCATGCGCGCCTCGCTCGCTATCATGATGGCTTTATCCTTCGGCCTCATTTGGTTCATGTATAC
>JAHDEP010000133.1 GCA_020628775.1 Rhizobiaceae bacterium | reverse complement strand
CCGGTCATAAAATTGTACCGGAATACATAACTCCAATTTAACCTAATAATGGCAGAAAGACGTCATATTTCGGAGGACGAAGTGACAGAATTCTGGGTTTTTTCGGCGATTGTCGTATTTGCTTTTTGTCTTGGTTATGGGCTGCGATGGTGGAATCTACGTTGGGAAGAAGAAGCTAGGCAAGCCTCTGACGAGGCGCAAATCAAAAGTGAACAGCTTCAAGCCACAGTAACAGCTTCATTAGACGGAATTATTATTATCAACTTGAGCGGCGAGGTTGTTGAGTTTTCAGAGTCTGCGGAAAGAATTTTTGGATATCGAAAGGTGGATGTATTGGGGAAAAACATGGCCGATCTGATTGTGCCAGAGCGTTATCGGGATGCGCACAATGCCGGTATGGAACGTATGCGTAATACCGGCGAGGGAAAGATCCTGGGTCAGCGCATTGAAATTGAAGCAATGCGGTCGAATGGCGAGGAATTTATGTCCGAACTTGCGATTTCAAGAAGCCGCGATCATCATGGTGACATTTTCATCGCTTATATTCGAGACATTTCAGAGAAGAAGGCCGCTGAAAAATTACTCGTTCAAGCCAAGGAGGCTGCAGAAGAGGCCAGCCGCGTCAAAACCCGTTTCCTTGCAACGATGAGTCATGAAATTCGGACACCGTTCAACGCCGTTTTGGGGATTCTCGATATTTTGGGTGAGACTGAATTGAATGAGGATCAGATAGAGCTCGTGAAAACAGCGGAGACATCATCGCTGGCACTTTTACGGGTGATAAATGATGTGTTGGATTATTCACGGATCACGTCTGGCACTTATACCCTTAACGAAACTGCTTTTGCAGCCGAATCTGCATTTGATGACATCATTCAATTGTTTAAACCCCAGGCGACAGACAAAGGATTAAAAATTTCTTTGGATACTTCGGGGGCAGGCGAAGTTCACCTTTTGGGAGATTTTGGAAGAATTCGCCAGGTTTTGATGAATTTCGTCGGGAACGCTATAAAGTTTACTGATGACGGTATGTTGAATCTATCTGTTGCGACTGAGGACTTGGGGGCTGACCGCTATATGTTGACATGCGCGGTAACGGACACCGGAATTGGAATTGCGCCATATGTGATCGACCAATTGTTTGACCCATTCTATATGATTGACGACAGCGATGCACGGGCGCAAGGCGGCACAGGTCTTGGGCTGACTATATCAAAAACTATTGCTGAACTTCTTGGCGGACAGGTCGAAGTCGAAAGTCAGTTGGGTGAAGGCTCGACTTTTAGAGTCCATATCCCTCTCGCCAAGGCTGAACCCGCGCAGCTTGAAAGCCGTTTTAAGGATATCAGTAAGGATATCAAAGATAGTAGAATTTTGCTGGCCGAAGACAACACAACCAATCAAATGGTGGTTTCAAGGCTGCTCGAAAATTGTGGTGCAATTTTAACAATCGCCAATAATGGGGAAGAAGCTATTGAGGCGTTAAAGAAACAGGCATTTGATGTCGTATTAATGGACATTTTTATGCCGGTCATGGGGGGAAAAGAGGCGACCCGTCTTATTCGTGAAACGGATCAACCTTATAGAGACATTCCAATCATTGCACTGACCGCTATGGGCAACCTTCATGAGCTTAACGATCTCAAAACAATCGGAATGAATGATGTTGTGACTAAGCCCTTCAAAAGATCTGATCTTTTATCGTCAATCAAGTTACAAATTGGAGGAGAGAGTATGGACAGTGAAATTTCATCAAACACAGCAAGACAAGCGCTTTATGATCTTTTGGGTGATATCTCGGAAGATGAATTGGATACGTTGAAGTTTCATTTTGCCAATGATCTTAGTAATGCAGCGGACGAGCTAGAAATAGCATTGTCGAATAAAAACATCCAAGATGCGATACGTCCCAGTCATACTTTAAAGGGCCTGACAGCTACATATGGATTGGAAGAATTGAGCGAAATTGCCGCGTTAACGAATTCTCATTGTCATTCTGGTAATCTGCCAGAGGCTGAAAAAGAAGGGATGCGTACAATCGAATTGGTACGACAATCCCTCAAAAACATTGACCGCCTTTTTGCAAAAACCGAGGAGGCGGCATAAGGTGAATAAAAATGGTTGGGAATACGGAAACCCCTGATGTCTTAATTATCGAAGACACATTGTCGATGGCGATCATGTATGAACGCCAGCTCAAAAAGGCAGGCTTATCGGCGCAAATTTGTCAGTCGGGAGAGCACGCCCTTATTGAGCTGCGCAAAGGACGGGTAACAACAGCTTTGCTGGACCTTCAATTGCCCGATATGAACGGTTTAGATATTATTCGGACCGCACAAGAGGCAAATCTGCCGATCACATTTATTGTAATTACAGCTAATGGATCTGTTAACACGGCGGTCGACGCCATGAGGCTTGGTGCGTATGATTTCCTTATAAAACCTTTTGCGGAAGAACGGTTGCTAACATCCGTGAAAAATGCGCTTGAACGTACAGAACTCAGAACGACTGTAACTGTTCTCAAACAGAGTCTCGAGGACCAAGATTGTCCAGGCTTCATCGGACGATCACCGGCAATGTTGGCTGTATATAAAATGATACAGAATGTGGCCGATTCAAAAGCGCCCGTTTTCATTACGGGCGAGTCCGGAACCGGAAAAGAAGTCACGGCAAATGCGATACATGCAATGAGCCATCGCGCGGACAAACCCTTTATTGCGATCAATTGCGCTGCAATTCCAGAGAACCTTATGGAATCTGAAATATTTGGGCATGTGAAAGGTGCGTTTACTGGTGCGGCCGAGGCTCGTAAGGGGGCCGCAAGTCAGGCGAATGGAGGGACGCTTTTTCTTGATGAAATTTGCGAAATGGAAATTGGCCTTCAGGCTAAATTGCTTAGATTCTTGCAGACTGGTCAAGTCAAGCGAGTGGGAAGCGATTGGCATGAAGATGTAGATGTACGAATTGTATGTGCAACCAACCGGCATCCAATGGAAGAAGTTCGAGAAAAGCGGTTTCGCGAAGATTTGTTTTATCGTCTAAATGTATTGTCTATTGAACTTCCGCCACTTCGCGACCGGGACGATGATGTCATATCTTTAGCAAATTCATTTTTGACAGGTTTTTCGGCTGAAGAACAAAAGAGCTTTAAATCCATTTCATTGGAGGCAGAGCGTAAGTTATTGGACCATAATTGGCCCGGAAATATTCGAGAGTTGCAAAACACAATTCGCAAGGCTGTTGTCATTTATGACGGTGTAGAGCTCGAGCCCCATATGTTTAGCTTCACGCCGGAAATCTCTGCGCCAGCGGCACCATATCAACTCATCGGCGAAGTTGTAGATAATTCGGAAGTTCGATCGGCAAACAGAATCTATGTTGATCTTGAGCAACCCTTTGCTTCAATTGAGAAAGAAATAATCGAAGCCGCGATCAAAGCATGCAATGGAAGTATTCCGCGGGCGTCTGAAATGCTCGACATCAGCCCGTCGACTATTTACAGAAAAAGGGATGGTTGGGCGTCGCTTCAGGAAACACTGAATAAGCCAAAAAACATTGCCAGTTAATCGGTTTGACAGAGTTCAACTTGTCCCACGCTTTGTTTCAAACGCGACTCCGCCGCGAACAATTCAGCGCGCGCAACATTCTCACGTAATATACTCATTTCTCGCAATAGTTCCTCTTTGATGAGAAATGTTTCCCGGTTTAAATCGTTCGCGACATCGCGGGAGAGGCGATCTGTAATTTTTGCTTGAATATCCTTGGCTTTCCAGGCCAGGTCCATTTCCCGCTGCAGATCTTCAACCTGGCGTTTTGCGAGTAATACTTGCCCCACGATAGCGGATGCAACGGCATTTCCACGCGCCTCTTCTAGCGCCAGGCGATCTTCGCCGTTCTTTTTTGTGGACTTAATTTTAGTCAAATTTATCAAATCCCATGTCAAAGACACGCCACCCGAAAGGAAAGTTTCATTAAGCAGAAAGCTGTTGGAGTCGGTATTGCCGCCGACAAATAAATTAACGCCCGGCAGGTGCCGCATAACATCTTGTCGATTGGACAATTCAATTTTGTCGCGCGCATATAGAGTTTTTCGGATTTCAGGTCTGTTGTCGAATGCAGTTTGAAGCAAGGACTGTACGGGCTGATCAGCAAGCAGACTAGGCTCGAGGTTCGACATTGGGGACAAGACCTCGAGCCTAGCCGTCGCGGGAGCGTTCATCAATCTCATTAATTCTGGCTGGGCCTTCGCCAGATCGCGAAAAATTGAGTCGTACCACCGCTTTATGTCGATGAGCTCTCTTTGAAACATAAGCTCATCAAGACGTTTTTCCGGTTGGGATGCGATTTGTTCGTTTGATTTTTCCAGGGCGTATTCGATACGTGACTGAAGCCAAAGACGTTGTTTTTCTGCGCGTTGATAAGCAACCGCACGCCAATAAATTCGATCTACGTCAGCTATGAGTTGATGGCATCCGATCACCGTACTCTCGGCGGCGTCATAACTATCAATTTTCCCCTCTGCCTGTCGGAAACTGGCTAGTCCAAGGTCAAGCAAATTCCAGCTCATTGTTACATCAGACGCAATGGAACTTCGATCTTGTGCTGTGTAAAAATCTTCGGGCATATCTGCATCGAGTTCGTTGACCTTTATCCCGACGGATGCAGCTGTGTTGTTACGCCATCGGGCGTGAGCATGAGAATAAATCTTTGGCATTAAATCTAGGGCGTTCACACCAGAACGTTCAATTTCCAAACGTGTTTTGAATAACTGGTGTCTGTAATCCGCGTTGTTTAAGAGCGCGAGCTGCCTTGCGTCTTTTAGCGATAATGGGCCGTCAGGAAATCCACTTAGATCAGTCTGCTTTTTGATCAACTGAGCGCTATGCACGCCTATATTGTTTTTATCATATTTTACTGGGGCCGTGGCACAAGCTGACATTCCAGCAAGCACCGCGATCGATAACGCCATTTTGCTTACCTGGTTTGTAAATTTCCAAAGTTTCATCGAAACCACCTTCTTAAGTTCGATGTAAACCTTGCAAGGCAGAGACCAATTTGCTCGCAAATAAAATCAATGATTTAGGTGGTTAATAAAAAGGAAATGCATGAATATTTTTGCAATATGCAAAAACCGAATTGCATATTGCAAATCGTATTACTGTGTTGGACTATATGTCATCGCATCGTAATAGATTTTTAGCTGAGTGTTGTCGCTGACCGGAATGGTTCCAATAGTAACAGAGAGGGGCATTTCAAAGTCTGATCTTACCCCATTAATGCTCAATCCTTTTGAGATTTCAATCTCGTTTTCGGGCACTGTGGGAATAGGAATTGAAACTGAAATAAGTTCACCCGGTACCAAATTTTCCTGGAGATAATAGGGGTGGACCCAGCGGATTGCCCCATTTGGTGCAGATAACTCTAATTTAAGCTGCAATGTGCTTACGATTTTTGCACCGGTATTTGCAATGCTCAAATTCAGGGTCTGCTCTTCCGGTGTTGATACAATATCAAATTCAGAAAGCGATATGTGCTTATACATTTCTGCCGAACATGTTGTTGCATTTGCGCTAAGATTAATTTTAGCGGGATCAATCAGAAACTCGGGGACGCTGAATAACTCCGGATCATAAGGTGTATCAAATCCAGCGTCCTGGATTTTTAAATAACCCTCAAAGTCGATCCGAAAAGGTGAACGTTCACCTGGAGCCAAACGGTGTGCTCCAATCCGCCCCATATACTGTGAAGCAATAGTCTCGTCGCTGCCCGATAAGGCATTGGCATTCACATTGATGCATGCCGGGAAAACAGATGTGTTTTCGATTTGACCAACCAAAAAGAAACGACCTTGGTCTTGAAAAAGTGATACATCTGATACGGTTAAATCGGGCCGAGGCAACATTTTCACTGGGTCTAAATCTGGGTTTGCGATATTCCGTGCGCTGAGGTCCAGGAATTGCTTGTCGCCTGATCGAATGGACATCTCATCAACGAATTTCTTTTTGTTACGCTTCAAAACGATATGCCAAGATCCGTTGTCTTCCTGATCCAGAGTATGGTCCACCACTATATCCCGGTTCCCAAGCGCTGTGAGATAGGTTAGCCGCGATGAAACCTGAGCAGATTTTCCCGTTACATTAGACTTGAGTGTTTCAACAGAAGTCAACTTTCCATAAGATGGCAGCAAACCTCCCGTCAGCCTTTGCTCCCTGAAAAACTGGTCTCGATTAAAATCTGAACTTTCCGAAACAAGTTCGAAAGCCTCAGAGGTTTCTCGGAAGTCGAGATGATTGTAATACATAGCCACAACAGCTTCAGGCTCAACGTGAGCCTTTGAATTTCGATAAACAAGGCAGCTTACGATGATGGCCGTGAGGCCAAGGACCAATGGCAAAATTCTAATCGTGATAATTGCGCCTTGAGATAACACACCGGCTCGTTCAACGGAATTATGCCTCGCAAATTTAAGTCGGTTAGATGACAGCAAATTCTGCGAGAATGCCAACCAGGCAAATACCAAACCAGCCAAAAACAATCCAGAGATGGGAAGCGTTCCCCACATGATCTTTTGATATCGTGGGAGCTCGCGTTTTGATGCCTCGAAAGCCTTGGGTGAAATATCCGGTTTCTCCCAGACTTGCACACCGTTTTGCAAACGCGTTATGCGATTCCATCCACTATAGTATAACAGCGGATCATAAAACTCATCGTTTGAAAACACGAACTTTAGATGAAACTCTTCAGCATTGCTCAAGAACTGGTTGAGCGAGGCAAGCCCAGGAACACCTGAATATTTTGAATTTTCAAGACGCTCGACTGAATAGTTAGTGAGTTTCGGGAGACGTCTGGCGGAATGATAATTGCCATCGACTGACTCTGCATTGATTAAAGCACTATGATAGGCGAACTGGTCGCCAAAACCCAGGGTCAGATAGCGCCAGTCCGAGTGCCGGTCTTCAGACATGAATTTCACAATTGGTGCCGGGTCAATAAAATCTGGTTGCGTTGGACGAAATTGCGGCAACAGAGCTGTAAAAATTGAAGCGGACGCATATGCAGCCATTAGTCCTGTCAATAAGAGACGGCTGAAAAACGATCCGTAGGCTTCTTTCAGCAAGCTGTTAGCACGTCCTTCCCAAACCGACTTTAAGGCTTGTCCCGCGAATGGAAGGACAAGCAGGGTCGCCCAAAATGTGAAGCGATCCAAAGTGAGAATATCAAAGGCAGGTCCCAAGATAATTTTGGGCAGAGGCGTCGTACCCCCTGTGCCGAGGAGGAATGCCAGGAACAAAGATAATCCCAAAGGCCATAAAGATGACCGAAGTGTTTTTATAGCTGCATAGGGCAGGGCGAGAATTAACAACCCCCATGGGATAACAAAAAACATTAGACCCAGATTAGGTTTCTTTAAAAAATTCTCGCGGCTGCCATGCGAAATGCTGACTTGAGTAATCGGGTCGGTCACGGACCAATGCCAATAAGGGAAAACTATCAGAATGATCAGAACTAACATTGCCAATCCCAGTACAATGCCACGGATAGGGGCGTACAATAAGTAAGGAACTTTTCGTAAAAGCCCGCTACTTGCCTTTTCAGGTGAGTTCCTTAAGGCCGCAATCCAGGCGGTCACGCCGACTGGGGCAACGAAAAAAATAGTTCCAAAAAGAGGTGTCACATGGTGAGCCGCTGTGGCCCCCGCTGTGAAGGAAAGTGCGCAGAGCAAATCTCGCTTTCGATGATAAGTAATCCAGCCTGCCATATGAGGGGTGGCATTCAAAAACAAACCAATGGACAGGACCGTCGGAAGTTGTCCAAAAATATGAAGAGTTTCAGAAAGTGAGGTTGAAAATACACACAACATTGCCGCGAATGCTGCTGATTGATCATCAACCCAGATTCGACTGAAGCGGTAAATGCCGACAATCAAAAGTAAGACCGCGAGTAGCTGTACAATGATAAACGCGGATCGCATGTCTAATACATGCATGAGCAGCCCGATCAATTGATGACTGCCAGGGGGGTAAGCGGTGACCGTAAATCCCGTATACCATTTTGTCTCCCACGGATCGAACCAAGAAGCATGGTAATGGTTGCCAAAAAACATATGAATATAAGCGTCATATGTTTGCCCATAGGTATAGGGCAGCAGCGCGCCGTGAAAGATCAACCCCAGAAGGACGGCCAGATATATCCAATTTCTTGGCGTCATAATTTATAGATTACCTCGTCTATGTTGCAATGAGGTTATAAAAATAGAAAAAAGTACAATTGCCAGACAGACTGTTTGCATCATTATTTTCGTTCCGAAATATTCCGCCAGACTGTATTCGTGCTGACCAACCGATAGGAAGGACAAGATCAACAATTGCGCCATGGCGGCAAACAAAACAATCCAAACTGTATTGCGACGGGAACTGGCGATCATGTAAACCGTGCAAAGGTGTGTAATCGTGAATAGAACTCCAACGAGCGCAGCAGCGA
>JAHDEP010000410.1 GCA_020628775.1 Rhizobiaceae bacterium | reverse complement strand
GTAGGAGATGATAAACATCCTGATAGGAATGTACCACAACTCATCAATGTTACTGCAATGAATGCTTTATTCATATAATTTTTCAACGCCAATAACGCTGTTCCTACTCAAAAGACCGCATAAGATGTCAGCCATATTTACTAAATTAGGCAGATTTCAGGCAAGTATTATCCTAAGGCTGCATTTTTCGCAAATAACGAATTTGTTCAGTAGCTTATTTTACAAGCTATAATAAATTATAAAGGCCAGATCATCAAAACTGACTGGCCTTTAAATTCTTCGCTTATAGACGTCCAAGGGCCTTGAGTTCCTTAAGTGCTGCAGCATCACGCGCTGAAACATCCGGAAATTCTGGGTCAGACCCCACATCTTTAGTTACACGCCATGAACGGGCGCATTTTTGTCCCTCAGCCATTTCAGGCTCAACACCAATTGAAGGCGTATCATCAAGTTTAAACGCACCTGATGGAGATTGACCCGATTTGATCTCAATCGCTGATGTGATGCAGATATCTTCAAATTTCATACCTGATACAACATCTAATAATTCAGCATCATCGATATAAACCACTGGCGCTGCTTCAAGTGATGAACCAATGCGTTTTTCACGGCGCTCAATTTCCAAAGCACCTGTCACGACGCGGCGGACTGTTTTCACTTTTTGCCACTTGTCGGCCAATTTGGCATCAATCCAAGATGCTTCGATATCTGCAAATTGCTCTAAATGCACTGAAGTCGCATCAGGATAACGAGACAGCCAGCTTTCTTCCATAGTAAATGGCAACATTGGCGCCATCCATGTGACCAAACAATCAAAGATCTTCGCAATCGTTTGAAGCGCAGCCTTACGCTCAACACTTGATGGGCCTTCGCAATAAAGCGTATCTTTTCGGATATCGAAATAAAACGCTGAAAGCTCAAGGTTCATGAAATTTGATAGGCTTGAGAAAATTCGCTTGAAATCAAATTCATCATAACCATCGCGAACAACTTCATCGAGTTCTGCCAAACGGTGAAGCATTAAACGCTCAAGTTCTGGCAGATCAGAATAAGCGACATCTTCACCTTCATAATGTGATAAAGAGCCGAGCATCCAGCGAAGCGTATTACGCATCTTACGATAAGCATCGATTGATGTTTTTAAGATCTCAGGACCAATACGCAAATCTTCTGCGTAATCTGCAGATGACACCCACAAGCGCAGGATATCAGCGCCTGATTGTTTGATAACTTCCTGAGGTGTAACCACATTGCCCAAAGATTTAGACATTTTGCGTCCATCTTCAGCCATCACGAAGCCGTGGGTTAACACTGCATCATATGGTGCGCGGCCGCGTGTGCCGCAGCTTTCAAGCAAGGATGAATGGAACCA
>JAHDEP010000409.1 GCA_020628775.1 Rhizobiaceae bacterium | reverse complement strand
GCGACCTGACACGCGAAATCGCAGAAGCCTATGAAAAGGCCGTGCGGACGCCTGCTTAAGAAAATTGGCGATCCAATACGAGAGTTGATTAACTTACACATCGTGCAGCCAAAATCGCACGGTCAGAATTGGGTCGCCCGCCAATAACGTCACTGTTTCACCTGTTGGATTGAAGATGGATACGGTCAAAAGTTTATCCCATCCAGGATCAATAATTGGCCCGCCTGAAACAATAAGATGTTTCAAAGCCAGGCTTGTGGGTGCGTGAACATCTGCTTCCATCCATTTTGGGATGGTGAATGCTTCAAGTGTTCGGACCAAAACACAGGCTTGAGGTGGAATTTCATATTCTGACAGTCCCTCTAGACGAGAACCACTGTGCGTTATCGACCCGATTGTTGCATCATAACTGGTTTCTTGAAGGCGATTTTCCTCAAAATCGCTGATATGAAATCTATCATATTCCGTTTTATCATTTTGTAAGGTGAGAATGTGCTCTTTTCGGCATCTGCGAACCCTTGTGCCGCTTAGGTTCAAAACGGAAGTTGAGTCCAACAGCAAAGACTTGAAATAGTTCAGAGGTTTGTCGGTAGACAGCTTGGTTTCTTGATAAATCGATTGCCATACTTCAGGGTCCCCCCCCAAAACATCGGCTAATTTTTGTTCAATTTTGACAGACAAAGGTCTTTCGCCCTTGCCGATAAGTGTAATGGTTGCTGGGCTGACATCCAATGCCTCTGCGAGAGCGCGTTTTGACAAATCTTTTCTGGACAACATCGCAGAAACGACATCGCCAAAACGCACTCTGCGCGTGAAATTGCCCTCAACAACAGGTGACGCGCTCATGGCCAAAGGGTCCAACAAACAATTACTGCAGAAATAATTGTCGCAACCGCACCCAGACAGAGAGTTACTTCTCTGGTGGCCATCCAAAACGCCCGACGTTTGGCGCATTTTTCGCATTCATTAGTTTGAGACATGGCAGCGCTCCTTTCAAAAGATGTCCCTTCAATGCGGATACCCCCGCACATTTTAAGTTATATGATTGGTAAAATGAGTCAACGCGCGCATTTACTTTTTTTACAATTAGAGGGCTGAAATTAAAGGAAAAAAAGTTGACCGTAAACTTTACACGTCGAAATCACAATATCTTGTCAGAACAAATCAGGAACCATACGCCATGTGGCCGGCTCGTCCACATAAGTGAAGTTTGTAAAATTGTGGCAGAATTGTGACAGGACTTAGGGTTTTGGGATGATTTTCCCCAACTGCCGTTCGCGCCACACAATCACAATGCCAGATGCGATGATCACGGCGGATCCTGCCAAGGTCCACATCGTTGGGATTTCAGCAAACCACGCATACCCCAAAA
>JAHDEP010000132.1 GCA_020628775.1 Rhizobiaceae bacterium | reverse complement strand
CAGAAGTTGGTTCTGCTGTTGCACAAGAAATGGCTGCGGCTCTTTCAGGTGCTAAATCTGTAGATGACGCTCTAGCTGCTGCCCAAAAAGCTGCTGATGCGATCATGTCAGAAGCTGGCTACTACTAAGCTTTAGCTAACTTACTCTGAGATCCGGTGGCAATAGCTGCCGGATCTTCCGCCTTAGCGACTATTTTTTGTATATACGATTTATTGTTTCTATGGGCTGGCACGCGCAATATCGTGATGCCGAGTTGGATCCACCATCAACTAAAATCCGATTTTCGATGAGGAGCTGACGCTCCCAATAGGGGTATGAGAACGATGTCGACAAAAAGAACGCTCCCACGATTACTGCAAACACCCGCTGTATTGCTATTATTGGTCTGGATGCTTGTTCCGCTCTCCATGACCCTTTATTTCTCATTCATTCGCTATGTTCTAAATAGCAGCCGTAGACCAGAGTGGACAACGCCGAGCATTAGCAACTGGCGTGGCCTTGGTAACTACGAATATGTATTGTTCAACGCCAAAGACTTCTGGTTTGCGGTGTCTAACAGCCTCTTTATTGTTGGGTCCATTCTCGTATTGACCGTGACATTTGGTCTTGCGATTGCCGTTTTGATCAACAAATCATTCCCAGGCCGCGGTATTGTTCGTGTTCTATTGATCTCACCATTTTTCGTGATGCCAGCGGTGAACGCGGTTTTATGGATCAACATGATCCTTGACCCTGTGCTTGGTCTCAACGGTTTGGCAGTTGCAGGTATTAACGATCTTATTGTCGGTTTGAAGGATGTACCACTACTTGGCGGCTTCTTTGCCCTATGGCCTGAGATTGAACCGATATCATTCCGCGCAACGCAGACCTCCGCTTATGCTGTTATCATCATGGTAACGTGGCAGTGGACACCATTTGCTGTGCTTATCTTTATGACGTCTTTACAGTCTGAAGATCAGCAACAGAAAGAAGCCGCTGTGCTTGATGGTGCAAATGCGTGGTCGCAATTCCGGAATTTAACAATCCCTCACTTGGCTCGACCAATTGCGATCGTGATTATGATCCAATCAATTTTCCACCTATCACTATATGCGGAAATTGAAATCGTGAGCCGAGGGAACGGTAATAAGAACTTGCCTTATCTTATCGGTGAGTTTGCTTCTAATAATATTGGGGCTGCGAGTGCTGCAGGTATCTTTGCAGTCATCCTCGCCAATATCGTTGCGTTTTTCTTGCTGCGCATGATCGGCAAGAGCTTAATGGACTAGGTGACGGATATGGCTATTGTTTCTCAAAAATCTAAATTTGGTAGCATCGCAAGGCCTACTATGGCCTGGGTTGTTGGACTTATTTTCTTTTTCCCAATTTTCTGGCTAGCGTTCACCAGTTTCAAAACTGATGCTGACGCGGTAAAGCCTGAATTTTTATTCTTCTTCACGCCCACTCTAGATAACTATCTAAACATGGCGGAAAACTACGATTACTGGCGCTTTGCGGCGAACTCGGTCATCACAACAACATTTGCGACTGCATTTACATTGTTTGTTGGTGTACCTGCTGCTTATGCAATGGCGTTTAATCCGAGCCGGCACACGAAAGACATCTTGATGTGGATGCTTTCAACAAAGATGTTGCCTGCTGCGGCTGTGCTCTACCCAATGACATTTTTGACCAAAAATTTCTTGGGTGTGTTCGATACTCATTTCCTCATCATCATTGTTCTAAGCTTGATTAACTTACCTATCGTGATCTGGATGCTCTTTACATATTTCAAAGAGATCCCAAAAGAGATCATCGAAGCTGGTAAAATGGATGGGGTTAACACCTGGGGTGAGATCAAAGATATTCTTCTACCTCTCGCTTGGGGTGGTTTGGCCTCAACAGCCCTCCTATGCTTCATCTTCGCCTGGAACGAAGCATACTGGACTGTGCGTTTGACAACGACTGAAGCTGCGACTTTGTCTAAGCTTATCGAAGGTAACCGCGCACCGGAGGGCTTGTTCTTTGGAAGACTGTCTGCGGTGTCTATGGCAGCCGTTGGTCCTATCGTGGTCCTTGGTTGGTTCTGTCAGAAGCAACTCGTACAAGGTCTAACTTTCGGTGCCGTAAAATGACTTTTAACCCTGCCCCAACAGACTTATCTGGAAAGAGATGTTTTGTTACCGGTGCCAACGGAGGGATCGGCGCGTCAGCTGCTGAGCACTTTGCGGCACTTGGGGCGCAAGTCTTTACGACTGATCTTGGTGATCAATTCGAAGGCAATTGTCAAAGCGAACATCGCGGCCTAAATCTGTTAAGTGATCAAGGACTTGAAGACTGTAAGTCTTGGATTGCAGATATGAAGCCGGATGTCATTTTTAACAATGCCGCTATATTCGATATGGGTTCAGTTCTAGAAGCTGACCTTGCACAATATGATCGTTTGTTTGGTGTTAATGTGCGTGCCGCATATGCGGTGATGCAGTCCGCTGCGCAATCTATGGTCAAAGAAGGCAAGCAAGGTTCGATTATTAATCTTGCAAGCCAAGCTGGGCACAGAGGTGAAGCACTCGTTGCGCATTATTGTGCAACAAAAGCTGCGATCATCAGCTATACCCAATCTGCTGCTTTGGCGCTTGCACCTTATAAAATCCGTGTTAATGCCATCTCTCCCGGTGTTATCGACACACCAATGTGGAAAGACGTTGATGCGCTTTTCGCAAAGTTTGAAAACAAAGAAATCGGACAGAAAAAACGCGAAGTGGGCGAAGAAGTTCCTTTAGGCTATATGGGATCGCCTGAAGATGTTGCTCGCACCGCTGTTTTTCTAGCCTCAGATCAATCGCAATACATCACAGCGCAAACCATAAGCGTTGATGGTGGGAATGTGTTGAGGTAACTGATGTCGATTATTCTGCCAGAATTTGAATATGTTGATCGCGCCACCGAGACCATCCGCTATCTTGAGCATGGTTGGCCGACAGATCTGTGCCGTTGGCACAGTCACCCTGAATATGAGCTGCACCTTGTTGTCGCAACACGCGGCAAAGCTTTTGTGGGTGATTATATCGGTGAGTTTTCGCCAGGATCACTATTTCTGACAGGACCTCATCTTCCGCACAACTGGATCACCGACGAAGTTGCAGATCCGCAGCCTGTTGAGATCCGTGATATGTTGGTGCAGTTCAGCCAGGAAAGTATCGATCAGCTCGCAGTGGCATTCCCTGAATTCCGCGAGATGGATGCGATGTTTGAGATGGCTAAGTCGGGGATTGAATTTACAGGGTTTAATCCAACTTTCGCCAAGGGTCATCTAGAACGTATCAGATCGACCAAAGGTGCTGAGCGTATTGTGGCATTCCTTCGCTTTTTGGTGCGGGTTAACGAACATGCAGAGAAACGGGCGCTATCTGTTGCTGGCATGATCCAACCTGAGGGTAATTCCAAACAGGCACGTATTGCTGAGGTCGTTGATTATATTTCCGAGCATTATTCGGAAGATATTTCCATCGACATGGCGGCGAATATGGCTGGGATGAGCCCCGCCGCATTTTCAAGAAACTTTCAACGTTTTACAGGCAATAAATTCGTAGAATTTGTTAATCGCATTCGGATTAGCCAAGCCTGTTCCATGCTTTATTCAACCGATGACCAGGTCTCTGCAATTTGCTTCTCAGTGGGCTTTCAGAACCTGGCTAATTTCAACAGACAGTTCCTAAAAATGAAAGACATGACGCCATCTGAGTATCGCGACATTGCTTTGAATGAGTTGGCACCAAAGCAGAAGGCAAGCTCATGACTTTAGCCACGATACACCAGTCAAAACCCGAACTCTTTGCAACACGTTATGATCGTTCTGATTGTTCGTTAGGCGTTGTGCATATCGGCTACGGTGCGTTCCATCGTGCTCACCAAGCTGTTTATCTTGATGATTATATGGATCAAACTGGCGATCTAAATTGGGGTATTACAGCCATCAATTTAAGAGCTGGGGAATCCTCTGCTTTTGAAAACTCCTCACAAGTGGAAAATGGTTATATTTTAAAAACCACCTCACCTGAGGGTGATAAAGAGCTGCGTCTAGTGCGCTCGCATTGCAAATTTTTGGATTGGTCACTTGATGCAAATGCTGCTGAAAGTGCGATTGCTAATCCCAATGTGCACATGATCACAATCACTGTGACTGAGAGCGGTTATTATCTAAATGATGACTTCTCATTAAATACAAATGACCCGCTGATCCAAGATGAAATCTCCGGCTCGAAAACAGCGTCAATCTATGCGTTTTTAACGCTTGGGCTTAAGCAGCGTTTTCAGGAGACAGGCAATCCAGTTAACATCTTATGTTGCGATAATATCCGTTCTAACGGGCATATGCTTGAAAACAATTTCAAGCACTATTTGGCACTAAAAGGTGAGACAGACTTGTTGGCTTGGGTTGAACAAAATGTCAGCTTCCCATGCTCTATGGTTGATCGCATTACACCGCGCGCAGATGATAGCCTTCATCAGGAAATCGCGGAAAGCTTTGGTGTAGGGCATTACGACCCAATCCATGGCGAAGCATTTTCACAATGGGTGATCGAGCGCAAGTTCTGTGCGCCAATGCCCGATATTGCAAAAGTTGGTGTGGAAATCGTTGATGATGTCGACCCCTATGAGGAAGCAAAAATTCGCATCCTTAATGGCGGTCACACAGGTCTTTGTTATCTTGGTGCACTTGCAGGCCATGATACTTATGATCAAGCCTTTGCAGATCCAAAACTTCGTCAGTTCTTTGATAATTATGAGACGAAAGAAGTTCTACCTGGTCTTGATATGCAGCTGCCATTAGACAAGGTCGAATATCTGGCGAAAATTGCAAAGCGCTTTTCTAATAGCGCCATTGCGGATCAGCTAGAACGAATTTGTATGGATGGCTTCTCTAAGATGCCAGTCTTTATCAGACCAACGCTTGAATCGTGTCTCAAGCAGGGCATTACGCCAATAAATGGATATGATTGTGTTGCCAGTTGGTACGTCTATGCACGTCGTACAGCATCAGGCAACATGCCTATTCCTTATCACGAAACATACTGGAATTTATTAGAGCCTCTCTTAAAAGCGGGACAAGAGACGGAATTTGCTCACTCAAAACGTTTGTGGGCTGATTTACCAACTCAATATCCTGGCTTTGTTGAAGGTTTAACAAATGCAATAACAGAAATGGAAAAACAATGGCCGGTTTAACAATCAGAAATGTGATTAAGTCCTATGGTGATGTTGAGGTCATGCATGGGGTAGATCTTGATATTGATGACGGCGAGTTTGTCGTATTTGTTGGCCCTTCAGGCTGCGGTAAATCTACCCTTTTGCGTATGATTGCCGGCCTTGAAGAAATATCAGGTGGTGAAATCTCAATTGGCGACCGCGTCGTTAATGAAGTTGCACCCTCAAAACGTGGTGTGGCGATGGTGTTCCAAACCTACGCGCTTTATCCGCATATGACAGTTTACAACAATATGGCGTTTGGTCTTAAGCAAGCGAAAACGCCGAAAGATGAAATTGATCGTCGTGTTCAGCAAGCAGCTAAAGTGCTTGATATTGTCGATTATCTAGATAGGACACCTCGGGCTTTATCGGGGGGGCAGCGTCAACGCGTTGCCATTGGACGGGCTATTGTTCGCGAGCCTGAGGTGTTCTTATTTGATGAGCCGTTGTCAAACCTTGATGCAGCCTTACGTGGTCAAACACGTCTTGAAATTGCACGCCTTCATGAGCGTTTAGGTTCTACAATGATCTATGTAACGCACGATCAGGTGGAAGCGATGACACTTGCCGATAAGATCGTTGTGCTGCGCCTTGGTCATGTTGAGCAAGTTGGTAAGCCAATGGATCTGTATAGCAAACCAGATAATCTGTTTGTTGCGCAATTCATCGGTAGCCCAGCTATGAATATCTTTAACTCAACTGTATCTGGCAAATCTGTGTCTATTGGCGGAGAAAAAGGTGTTGGCGAACTGCAAGAAGCACCACAAAATGGTGTGGTTGTTGGTATTCGTCCTGAGCATCTTACAACATGTAAGAAATCAGAAGCAGTGATCAGCGGTAAGCTTGAATTGATCGAGCAGCTGGGTGATCATATTATTGCGCACTTAATCCGCGATGATAAATCTGAGTTCATTGTGAAAACAGAACATTTTGCAGAATTCTCACGTGGTGATCTGATGCACTTTACAATTGATGCTGATCGCGTTCATTACTTTGATGAAAAAAGTGAGAAACGCATTTCATGATCATTTGCTGCGGCGAAGCGCTGGTCGACATGATTGCCATTGGCATTGATGATGACCAAAAAGCGTTTGTGCCACATTCAGGTGGCGCAATATTTAATACAGCAATTACGCTTGGTCGACTAGGTGCGAACGTTGGGCTTGTCTCGGGCGTATCGGAAGATATGTTCGGACAACAGCTGGTGAGAGATTTAAACACCAGCAAGGTTGAGACATCCTATCTGGTGCGAAGTGATCGCCCTACAACGCTTGCCTTTGTCGAGCTTAAGGATGGACAAGCTTCCTATTCTTTCTTTGATGAAAATTCTGCTGGCCGCATGGTCCAGTTCGATGATTTTTCATCAATTGAGGAACCCGTTTCAGCGTATTATTTTGGTGGTATTAGCTTAGCAAGTGAACCATCAGGTGAAAGCTATGCCGCTCTCGCTGCGAAAATGGCGGAAAATTCCGTTATCATGCTGGATCCGAATGTCCGCACGACATTTATTGCAGATGAAGCGAAATATAGACAACGCCTGGAAACACTTTTCAGCGTTTGTGATATCGTCAAGATCTCAGACGAAGACTTAAGCTGGATTTACCCAGGTGCTGAGACGTTAAATTCAGCTGCTAACCAGATATTAAATGCTGGTGCATCTATCGTTGTGCTCACCAAGGGCGAAGAAGGCTCTACTGCATTCTATGGCGATGGAAAAACTGTCGACATCGAGATCAAAAAAGTAACCGTTGCAGACACTGTGGGTGCAGGCGATAGCTTTAACGGCGGTTTATTAGCAAAGCTTTCTGAACTAGATCTTTTATCGAAATCAGCGCTAAAAGATATTGACGAAGCTCCATTGAAACAAGCAATGGAATTTGCGTCCAAAGTTGCAGCCATAACGGTTTCCCGATCAGGTGCTAATCCACCATGGTCACACGAACTTTAGCGGTTTTTAACCGTTTACTCAATTTGTTGGCCGCTGCTACAGCGGTCACCATTTGCCGATTTTAATACCGCTACTGCCCTCACCTGCTCTCACTCCAAGAACATGTTCATCACTCATCGTGACGCGATTTTTGCGATCCAATAAGCGACGAACCATGATGTCGTACATCATAGATCTGATATCATCATGGTCAGGCGACATCCCCAAGTCATTAAACTCATCTGGATCTTCATTTAGATCAAACAATTGCGGTGGGAAGCCTTTGAAATAGACATATTTCCAATCCTCTGTCCGGATCATATACCCCCTTGCATCAGAAGCACCGAGATTTAGCGTTTCGCGCGCTGTATAGAACGCGTAGTCAATCTCAGAAAATACAGCATCACGCCAATCACTTGGCGTTTCACCCATTAACAGCGGCACAAGCGAACGCCCTTCGATGCGGTGGCCCGCAGGCGGTGCACCCGCAGCTTCCATAAATGTCGGCACTAGATCAATTGCTTCTACCATCGCATTTGATACCGTTCCCCTTGTGGTATCTGCGCAAGATCTTGGATCATATATAATCATTGGAACACGGACGGATTCTTCGTGAAACAACTCTTTTTCACCCATCCAATGATCGCCAAGATAGTCACCATGATCTGAGGTTATAACAATCATGGTTTCCTTATCTTTTCCGGTTTCTTCCAACCAATTAAATAAACGCCCCAAATGATCATCAATCTGTTTGATCAGCCCCATATAGGCCGGCAGCACCGTTTCGCGAACACCTGGCGTCGAGAAAGTTTCAGACACTTCCATAGATTGGAAGGCCTGCATTACAGGATTGATGCTATTTGTATTCTTTTCGCTTTCATGGCGTTTGACCGGAATGAATGTGTCTGGCCCATACATGTTATGATAAGGCGCTGGTGCCATATAAGGCCAATGTGGCTTGATGAAACTTAAATGGCAGAGCCAAGGTTTGTCACCCATCTCAGAAATGAAATCCATCGCACGATTAGTCATATAAGCTGTTTCGGAATGCTCTTCTTTAACGCGTGCGGGTAATGACGAATGCTTAAGCTCCCAGCCTGATAAGATCTCGCCATTTGGCCCCTCAGCAGCGTTTGCATAATCATTCCAGGGGTTTTCCCCTTCATATCCATGTTCATTGAGATAATCATTATATCGAAGCTTACCGCCACGAAGACGCAAGCCCGGTGTTGGGTGCAATCCATCATCACGCTCATAAGGATCAAAACCTGGTTCACCGATTAAACATCCAAGCTCAGTTTCCATATTTAACCCAAGACGCGCCATGCCTTCTTTATCTGG
>JAHDEP010000131.1 GCA_020628775.1 Rhizobiaceae bacterium | reverse complement strand
AAGTTTTCTGCAAATTTGGGTTTTCTGTGGACCGAAAAATCTCTGCCGGATGCAATTCACGCTGCGAAATCTGCTGGATTTTCTGCCGTTGAATGTCATTGGCCTTATGAAACTCCTCCCGAACTTGTGGATGCTGCGCTCAAAGAAACTGGGCTTACTATGCTTGGGCTCAACACAATTCGTGGTGAAGAAGGTCAAAATGGATTAGCTGCGTTGCCGGATCGGAAAGCTGATGCGAAGGCGAGTATCGATCAGGCTATTGAATATGCTTTAAAGATTGGTGCTCAAAACATTCATGTCATGGCTGGATTCAATGATACTTGTGATGGCCGTCACACATTCATTGATAATTTAGAATATGCCTGCGAGCGCGGTAGTGAGCACAAGCTCACAATGTTGATTGAACCGCTTAATAAATATGATGCGCCGGGTTATTTTCTTTACACGACAGAACAAGCCGTTGAGATCATTGAGGATGTGGGGCGACCAAATTTGAAATTGATGTTTGATTGCTATCACGTTGGGCGCACAGAAGGAGATGTAAGTACCAGATTAAAGGATTTACTCCCGATCATTGGTCATATTCAATTTGCTTCGGTTCCCGATCGTGGTGCGCCCGATCATGGAGATTTAAACTATAAAGAGATATTCCTAGCAATCGAACAAATGGGCTGGGATAAGCCGATTGGTGCTGAATATAAGCCCGTTGGTTTGACATCTGACAGTCTAAATTGGATGAAAGCCTATTTATAGATTAGATCTGTAGACCGTAAAATTTGATGGCGTTGCCGCCATAAATTGCTGCGCGCTCTTGATCTGATAGGTCTATTAAAAGCTCAGCAGAAACTTCCCACCATCTTGCGTAATCTCCAACAAGATTAAGCACCGGCCAATCGCTCCCCCACATGAGCCGACTGGTTCCAAAAGCTTCAATAACATGATCGATGTAAGGTTTTAGTTTATCGGAGTTCCAATCTGGCCCGGCTTCATTGGCAAGACCAGATATTTTGCACATCACATTTGGCTGTTTAGCAAGCTTCGCCATGCCTTCGCACCAAATGATCTGCGCATTTTTATCCTTGGTAAATTCAGGTTTGGCGCAGTGATCTACGACGATCTGCAGCTGGGGTAATTTTTCAGATAGTTGCAAAATGACTTCAAGATGGCGCGGTGTGATTAATGCATCAAGACGCAGACCGCGTTTTGCAACTTCTTTGAGGTTAGCGATGATAGCCGGCTGCAAGATCCAGTTGGTATCCGCAATGTCCTGCAGCATTGGGCGAATGCCCTTGAAATATGGTGATACCATTAATCGATCAAGCGTGTTTGCAGCTTCCGCGTTTTCTAAATCTACCCAACCAACAACTCCTTTTATGAAATCGGTATTATCTGCAAGTTGGAGAATAAATCGGGTTTCTGCAACAGTTGCCGCGGCTTGTACAACCACAGTACCATTGATCTCGTGGGCTTTGAGGTGAGGTTTTAAATCATTTGGCATGATGTCGTGGCGGATAGCTGCAACGCTATCATCCATCCAGTCATAATCCCCACGCGCAATGTGCCAGAAATGTTGATGGGCATCGATGTGGATGGTGCTGGGCATAGCTACCTCATTAACTAATACTTGCAGTTTCTGTTTTATATTATTAAAAACATACTGCGTAAAGCATTTGTTTTTCGAATTTTTTGGAAGGAAAAGAGCGTGGTAACGACCCCAATTATTCAATTTGGCACAAGTCGCTTTTTGCAGGCGCACGCGGATCTTTTTATTTCTGAGGCTAGAGACGCGGGTCAGAATGTTGGACCCATCACAATTGTTCAAAGTTCGGGTAATGCGAGCCGAACAGCGCGTTTAAATGCGTTGGCTAAGCCTTTTCCTGTGCGCGTTGAAGGTTTGATCGATGGCAAAACCGTTCAAAAAACTATGACCGTGAACAGTGTTGCGCGTTGTCTTTCGACAGTAAATCAGTGGGAGGAAGTCACGCGGGTTTTTACCCATGAAACGCAGATAGTACTTTCAAATACGGGCGATACTGGATACGAGCCGCAAGCATGTGATAACGCGCAGGTTTTTGATCAAGCGATGTCTTATCCTGCAAAATTGCTGCAGCTTTTAAGATCGCGTTTTGCCCATAATGCAGCGCCAATCCAGATCATGCCAATGGAGCTGATTGTTGATAATGGAATGGTTTTAAAAGAACGAGTGAAGGCGCTCGCCTTAAATGACAGTGATGAATTTCAAACCTATCTTGAAGAGAGTGTGACTTGGGTCAATTCTCTGGTGGACCGCATTGTCTCCCAACCTTTGGAACCTGCAGGTGCAGTTGCTGAACCCTATGCGCTTTGGGCCATTGAAGAACAAACTGGATTAATCGCGCCTGTTGCGCATCCATCTGTTAAGATCGTTCCTTCATTGAAAGAAATTGAAGCTCTTAAACTGTTTGTCCTAAATTTGGGTCATAGTTTTTTTGCCGAACGCTGGTTGCGTTCCAACGGTTCAGATGATGTTTTGGTACGCCATTTGATGAATGATGAAACCGAGTTGAAAGCGCTCGAAGATGTGCTTGATGATGAGGTCAAGCCTGCTTTTGTTAAAGCGGGATTGGGAGCCGAATTCGATGAATATGTCAAAGCCACATTTGAGCGCTTTGCCAATCCGTTTTTAGATCATCGCATCGCGGATATTGCGCAAAATCATGCGCAGAAAGTCGAACGTCGCATTGGTGCCATGCTGGCTTTTGCAAAAGAGCAGGGCGATACCAAAGCGAAACCAGTGTTATCTGAGATTGTCGTCAAATATGGGGGGAGCATATGACAAAATTGCAGAAGAACCGAGTTGGAACAACCGATGTTTTTGTAACGTCCTTGTCTTTTGGGTGTTCGAGTATCGGAAATATGGGGCGCGTTGTTGATGATCAATCAGTCAACGCTGTTTTAGATCATGCCTGGAATGCAGGCATTCGATATTTTGACACGGCTCCGCATTACGGCAGAGGACTTTCTGAGAGCCGGCTGGGCGCATATCTAAAAGGTAAAAATAGAGACGATTTTGTTCTATCGACCAAAGTTGGGCGGGTTTTATCACCCGGTGCGGAACTTGAAGAAGCTGATGGATTTATCAAACCACTTCCAAACGATGTGCGCTATGATTATACTGCAGATGGCATCATGGAGAGCTTTGAACATAGCTGTGAACTGCTGGGCACATCGCATGTCGATATTCTGTTTATTCATGATATTGGTGACTACACGCATGGTGTTGTCAAAGGCGCAAAATATATGGATGAGCTTTTGGGGTCGGGGTTTAAAGCCCTGCATGATTTGAAAAGTTCTGGCCGGATTGGCGCTTATGGGCTTGGGGTTAACGAGACCAAAGTGTGCCTTGATATAATGATGCACGAACGTCTTGATACCATCTTACTTGCGGGCAGGCTGACATTGCTTGATCGTGAAGCGGAAGAGGGCTTGCTTGATGCATGTGCTCAACAAGAAACTAATCTTGTTTTGGGCGGTATTTTTAATTCAGGTATCTTGGCAACGGGGCCAAAACCTGGCGCGTGGTTTGATTATGCTCCAGCAACGGAGCATATTTTAGAGCAAGTTAGGGCGCTTGAAGAGGAGGCATTAAAAGTTGGTCTCACTTTACCAGAGGCTGCACTGCAGTTTGGACTACGTCACCCGGCTGCATGTTCGGTTTTGTTGGGTACAGGCAAAGTTAGCTCACTGCAACGAAACTTAGATGCAGCTTTACTTGAACTATCACCGGATGCCGTACAGTTTTTAAGCCGCTAACAAAGGTGATTATGTTGCTCTTGAATGCTCGTTGAGCGAATTGTTCAAAGTTTGTTTTGAAGTCGCAAGGTGTTGCCGGGCTGCTTTCATTGCGTTTTCTTGATCGCGGCTACGTAGCGCTTCAATATAAATCAGATGTTCGTGAATGGCAGCTTCATTTCGAGCGCGTTCGTCAGATTTGTTCCATTGGAAATGATAGTGGAAAATCAGCGAAATAATCTTCTGAAACTCGGTGACAAATCGGTTGGTCACAACTGAATTTATGCATGTGTGAAACGCTTCATCCAAGCTGGAAAAATCATGGTAATCTTCGTCAATGCGTTCCAATAGTGAGATGTGCTCTGCTTCGAGTTGATCAAGCCGCGCCCAAACCTCATGTGAGGGTGGGAGTTTGACAAGATGCGCAATCGCATTCATTTCCAGCACCGCTCTAAAGTCAGATAATTCGAGCGCAAAGTCATTGGTAAAGCCTTCTAATTGCCAGCCACCTTTTGCGCGTCTGGTGACGATGCCATAGCGACTTAATGAGGATAAAAACTCCTGTAAGGTATGCGTGGCAACTTGAAAATCCTTAGCTAATTGCGTCACGTTGAGCGCTGTTCCTGCGGGCACATCCATGCGCAACACCCATTCAAGAAAACTCTTTTCAAGTTGATCTATCCCGAGCAGAACCGGAGGGCCTTCCATGAAGTCTTCTGGAATTGATTTGCGCTTGATGACATTGCTTCGATCTTGTTTTTCGATGATCGATCTTTCTTTCATGGCGTGGAGCGCTGCGCGCACGACAGTACGGCTCACATTCAGCTCGCGCGCAAGTGCGCTGTCTGATGCAAGCGCGTCGCCGATCTCCATTGTGTCCAATGTTTTCAGCAGGGTGTTATGCGCTTCTACAAGGCGGGTATTTGTGCGTGCCATTACTCTAAATTATCCCCCAAATTCCATGGCGTCAAACTAACTGGTTTTTTTAAAATTGTCCAAAAAAATTAAAAACAGTTGACTGATTGTCATCAAAATATATTGTTCATAATAATAAAAGACAGTTTGCTTGAGGAGGATGAGCAATTCAAATGTCAGACGACGCACAAAAATCGCGATTGAAGTTTTTGCCGACTGGTTCGAGTTTGCATAAGCTTTCTGCCCTTCTGACATTGGCGTTGTTGATCGTCGTGTTTTCGTTCACGAGCTCCGCGTTCTTTTCAGTTAATAACGGTTTGACCGTTTTATTGCAGACATCGGTTATCGGATTGCTCGCGATTGGTATGACCATGGTGATTATCACCGGCGGAATTGATCTAAGTGTGGGTTCGGTTCTCGCACTTGCAGGTGTGGTTGCGGGACTTTTAATCAAGGCGGGGCTGCCGGTTTTCCCTGCAATGGTGCTTGGAACATTTGCTGGGGCGATTTGCGGATTTGTGAACGGGCTTGTTGTGACCAAGATGCGTATTACGCCCTTTGTGACAACATTGGGAATGATGCTGGTTGCCCGCGGCATTGCACTTCAATTAACTGGTGCTGCGCCGATTAGTCGGCTTGGCGAAGCATTTGGAACATTGGGCAATGGGTCTTTTTTCCGTGTTGTTGAGATGCAAGCAAATGGATTCCCAAAAGTTGTTTTCCCGGGCATTCCTTATCCTGCGGTTTTGCTGCTGATCATGGCGTTGCTTGGTGCATTTTTACTGAAGAAAAGACAAATCGGTCGGCATATTTTTTCCGTTGGTTCAAGCGAAGAAGCTGCGCGTTTATCCGGGGTGAATGTCGATCGTACAAAGATCTGGGCTTATACGGCTTCGGGTGGACTAGCAGGACTTGCGGGAATGGTGCTCATGTCACGTTTGGTGACCGTGCAACCAAATGAAGGCGTGATGTATGAGCTAGATGCAATCGCTGCATCGGTCATCGGGGGCGCGTCTTTG
Source organism: Rhizobiaceae bacterium (assembly GCA_020628775.1). Lineage (GTDB taxonomy): Bacteria > Pseudomonadota > Alphaproteobacteria > Rhizobiales > Rhizobiaceae > Lentilitoribacter. Next base: position 2,838 of record JAHDEP010000131.1, on the reverse strand, counting down.
ATGGGCGGCGTTGGTAGCATCTCCGGTAGTATGATCGGCGCCTTTATCATCGGCGTTTTGCGCAACGGCCTCAACATGGCGGGCACGTCTGCATTTATCCAAATGATTATTATCGGGGTCGTTGTTATCGGCGCCGTCTACATCGATCAAATCAGAAATCGAAATTGATCACCTAACATCTTCAAAAGGGAGGAAACCATGAAGAAATTAATGACTGCACTACTTGCAACGAGCGTGTTTGCAATGACAGCCTCAACAAGTTTGGCTGGCGAAATTGCCGTGATTGTGAAAACAACCAACTCAAGCTTTTGGCAGAATGTGAACAAAGGCGCGACGGCTGCTATCGCAAATCATTCAGAGCACACAATGACATTTAATGGTCCGGCGGCTGAATCTGCAATTGCTGACCAAGTTGCTCTTGTAGAAAATGCAATTAACCGCAGTGTTGCAGGTATTGTGCTTGCACCATCTGATCCAGAAGCGCTTGCACCTGTAGTAAAACGTGCTTTTGAATCAGGCATTCCAGTTGCGATTATCGATAGCGCGTTGGCTGAAGGTAATGAGCAATATTATCAAGCGTTCTTGTCGACTGACAATTGCGCAGCTGGCAAGCAAGCAGCACAGCTTATGATCGATAATGCAGGCATGACCGGTAAAGTGGCTGTGATGTCATATGTTGCTGGCGTGGGTTCAGAAATTGGTCGTGTTGGCTGCTTTGTTGAGCACATGAAGGCAAATTCAAAAGCTGAGATCGTTGGTCCATTTTATTCGCAATCGCAAATGGCAACAGCGCTCAACCAAACAACAGATATTCTAGCTGCGAATGAGCTTGTTGGTATCTTCGGTGCAAACGAGCCAACAGCAATTGGCATGGGCCGAGCAATCGAACAGGCTGGTAAAGCTGGCCAGATCACTGCAATTGGCTTTGATGGCAATTCTGATCTTCAAGATATGGTCAAGAGCGGCACATTGCTTGCGACAGCTGTACAAGGTTCATTCCAGATGGGTGAGCTTGGTGTGAACGCAGTTGCAGACATTCTCGCTGGCAAAGAAGTTACTGACTTCATCGATACAGGTGTCGTCATGGTCACTAAAGAAAACATCGATACACCAGTTGCGCAAAACGTTCTTTACTAGAACCGCGCTCTATCAAAACTCGGTCAGCGGTTTTTCGCCGCTGACCACAATATAGGTAATAGAAATCAGGATTTTGTAATGTTGAATGCCTCAACATCCGATACGCCACTGGTAAAGATGGTGGATATTCATAAGCAATTTGGCGGCATACATGCGGTAGAGGGTGTCTCTGTCGACTTGTATCCTGGCGAAGTTGTGGGTGTGTTAGGGCACAATGGTGCAGGCAAATCCTGTCTTATGAGAATTTTATCAGGGGCAATGTCGCAGACAAGTGGAGAGATCCTTGTGAACGACAGTCCTGCAACTCTTAATTCCCCACAAGATGCTCGCAGTTATGGAATTGAGACGATTTACCAAACGCTTGCATTGGCTAATCATTTGGATGCGCCTGCGAACTTGTTTATGGGGCGAGAGTTGAAAACTCGGTTTGGCAATTTGGACGAACCGCGCATGTTGACGGAAGCGACCGAAGCATTGCGCCAGCTAAATCCGAACTTCAAAAACCTACGCGATCCGGTCTCACGGCTCTCCGGTGGTCAGCGCCAAGTTATCGCAATCGCAAGAGCGATTTATTTCCAAGCAAAAGTTTTAATCATGGATGAGCCAACGGCAGCGCTTGGTCCTTCTGAAACCGCCATGGTGTCTGATCTTATTTTGAGGTTAAAGAGTGAGGGCATCGGTATCTTCTTAATCAGTCATGATATGCATGATGTTTTTGAACTTTGTGACCGTGTGATGGTTATGAACAAGGGAAAAAATGTTGGAGCTTTCCGAATTAATGATGTTAATAAGGATGACATATTGAGTTTGATTATTAAGGGGACTTTACCGGAAGGATGGAGGCCTCGCGGGGGCGATCAATGAGCGGTTACGATGGATTAACAGGCGTGGTTCTTGAACCAGGCAAATTTGCATTTGAAGAACGTGCTGCAGTTGATGAAGTTCCCGAAGGTTGGGTTTTAATTGACATTTGTGCCGTTGGGCTATGCGGTACGGACTACCATATTTTAGAAGGTAAACATCCTTATCTTCAATATCCTCGCGTGATCGGGCATGAGCTAAGTGGCCGTGTTGCTAAACAAGCTGAAGGTTGGTCGGTCGGTGATTTGGTTGTTATCAACCCCTATCTTTCATGTGGGAAATGCCGGGCATGTAAGCGTAATAAACCCAATTGTTGTACTGATATTGAAGTTCTTGGTGTGCACAGGGATGGTGGATTAACCCCGCAACTGGCTGTGCCATCACAAAACCTTATCCTAGCAGATGGGTTAACGTCTCATCAGGCGGCAATGGTTGAGTTTTTGGCTATTGGTGCACATGCAGTTCAACGCTCAGATATCATGCAAGATGATCATGTATTGGTAACCGGGGTCGGGCCCATTGGTATTGGTGTGGCATTGTTTGCGCAGCTAAAAGGTGCCCGTGTGTCATTGCTTGATTTGGATGCAACGCGTTTAGATATGGCGATGAAATCGTTTGGTTTTGAACAAGGCTATCTCAGCATTGATGAAGCGCTTTCTGGTACGAATGGTGATGGATTTGACGCTGTGTTTGATGCAAGTGGTCACAAGGGTGCGATTGAAACAGGCTTTGCGGCTGTTGCGCATGGTGGTTCATACATTTTGGTGAGCGTTGTAAAAGAGGACATCACTTTTAGTGATCCTGAATTTCATAAGCGCGAAATGCGTTTAATTGGTTCGA
>JAHDEP010000130.1 GCA_020628775.1 Rhizobiaceae bacterium | reverse complement strand
TTTAACTCACTTTTATCAATGTTTAATCCAGATACTAAGATTGCGGAACTGGCCCAATATGTACGCCCGGCAAAAGATATTTTAGCGCGCCAAAACGCCTATTATAAACGCCTTGAGGCTCAAAGTAGTCCGCAGCAAGGCAATTCGCAAAATTCGCCACAATGGACAACGTATAATGGGTTTGATCTAAAGGGTGGGGATCTTTATGTGCAGCGCGATATCTCATATCAAGACTGTATTAATATCTGCCAAAACGATGGCGCATGTTCGGCTGCGACCTATGACCGTTGGAACAGTATCTGCATCTTAAAAGACATCAATAACAGTTGGCGTTTGTTGTTGCAGCAACCTAAAACCGACACAATCATGCGCGGCGATATTGCGCAAAATGGTGTGCAGTTTTCACAATCGCAATTCACCTTTAAACGTCGCGATGAGCGAAATTTCCCGGCGCCCAATTCACCAATTGTGAGTTTTGGTGCCAACAATTCGCAAATCTGCGAAAACAATTGTTGGAATGATAGCCAGTGCCATGCTTATCAATTTGATCAACGCAATAATACCTGCAGTTTCTTTAATTTGCCGGGCGAATATTTCCCAAATTCAGGCACAATGATCGGGATTAAGGAGCAGTTGGAATAACTTTTTGCTCAACGCTAGTTTTGTCGTACCCCATGGCAGAACTCATTGCCTGATGCAGAATTAGTCACGCATTCAACAAACTGGCCCAATTCTCCGCGATCACGCGGAATACCGCGTTTTCCGTTGATCTTCACCCCTGTGCGGTCGTGCGCGATAATCGTTTTGTTGCCTGATGGCCATGTAAATGTTTTGAAGTATTCCGCTTGCTCGTCATTGCCTTTTTTGTACACCGTGGCAGAGCACTTATTTCTTTCCAGCTCAGATCGATTTCGCAAAACAAAACAGTCAGTCATGTAGATTGGTTCATCAAAAGCGCGTTGTGAGGCCAGTTCAGCTAAACCAGCTTTTGGATTGGCCATGGCTATGGCGCTCAGGAATTGGTCGAAGAAAAAATCTCGCCCATATGGACTGCTCTCAAAGGTATAGGGGCTGCATTGACCCTCTCCAAATTTAACAGATGTCGATAAATCTGAACCGCATCCCTGAATGCCAGAATTCACAAGCGCAACAGGGCCAACGCTTTCCTCTGCGGAAGGCGTCGAAATCTCACGTGAGAAAATACACTGTCCACCTCCATTATCATCGCCAGCGGGCGAGGGTACGCTCAGTGCAATCCTGGCTGGCTGTCCGTCAGCATTCGCTGTTTTATAACCGGTCGAAGCGTCACCATTATATTGAAATGACTTAAAATCTGTGATCTCAGAGCTCATGCGAAAATTAAGCGGCTGATAATTAGATGCTAACCCCACAGGCCAGCTCAAAATATTCATACAGGCATTATGCGCATGATGTAGTTCCATGCGCTCAGGTGGACGCCACCCAAGTACGTCAATATTCCAGCGGCCAACTTGGTCGACTGTCGTAATTTCATAAAAATCATCACCTTCATGATCAAACATTTTCTCGATTAGATCAGAAGTCATAATGGGTTGGGAATGCCCGAAAAACACCTTGTTGGCCTCCACAAGGAGGTTCACAACACTGTCGAGCACGACTTTAAGCGCTTTATCAATCTGCTCATCAGTATAGTCTTGTCGATCGGGAATGCTCAGCGATGGACGATGAAACCCAAGGCGTGCAGTATAATGCATGGCGCGTTTCGAACCGATATAATCACCCGCAGCTTCGGTACCGAACATAAAGGCAATTGAGCATGCGGATAAACAGGCATCATTTTGATCAATAACGGTGGTGACAACTTCCTTCTGAAAGTATTTTGCCAGTTTCAAAGCTTCGTTGAGGGAGCCTCCAGGACTGTTGAGGCAAAGTGCGTAACCAATCTCATATTGTTCTGGATCAACGATTTTGTTGTCAGTGACATACTTTTTTAGTTTGTCGGTATCCCCGGGGCTAATTGCACCATCCAGTTTGACCTTGCAATATTGGCTATTGGGAGCTGAGATTTCGGCAGCATTGGCGGGTTGGCCAAAACCAACGGTAACCGCGAAAAGAAGCAAAACAATAGCTGCAAGTTTTCTTACAAAACCGAACGAGTAGAAAGTCGCCATAAAAATATCCCCCAGAATACACTGGAAGGCTAAAATAAAACCGACGGTTATGGCAACCCCATACGCGTTTGTAAGCTTTAGGTTTGGATTATAGCCCGCACCCGGTTATTGCGCGCGTTATGTTCAAGTTCGACAAGGCCTAATAGCTCCAAAACAGGAGGAACATAATTGGCAAATCGCCCGCGATAGCCTTTGCGAAGCCCGTAATAACCGCCAACAGGATTGGTATCTGAGCGCGCCCAGGCTTCAACAGTGTTGTCTTTAACTGGTTTTCCTTCATCGGCATTGCCGAGCAGCATCCAGTCGCCATGAGCTAGCAACATCTGATGTAGATCTTCAATGGCGCGTAATTGATACGATAACTGTGTTTTACCCACCTGAACAACAAGTGCGGGTGTATCTTTCGTCATACCCTTCCATGCCTGATATTCTGAGCTAAGCGGCGGGGTTTTTAAAATCCAAGGATCATCTACTTCGCCGGTGCCATAGGTAATCATATTCATGATGACTTCGCCTCCGCCAAACGTTTGACCCCAAGCACAAATTTCTCAAATGAGGGCGCCATATCTGGCATTGATTTCCAAATGAGCGGCACCATCGGACCGGTATAATCCTCGCGCAGCTTAAATATCGTGCCATTGCCATCTTCAGTGAGGCTGAAAACCCGCGTTCCTTTGAACAGGCCAAGAGGCATCCCACCTTGCCAAACCATTTTGCGATTGTAATCCATCTCGATAATTTTGATTGGAAAAGCGCGATCACCGCCCACTTCAGCCCAGAGTTTGATCTTATTACCTAGGCGAATGTCACCGTCAATTCGGGTCACGCCAAGATCACCTGCGACAAGCTCCTTGGCGTTTATCAAGATTTCCCAAATTGTGTTGGGGTCTGCGTCAATCATACTGCTAAATTCGTTGTATTTCACTGATAATCCTCGATTTTAAAGTTCAATTGACCTATCCATATAAACACCCTTATATGACATCTTATGTCATATTTGAAATGAGGTTAGATATTTTGCGTGCCGCCAGATTATTACAAATCATGCTGTTGTTGCAAAATAGGGGGCGCATGTCTTCGCTCGAACTTGCCGAGGAGTTAGAGGTCACACGCCGAACCATTTTGCGCGATGTTGACGCCATGACAGAAGCTGGTTTGCCGATAGTGGTTTTGCAGGGAAATCAAGGCGGGATCGAACTTGGTTTTAATTATCGTACGCGTCTAACCGGGTTATCGACTGATGAGGCGAGGGCGCTTGCGGTGATCTTAGCCAAGCCAACACCTGAATTAGATGCGATCGGCCTTGAAAGTGCTGGTGGGTCTGCGCGTAGAAAATTGGTGGAATCACTACCGGATAGATCCCGCCATATCGTGCAGGATATGCAAAGCAAGATCCGTTTTGAGGAAGAAAAAGCTAGTCCGCCAGATCCACGCATTGCGGCAATCTCAAATGCCATAACCCGCAAAAATATTGTGCGCATTCAAGCTCGTTCTACAGAACCGCGTGCAATTCACCCCACAGCCTTGATCAATCATGCGCATGGATGGTCAATTGTGGATCAATTATCACCTGATGCACCTATTCCTTTAGAGGAATGCGGAGATCTAAATATTTCAGCCAAGTGTTTTGATTAGCATCTACACTGCATCACTCATCATCGACGGAGCGGATTTCGCGGGCAGGGTTGCCAGCCACAATCATCCTTGGTGCAACATCTTTAGTCACGACTGAACCAGCTGCTACAACTGCGCCTCGGCCAATCGTTACTCCTGGTAATATGATCGCGCCTGCGCCAATCCAAGCATAATCATCAACGGTGATCGGATGGGCATAATTGACCACGCTGAAGGGAAGTTCGCTGCCTTCCTTTGGCGGTCCGAAACGATCTTCTGGTCTTAGGGGATGGGTATCAGTGATAAACTGCACATTTGGCCCCACAGCGACATGGTCACCCAATGTGATCATATTGCCATCTAGGAAGGTTGCGCCAAAATTCACGAAAGTCCATTTGCCGATTTTTACATGCCGGCCATATTGAATGTTAAATGGAGACAAAACGATAGCCGGCCCACTGCCCTCAGCGAAGAGATCCGCGTTCGCTTCTATCCGTGCTTTAAAATCATCATTAGGAATGGCATCAAGTTTGGCTTTTGCTTCGGCTGCTTTGCGCTTGAGCTCGAACAAATAAGCGTCGCCGCCGCTATGCGCGCGCCCGGCCATCATATCCTCATAATTCTTGTTTGACATTTTATTTTCCTTACTATGCGCTATGTGTGCGTCGCCAAATGACGTAAAAACGCAGGATGACCATGAATAAAAATGCAGCTATCAAGCTCAGCTCTGGTCGTGCATAATTTAACAGTAGAATGTAAAACAATCCGCCGATCAGCGAGATCGTAGCATATAGATCTTGTTTTAATACTGTTGGCGTTAGACCACACAAAACATCGCGGATCATGCCGCCGACAACACCCGTCACACAGCCTAAAATGATCGCAGCAAGGAACGGCAATTGTGCATCTAGTCCCGCTTGTACGCCAACTAACGTAAACAGCGCCAAACCAATTGCATCAAAATACTGCAACAAAGCATCGCGTTTGCCTGTGCCTTCTTTTAGCTGTCGACCGATGAAATGCGCTACCAAGCTTACAGGTATTGCCGTGAGGAGATATGTCATATCCTCCATCCAAAACACAGGTGTTGCGCCGATTAGAAAATCCCGCACCGTTCCACCGCCCACAGCTGTGGTCACCGCAAGCACCGCGGTGCCAAAGGGGTCAAATCCTTGCCTGACGCCTTGTAGCGCGCCAGAAGCTGCCATAACAGCTGTTGCAACCACCGTCAGCAAGATCAAAATTGTGTCGAGCGGCGCCATAGATTCCCCCAATCCCAAAACATGTCTGAGCATATCTGCGAGAGATCTACCTCGCAAGGTGTGTTGGGATCAATTTGACATGTATTATACAATAGTTGTATAGTACACATATTATGATTGATTATGAGAATATTCCCCTTCATTGGGTCAATAGACTAAGCTTTTTAACACGCAAAACTTTATCGCAAGGTTTTGAAGAGGAGGGGCTTTTTGTCAGTGCTGAAGAATGGGCCATTCTGCTCATCTTATGGAGCAAAGGTGAGCAAACACCCACCGCACTCGCTGACGTAACATTTCGAGATCGCACCACCATTACACGGCTGATCGATCAGATGGTCAAAAAGCAATTTGTGGTCCGCGAACATGATGAAAAAGATCGCCGTCGTGTGTTGATCAAAGCAAGCGAGAAAGGCCAGGCGCTCAAAGATGAATTGGTGCCAATTGCGAAATCCATGATCGCTACAGCAACAAGCGGTATTTCACCGCAAGATATTGAAACAACTGTCAAAACTCTCAACCAGATGACAAATAATTTGTTGTCGAAAGAGACGGAAGACAAATCTAAAGGAGCAAAATAATGGGTTCATATAATTACGATAATTTTTCTGCTGATGATTACGATTTTGAAAATTCAAATGGTCCGCAAGTTGGCGATAAAGCTTATGATTTTGAACTGATGGATGCGAGCGGAAACCCCAAGGATTTGCTTGATTTTGAGGGTGATTTTCTTGTGTTGGAACTTGGCTCGATTACTTGTCCATTGTTTCAAGCAAGACGCAACACCATGATGACTTTACAGGATGAATTTCCGCAAATTTCAAACTCTATTTTATATGTCCGAGAAGCGCATCCGGGGCAGGACATCCCCATGCACAAAGATCTTGATGACAAACTCAACTGTGCGCAATTACTGCGCGATGATGATGGTGAGAAGCGCACAATTATCGTGGATGATATCGAAGGCAGCGCGCACAAAGCCTATGGTTCAATGCCCAATGCCGTATTCATTATCAACAAACATGGATGTGTAGTTTTTCGCGCTGGATGGAACAATGGGGAAGCAACGCGCGCGGCGCTGCGTTCGCTCATTAAAGGGGAGCCGATCCGCGCGAAAAGCTATTTTAAACCAGCAACACCATCCGTTTTAATGAAAACGCTCAAACGGGCAGGCGCTGGATCTCGCGCCGACTTTTTCAAAAGTCTGCCATATTTATTTTGGCAAAACATTATCAAAAGAAACCTTCGTTTGCTGTTCAACAGTTCCAAAATGATCGATGGCGATATGCGCTGTTAAGCGATAGGCTTCGCTCTTCAATGAAAATGCGTAACGAGGTAAGAAGTCTAAGACTTCTTACCCTTTGGCACATCCACCCATCCGCCGGTTTTGCCAGCTTCAAATAGTGCATCGATTACACATTGATTGCCCAATGAACTTTCCAGCGAAAGAATTTCAATTCCTTCAGGCTGAGTTTCGCCTTTGATATGTCGCGCAAATGCTTCAATCTGCTCAGTATACTGGTTGATATCTGCAAAGCGGAACGTCTGGATTTCGCTATGATCAACGTTATGAAGCGTGACGCTATCATCACCGTATTTTCCGGCATTAAACGGAGCAGATAATTCAATCCAACCCTTGTCACCATGAAATGCAATGGTCTGACGAAGCGCCATCTTGGTTGAAACATACATTGATAACTCAAAACCATCGAAAGAAATGCGGTTGATCGAATGAGTATCTGTCCCAAACTCCGGATCATAACGGATATCTGACATTACTTTTGTTGGCTCTAGGCCTGTGGCAAAACGGGTTGCCGCAACAGGATAAATGCCGATATCCAGCAATGCGCCGCCACCTTTTTCCGGAATATTGCGCATATTGTTCGCGTCATCATTAAAAAATGAGAAAGAACCTTGCACATGGGTGAGCGTTCCGACCGCGCCATTTGCCAAAAGTTCACGCACTTTAAGCCATTGCGGGTGATAGGTGATCATTACAGCTTCCGAAACGGTCACTTTGTTGCGCCCAGCGGCTAAAATGATGGCATGAATTTCTTCTGCCTTGAGCGAAATTGGCTTTTCGCACAAGACATGTTTGCCAGCATTTGCCGCTTCAATTGACCAATGTGCATGTTCAGACGTAATCAGCGGGATATAAACTGCATCAATTTCATCCGATGCTAATAGTTCTTCATAAGTGCCATAAGCATGTGGGATGCCAAATTGTGCAGCCGCTTCTTCCGCACGGGATAAATTGCGAGAAGCAATCGCCGTCACAACCGAATTGTTTGATCGCATGATCGCAGGAATGACATCCTTAATGCCAATCTTAGCCGTTGATAATATTCCCCATCTCAGCATGATGTCCTCCCGCAGATTCGATGAATAACCAGATGCTTATACCAGTTTTGACCGATTATAAAAGTCATACAAATTATTCTGCAATACCTGTGTTTATACACTTGCTTATATCGTCTTGATACTGTCATCTAAGCTTGTTATGTGCCGCGTTTCAGGAGAAATTTATGACACAATTGCTTACGCGTAGCGGCGCACCTTTATCACGTTTGACCTTCGGGACCATGCAATTTGGCGGTAAGGCCGACTTAGAGCAAAGCAAGTTGATGTATGAAACAGCGCGCGAAGAGGGGATCAACCACTTTGATACAGCTGTTGGTTATAATGGTGGTGCGTCTGAAAAGATCCTAGGTACGTTTATCAAGCAAGATCGCGACAATATTTTTCTCGCAACGAAAGTTGGATATGTCGGCGGCGCGTCCAAAGCAAATATTCTTGCGCATTTCAGCGCGTGTCAAAAGCAGCTTGATGAAGATAGTGTCGATCTTTTGTATATGCACCGCTTTGACGATGATACGCCACTTGAAGAGACATTTGAAACTTTGGCAGAGCTGCAATCATCCGGCGCGATAAGATATATCGGTGTTTCCAATTATGCTGCTTGGCAAATTATGAAAGCCCATAACATTGCCCAATCCATGTCGACGAGAATTGATGTTGTCCAACCGATGTATTCGTTGGTCAAACGTCAAGTGGAAGTCGAGATCTTGCCCGTGTGTGTCGATCAGGACATCAAAGTTATTCCGTATTCACCGCTTGGCGGTGGTCTATTAACGGGTAAATATGCAACGGGTGGATCGGGTCGATTAACCGAAGATGAGCGTTATAAAGCCCGCTATGATCAATCTTGGATGCATGAAGCGGCTGTTGAATTATCATTGATGGCAGCTGGGTTAAGCGTTAATCCTGCAACACTTGCGGTTGCTTGGGTTGCTGCGCATAAGTCAAATCCATCACCCATCATCTCAGCGCGCAATACTGAGCAACTCATGCCATCCTTGATGGCTGAAAAGTTTGAAATGCCAACTCAGCTTTATCGCGAGATTACCGATCTAAGCGTTACGCCAGCGCCAGCGACAGATCGCTTGGAAGAGGGATAGGGGCAAAGGCTGAACGTGCAATATACCCACATATCAAATGCATTGAAGAGATCATCTCGCAGCCAG
>JAHDEP010000408.1 GCA_020628775.1 Rhizobiaceae bacterium | reverse complement strand
TTATCAAGTGATTCAACTGATGTATTCATAGTCTTTCTCCACATCCGATCGCGAAACCGCAATCATCTTCGTCTATAAATATGACAAAAAGAGTAAATTTTAAAGTGTTTGAGGTGAAATGACGAAAATATGATGAATATTTTCTCAGCTAGGCTTCGCGCGACAACAACTCAAGTACCGATTTTTTAAAGGTTTTATCGCCCACAGCCAGCATATGATCCCTGCCATCAATTGAGACAGATGTTGCATTGGGCATAAGCGCTGCAAGTTCATCAGGCGACCCTGCAATATCGTCTTTCGTACCCACAACAATCAATGTCGGCATCGACATTTGCGAGGCTTCATCTTCGGTAACGAGCACTCTGGAGGTCTTTATACAAGCTGCAAGCGCAAATCGATCACTCTTGGTTTGCTCAGCAAAAGCGCGGAACATGCGCCCTCGTTCATCGGTTACATCATCTAAAGAAGGTGCAAGAAGCGCATCGGCAATCACATCCCAATCGCCCACACCTTCAACCATGCCAATGCCCAAACCACCAAATGTCAGGGTTTTAACATATTGCGGTTCAGACTTTGCGATAAAGGCACAAACGCGTGCACCCATTGAATAGCCTAAAAAGTGAGCCTCATCGATATCCAGATGTTTCAACAGATTAATGGCATCATTGGCCATGTGATCTGGGGTATAAACCGCGCTATCATGTGGCTTATCGCTTTTACCATGCCCACGATGATCAAACGCAATGACGCGATAGCCCGCTTCAGTTAGCGTTTTCACCCAACCGGTATATACCCAATTCACATGCGCAGATGATGCAAAACCATGGATGAGCATGACCACTTCACCATCTGAAGGGCCAGCTTCCAGCCAAGCGATATTAATTCCGCCTGAGTTAAACATCTGCATTTGTAGAGGTTGTGCCACCATTTGATCGTCGTCTTTTCAAATAAATCGTTATTTAAGATGCAGCTTTGCCAAGTTTTTGTGTGAGTGTCTACATATTTGCCTACACATTTTCGAAACGAGCGTTTAAAGATAAGTCTAACGAATATGCTTAGATACGGGAGCACGACATCATGGCTGGTCACAAAATGCCTTATTTCCACAACACCGCCGGATATCCCTCAATTGAGATTGGCACCAAAAAATTCATGTGTATTGGTGCAAAACCTCCATTTGATCACCCTCATGAATATCTTGAAATGGGTGATGAGACAGAAATCGTCTGTCCTTACTGCTCAACGCTTTATAAATACGTTCCTGAGGTTGCCCATAACGAATCAACCCCGATTGGCTGCCTCTGGGAAGAAGAGTCGGTCGCCTGATTGAGGTCGTTTGAATGTCTGAGGGGTCAACATCAAACGAAAATCAATTAAATATCGC
>JAHDEP010000407.1 GCA_020628775.1 Rhizobiaceae bacterium | reverse complement strand
TCAGGCGCACCGATCATGATCGGAACCATCCAGTTGGCAAAACCACCGATCAGAGCAGGCATCACCATGAAGAAGATCATGATTAAAGCGTGCGCTGTGGTGAACACATTATACATGTGCTTACCGCCATCGATCGCAGCATCACCATCGATGCCATAGACCATTGAAGCAAGACCGTGGAAGATCTGAATACCAGGCTCTTGCAATTCCATACGCATGACAACAGAAAGCGTAAAGCCGATGATACCGGCGATGATCGCGAAGATCAGATATAGCGTACCGATATCTTTATGGTTTGTTGAATAAAGCCAACGACGTACAAAACCCTGTGGTACACCGTGGTCATCATGTGAAGCAGCTGCATCAGTCATAATTATCGACCTCTATCTTATTGAGCTTCAGATGCAGCGAGTTGAACGGCTTTTTCGCCAGTTGCAACCGATGCCATCAAAGCTTCGTTAGCACTTTCAAGATCGTCAGCCGCTGCTGCCAACCAAGTATTATATTGTTCGTTAGACACAACGCGGATACCAATTGGCATGTAGGCGTGGTCTTTTCCGCAAAGTTCTGAACACTGACCGTAGTAAAGACCTTCTTTTTCAGCCTTAAACCAAGTTTCGTTCAAACGACCTGGGATCGCATCGATTTTGATACCAAATGCTGGCATCGCAAAAGCGTGGATCACGTCAGCTGCAGTCACTGTTAGACGCACCATAGTGTCAACTGGAACAACGATGTCATTATCAACAGCAAGCAAACGTGGATATTCAGCCACATTTTCTTTGCCGTATGTTGAACGATCATCTTCTTGAAGCATCAATGAATCGAAAGAAACTTCGCCTTCGGTCTGATACTCATAACCCCAGTACCACTGATAGCCTGTCGCTTTAATAGTAAGCTGAGGCTCTTCTTCAGGAGCAAGCTGTTGCGTTAGAATGTTGAATGAAGGAACCGCAATCGCTAGCAAAATCAAAATAGGACCCAAAGTCCAAACAACTTCAATGCTTGTATTGTGTGTTGTTTTTGACGGTGTTGGATTAGCTGATGCTCTGAATTTTACGCCTACATAAATAAGCAAAGCCAAAACAAACAATGTGATCGGGACAATGAACCACATTGTATAATGTTCAAATTCTCTGATTTGACGCATCATGTCAGTCGCAGCAGGCTGCAAACCTAGTTGCCAATCAACAGGTTGGGCAGCAAATGCACCCTTAATCGAAAGCAGCAGGCCTGATAGCATTAAAGCCGCGTGAGCCAATTTTTTCACGTTGGATCTCCCTCGCAAAACGTTTTAGCGCCCTTAAGGCGCAGAATCTTAATATACCCGTGTCCGTTAAAACCACAGTTTAGTCGAGACCGCAACCGATCTTACCAACTAATC
>JAHDEP010000129.1 GCA_020628775.1 Rhizobiaceae bacterium | reverse complement strand
GAACGCCCGACCCTAACCTTGGCAAGGTTATGCTCTACCCCTGAGCTACGCCCGCTCATCATCATATTCTGAGGTGTTATGAATATGACTGTCAGTGAAGACCTGCGCTATATGACGCAAGATGAAATGAATTGCAACAACAAAATGACAAGAATTTCACGGAAAATGCAGATTTCCGAATTTGGTGAATTTTAACCCCGATTGAACCTGTGCTGATCCAATCTCATTCCTATGTCTTTCCAGTTTAACCTTAGTTTTTAAAAGGTAATATTACGCAGCTAATGCCAATAGGAGTGATGTTCGAATTTGCATCTTTATTCAAAACTAGTATATATGAATACATCATGCCTGCGAATTGATGCAGATTAACCCTTAATGTGAGTTTTTAAATGCCGCGCCCTAAAAAGTCTGACGAAAAGACTGACCTTTCGAGCTTGTTTGGAGAAGCTCAGATTGATCGTTCGCGCGCCATTGGCGATCAGGTTTACCAACTCCTGCGACTTTACATTATTTTGGACCGACTTAAACCGGGTACGCAAATTAACGAACAGGATATTGGCGAATGGCTTGGGGTTAGTCGCACGCCGGTTCGTGAAGCCTATCAAAGGCTGATGCGCGATGGGTTGGTGATCACCCAGCCCAAAGTTGGCTCCGTGGTTTCAACGATTGATAATGAGCGGATTAATGAGGGCATTATTATTCGCCGCGCGCTCGAGCGCGAGGTGGTTCGCTTAATTTGCGATAATGACGTTAATCCCGACCGGTTTTCTGCCAATATCGCTTTGCAGCAGGTCGCCGTGTCGCAAGGTGATCACATAGAATTTTTCAAACAGGATGAGATGTTTCATCACATGTTGGCTGAACTTGCGGGCATTCCTTCTGCTTGGCGTTTGGCGCAATCGGTTAAAGCGCATATCGATCGTGCGCGAATTCGCATCACCAGTAATTTGCCTAATCGGATGGATCAGGCCTTTGAAGAACATTTGAAAATCTTAAAAGCGCTTGAGCAAAAAGATGTTGAATTGGCGTCTCAATTAATCAGTGATCATATCGAAATGATCTTTGTCGATATGGATAAATTTACATCTGAAAATCCGGTATCATGAACTTATTAGATCGACATTACACTGCACCAGATAACGTGCCTGCGCATGTGGCCTCTCCAAGCTATCAACCTGAAGAGCACGGCATAGGTATCGTGCATTTCGGCCCTGGTGCATTTCATCGTGCGCATCAAGCTTATTATACTGATAAAGTTTTGTCAGAGTTCGGTGGTGATTGGCGCATTTTGGCGGTGAGTTTAAGAAGCACAAAAACCGTTGATGATCTAAATGCACAGGATGGGCGATATTCGCTTTTGATCAAATCCAACGATGGGCAAAACCATCTTAATGTTATTGGCTCGATCGCGGGTTCAGAGGCTGCGGTGCGTTCAACGGAGAATTTATTTGAAACACTGGCTTCACCAAATACGCATGTTTTGAGTTTGACGGTTACAGAAAAGGCTTATGGGATTGATCGCCTTTCTGGCAAAGTTGACCTTAATCATTCAGACATTGCGCATGACCTTGTAAATCCTGACAAGCCAATTGGCGTGATTGGCATGATCGTTAAAGGTTTGTCGCTGCGGATGAAATCAGGCCTTTCGCCATTTACGGTTCTGTGTTGCGATAATCTTCCAAATAATGGTGATTTAGTGCGCAGTGGCGTTTTAGATTTTGCAAACCAAACAGATGAGAAATTAGCGGAATGGATTTCCTCGCTTGGCTGTTTTCCAAACACGATGGTGGACCGGATAACGCCTGCAGCAACTCAAGATTTGTATGATAATGTCGCCGATATTTTAGGTGTTGCGGACAATTTAGCGATCGAAACTGAACCCTTCACGCAATGGGTGATCGAAGATAAATTTTGCGGCCCGCGCCCTTGTTGGGAAAAAGTAGGTGCGCTTATTGTCGATGATGTCGCGCCTTATGAACATATGAAGCTTCGTATGTTAAATGGTGCACATTCTCTCATTGCGTATTTAGGTCATCTTCATGATTGCAAATATGTTCGTGATGCGATGGCAAATGCCGATATTAGCCAATTGGTAAAACGACATTTTGGTGCCGCAGCAAACACCCTCTCGCCGCTTGAAGGGGTGGATTTCTCTCAATACGCGGATGAGCTTACGCAGCGTTTTGAAAATCGTAATATCGCGCATGAGACATATCAGATTGCGATGGATGGAACGCAAAAACTGCCGCAACGAATATTTGCCCCCGCTGTGGATGCGCTAAATGAAAACCAAGCGCTTGATAGCTTTGCATTGGCCACCGCCGCTTGGATGCAATATTGCTATATTGGGATCAACGGTCACTCGGTGAAAAACATTGCGGCATATCCGCTGCGTGATCCGCGAGAGACAGAGATTGCAGATGCACTAAATGGCGTGGCGCAGAACGCTGAGGAGATACAAAAACGATTAAACGGGTTATCAGATTTCGTGCCTGTGGAATTGTTAAACAGCGATGAATGGCAGCGACTGGTGGCGCTGAATCTGCGTCATCTATTAGCTGATGAATTAGCGTTAATTGCAGAGCATGCTCGCAGTTAATGGACATAAATATATAAGACATACCTGAAAGAGTAATTATGAAAATTGCATGTGTAGGCGAAGCAATGATTGAGTTATCCGTTGATCCATCGGGCAGAAATGCTGCGGTGGGATATGCAGGAGATACGCTCAACACCGCCATCTATTTAAAGCGTAATCTTCAAGCCGCCGGCGATGTTTATTTCACCAGCGTATTGGGGCAAGATCAGTTTTCGGACTGGATGCTCAACTATATCAAAGCTGAGGATGTCGATTGCGCCACGATTTTGCGGCATGATAGTTTGCTGCCAGGGATCTATTCGATTTCAAAAAATGAAGAGGGCGACCGAACATTTACTTATTGGCGGGAAAATTCTGCCGCGCGGACGCTTTTTAAAAACCAACAAGGTACAATCGATTTTTCGCCTCTTAGCGATATGGATGTGATTTATTTCAGCGCAATTACTTTGGCTATTTTGCCACAAGAAGTAGTGGAAGCGTTGTTTAAATGGTTAGAAGGCTTCCGTGCTGGTGGTGGTAAAGTTGCCTTTGATTCCAATTATCGTCCACGTCTTTGGCCAAGTCGCGAACACGCTTTGCAAACCGTTGAGCAAGCTTGGCGATTGACCGATATTGCGGTTCCATCGATTGATGATGAAATGGAATTGTTCGAGGATGTAGATGAGAATGCGCTGATTGAAAGATTTCAGTCCTATCATATTAAAGATGTTGTGATTAAACGCGGTGAGCGCGGACCAATCGCTTTAATCGATGGTCAACTTCTAAATCCAGATATTGATTTTCCTCCGGCCAGTAGTGTGGTAGATACCACCGCGGCTGGGGATAGTTTTAATGGCGGGTTTTTTGCAAGTTTTCTTGCAGGAGCTGCGATTGAACCTTCCATGCTAGCTGGACATAATATGGCAATGAAAGTGATTGCACATCAAGGTGCGATCATTGATAAGTCACATATGTGAATATTGAAGTGAGATGGAATATTGACCGAAGTAAAGTCAAAGCAAGATTTGTTTGATGCGTTGGACGCATTGGAAATTGAATATAAGAATTTTGATCATGAGCCGGTCTTTACCGTTGAAGAGTCTACATCGTTGCGCGACGATATCCCAGGTGGTCATACAAAGAACCTTTTTCTAAAGGACAAAAAGAGCAATTACTTCTTGGTCACCTTGGAAGAAAATGCCGTTGTTGATTTGAAGGTTATCCATACAATAATTGGTGCGAAGGGGCGTGTGTCCTTTGGTAAGCCCGATAAATTGATGGAGTATTTGGGTGTCGCTCCCGGTTCGGTCACAGCGCTATCTGTGATCAATGATACACAAGCAAATGTCACGATGGTTATTGATGCGCCATTATTGGAAAATGATATCATCAATTGTCATCCGCTTTTAAATGACGCGACAACGTCTATTTCACGCGATGATTTGATAAAATTTGCGAAACATTTTGGCCACGACCCTTTAATTATAAAAGTTTCGCAATAAATCTATAAAAGAAGACCAATCAATGAGATTTATTGAATTGGTGAAAGCACTATGCCGCAATTGGATGGGATTTTAAAATGACTGATGATGATAACCCTTACGCTTATGGTTCTGGCGCGCAATATCAGGGATCTGCATCATATGGCACCACGTCAATGAACACGTCAGCTGCTGCACCTGGGGTTGGTAATGCGGGTAGTGCAAGCGGCGGCGCGTTGATTAAAGATACAACACTGAATGATTTTAAAGTGGATGTGATTGATCAATCTGAGCAGCAGCCGGTGATCGTTGATTTTTGGGCGCCATGGTGCGGACCATGTAAGCAGCTCACACCCATTATTGAGAAAGCGGTTCAAGAAGCTGGCGGCGCGGTTAAGCTGGTTAAAATGGACATTGAGAAATATCCTGATATTGCTAATCAAATGGGAGTTAAATCTATCCCGGCGGTTGTCGCATTTTCCAACGGTCAGCCGGTCGATGGTTTTATGGGTGTGCAACCTGAGGCCCAGATCAAAGAGTTTATAGCCAAAGTATCGGCTGCATCTCCGCAAGGTGGAGATCGACAAGAGCAGATTGATCAGGTGCTTGATGCCGGTGATGCAGCGCTCGAGCAAGGTGACTTTGAGCAAGCAGCACAGGCCTATTCGATGGTTATGCAACATGATCAGGGCAACAAACGCGCTGTTGCAGGTATTGTCGATTGTATGCTGAAAACCGGCAGGGTAGATCAAGCCGCAGCGCTGTTGGAAAAATTACCTGAAGACGATAAAGCCTCGGTTGAAATTTCAGGTGCGATCAAGCGCGTGGAAATGGCACAGGAAGTTGCCAAACTTGGCGATCCAAACGAATTGCAGGCACGTATAGATAGTGATGAAAATGATCACGAAGCGCGCGCAGATTTAGCAAAGATTTTTGCAGCTCAAGGACAGCGCGATGAAGCGGTTGATGCATTGATTACAATCATGCGCAAAGACCGTGAATGGCAAGAAGACGGTGCTCGAAAAATGCTGTTGGATTTCTTTGAGGCATGGGGTCCAGCGGATCCAGCAAGTTCTGCGGGTCGTCGCAAGCTCTCGTCTATATTGTTTTCGTAAAATAATAAGGTGACGCATATTGTGTTACCTTCGTAACGGCCTATCATACTTTATGGCTGTTCGTACGAAAGGCGTAAGATATGCAAGTTGGAAATATGCACTATTTGAAGGAAAATGACCTGCCGAAAGAGGCGAGGTTATTTCCGTTGTCAGGTGCATTATTGTTGCCTGGTAGTATTATGCCGCTCAATATATTTGAACCGCGTTATTTAGAGCTTTTCGATGATGCAATGGCTAATGATCGCATCGTTGCAATGGTGCAACCGAATTTTTTAAACAAAGCGAATACACCGGTTGAGGATTTGTGCAGCGTGGGGACACTTGGGCGTATTATCTCAATCGCTGAATCAGGTGATGGTAGATATCTGGTATCGCTAGGTGGGGTCTGCCGCTTTAGATTAAAAGAAGAGTTGAGCGCGAAAACACCTTATCGTGTCGCAAAGATTATGCCTTTCATGGCGGATATCGAAGCCAAAGAATTTGAGATGCCTGAAGCGAAAGCTGAATTGCTTCAGCATTTGCGAAACTATGTAGAAGATAACAATATTGAAGTTGATTACGAAGATATCGAGCAGTTGCAGGTATCAGATCTTGTCAATCTACTATCTGGTTTGCTGCCATTTGATCTTGCCGAAAAGCAAGCTCTTTTAGAGGCTGATTTCGAAGTGCGGGTTCAAACGCTTATCGCATTGTTAGAAATGGGCTTTTCAAATGACGCATCTGATTCAAAGCAAACGGTACAATAGAGCGAAGCGATGAGTGATAAGAAAAGCAAACATCCAGAAATTGATCCGCATTTGCTGCAATTGCTTGTTTGTCCTTTGACCAAGGGTTCATTGTCTTATGATAAGGAAGCGTCAGAGCTGATTTCAGAAAAAGCCAAGCTTGCCTATCCTGTGCGCGATAGCATCCCGATTATGCTGGTGTCTGAAGCACGGCAATTATAGCTGAATTAATTAGATCATCGTACCTTTTAGCAGCTTTGGACCCGACTGCTGTTGTAGTCCAGCCGCTTGCTCAATGAAGTAATTCTTCAGTTTTGGCATGCGATCAACCAGACCCAAGCCCAGATCCCTTAAGTGGCGGATCGGTGCAATATCATTTGAGAATAATCTGTTTAATACATCTGTCGTGACGCCCATTTGCACAGTGTCAAAGCGGCGCCACATCTGATAGCGCTCCAGCGTGCTTTTAGAGCCGAAATCCAACCCTAACCGATCGGCATCCACAATGGTCTCAGCTAACGCAGCTGCACCTTTAAAGCCAAGGTTCAGACCCTGGCCTGCAATTGGGTGAATACCGTGTGCTGCATCTCCAACGAGCGCTAGTCGATTTTGTACATAATCACGAGCAAGTGTGAGGCCCAATGGGAATGCTTTTCGCCCACCTTCGAGCTGGATCTCACCGAGCTTATGGCCAAAACGCCGTTCTAGTTCCATTTCAAAAACAAGATCATCGCTTTCAATCAGCTTGTTAGCTGCTTCAGTTTTTTCAGTCCAAACTAAGGATGAGCGATTGCCCGTTAAAGGCAGGATTGCAAAAGGGCCACTTGGCAGGAAATGTTCTTCTGCCATGCCATGATGTTCTCGCTCATGGGCAACGGTTGTGACGATACCTGATTGTCCATATTGCCAGCGCATGGTTTTAATGCCAGCCATTTTACGAATGCGCGAGTTCACACCATCCGCTGCAATGAGCAATTTTGCTTCAATGATATCGCCATTTGCTAATGTGATGAGCGCCTTGTTATCGGTTTTGTTAAAATCAGTAACTGGGCTACTTTGCAGGATTGGTATGTTTAATTCATCCGCCTTGCCACGTAATGCTTTGACCATTGCAAGATTTGGAATCATATGCGCAAAAGGGCGATCGCCTTCAACTTTGCCATCGAAATTTAAAAAAACGGGTCGGATAGGATCGTTCACTTCAGAATCGGTGACAATCATTTTGTTGATCGGTTGCGCATGCGGTAGGATATCATCCCACAATCCGAGGGCAGTTAGCATGTTTTCTGCAGCCACAGCGATTGCGGATGCGCGGCTGTCATTTTTCCAAACATCTTTCGGTGCCGCATCAACAATAGTGACATTAAGATGAGGTGAGGCGGCTTTGATCGCAACAGCGGTTGCGAGCCCCACATATCCTGCGCCTGCAATGAGAATATCAACCTGTTTGTTTTTATCCGACATGGTGTCACTTTCCAAAATCTGACCGCGTCATCGCATAACCACTTATTGTGAAAACGAGCTCAGTTCCGATTGCAATCTACAAGTACTATATCGTAAGTCTGTGTAAGTTCGAAATTAATTTGTGGGTTCAAAATGTCGCGCGACCGATCTTCAACCATGAAGAAGTTCCTAAATTGCCTGAATTTGGAAAATCAATCTGAAACTGAGTTTTTAGCACATACGCCTGATTTTGGCTGGCGACGCATCTTTGGTGGACAGTTTATTGCGCAAGGGATCATTTCAGCGCAAAGAACAGTGGCAAAAGATAAATCTATTCATTCCATGCATTGTTATTTCCTGCGCCCGGGAGATCCTGAAACGCCAATTTCATACAAAGTGAGCAAAGTGCGTGATGGCGCAAGCTTTAGCATGCGAATGGTTGATGCGTATCAAGATGAGCGCCACGTGTTTACGCTTCAATGCTCTTTTCATCGATTTGAAGAAGGTCTGTCACATCAATCTCAGATGCCTTCGGTTGCACCGCCTGAAGAACTTGATCTGCAGGATATGCTTGATAAGTCCGCGGATCAGGTGATTAGGCCGCTTAAGGCTTATATAGATAAGGAGCGACCATTTGAATTTCGTCCGGTTTCAACGGAGCGGTATTTAACCGACGCTGCGCTTGAGCCTTATCAGTCTGTTTGGCTGAACTTAGTAAGCCCTTTAAGCGATGAAGATCACGCTGAATATGATATTGCAATGCTTGCTTATATTTCCGATGCGCTTTTGATTGATACAGCGCTTTTCCCGCATTCAACAAATATATTTGACGGCAGCATTCAGGGTGCAAGTCTTGATCATGCACTTTGGTTCCATAGGCCGTTTAAGCTTGATGATTGGGTGCTTTATCATATGGAATCTCCAACCGCATCCGGCTCACGCGGTCTTGCTCGTGGGCAAGTATTCTCTCGCGACGGTGATTTATTAATGTCCGTTGTTCAAGAAGGTTTGATTCGTAAACGGGCATCTGCGCGATAATTAGGCAGATATTTTATTATGCCTATTTTTTGATCATATTGATGATGCCTAAAAAATAGGCGAACACCGTATTTTTCCTGTGGTTACAAAAATTCCCCTTTAAAACCAAATGATTAGTTAAGAATAAGTTAAGTTGGCACGGCATTTGATTCTTATTACGTAGCTGCGCAGCGATGTTGCTGTGCAGGTCGTTAGATGCGGTTTAACTACCGCGAGTAATCAAAGGACGGGAAACGAGATGAAAATCGTTATGGCCATTATCA
>JAHDEP010000406.1 GCA_020628775.1 Rhizobiaceae bacterium | reverse complement strand
AGTGACTTAATGGAACGGGAGGAACGGTTCAAGGTATTGCCTGCTGAGCTTAAATTTGTGGAGGAATTTATCTCTATGCACACAAGAGCGAGCCAGTAACCACTTATAATATGAATATCAACACCACTGTACTGCCTAATGGGCTCACCATTGTCACCGAGCGAATGCCGCATTTGGAAAGCGTTGCGCTTGGCGTATGGATTAAAGCCGGCTCGCGCGATGAAACCGATGAAGAGCACGGTATCGCCCACCTTTTGGAACATATGGCTTTTAAAGGTACGAAACGCCGTTCAGCGCGTACAATCGCGGAAGAGATTGAAAATGTTGGCGGTGAGGTGAATGCTTCAACTTCAACAGAAACCACCGCGTTTTATGCTCGTATGCTCAAAGAAGACGTGCCACTCGCAATTGATATATTAGCCGATATTCTCACCCATTCAGTGTTTGATGAGCAAGAGCTGATGCGTGAGAAGCATGTTATCTTACAAGAAATCGGTGCTGCCAATGACACGCCTGACGATGTGGTTTTTGACAAGTTCTCAGAAGCTGCTTTTAAAAACCAGAGTGTCGGACGTCCAATTTTAGGAACACCTGAAACTGTACAGAGTTTTGAACCTGATCAAATCAGAGCCTATATGGATCGTAACTATTCCGCTGACCGCTTGACAATTGTTGCAGTTGGCGCAGTTGACCATGATGAAGTTTGTAAACTTGCACAGGCCAGCTTTTCTGATTTGAAACCTGAACACGGCAATAAGCGAAACTATCCAAAAGCTAATTATACCGGCGGTGCATATTTGGAAAAGCGTGATCTGATGGATGCGCATATTCTTCTTGGTTTCCAGGGACGGGCATATCACGCACGCGATTTTTACGCTTCGCAAATTCTTGCTGGCATTTTAGGTGGCGGCATGTCATCTCGCCTCTTCCAAGAGGTTCGCGAACGTCATGGGCTTTGTTATTCGGTATATGCATTCCACTGGGGATTTTCTGATAGTGGCATTTTTGGCATTCAGGCCGCAACTGGTGCTGAAGATATAAAAGCGCTTGTGCCTGTTGTCATGACAGAGCTAGCAAAGATTGCCGAGAACATCGATCAACAAGAGATCGACCGAGCACGTGCACAAATTCGTTCTGGTCTTTTAATGACCCATGAAAGCCCAGCGGCACGTGCAGGTCAGCTTGCGCGTCAAATGATGTTGTTTGGACGGTTGATATCCAATGAAGAATTGATGGAACGTCTTGAAAACATTAATACAGACAGGTTAACTGATCTGGCAGGACGTTTGTTCTTTGGTGAGAAGATTACTTTATCGGCGGTTGGACCAATTGACCAATTGGCATCGCTTGAGGAAATGGAAGCTCAGCTTCAAAGCCCTCATTCGATTATCCGAGCGGC
>JAHDEP010000405.1 GCA_020628775.1 Rhizobiaceae bacterium | reverse complement strand
CGGTCACCCACAAAGCTTGTACGTCCAAAGCGATTACCATTATCGTCAATGACTTGCTCGGCAGTTGCACGGGTATCCAAAATATTGGCGACCTGTAAGCGCAACTGGAAGTTATCATTGATATTATATTTCGCTGATGCATCCAGATAGCCTGTAGGCTGTTGATAAATCGGGTTACCTGTAACGAAATCACGATAGGATGATAGGTATTCTGAACGCCAGTTGTAAGCGAGACGGAATTCTTTTGTGTCGTCTTCGTATATACCGATCAGGTTGGCTGCATGTTCAGATAACCCAAGAAATTCGTCTACTCCATAACGATAAATCCGTTCAAAATTGGCTGGAATGTCATTCAAGCCATCGCCATCAGCATCTTGAATAGCATTTGGCGGATTAGTTGTGGCATCAATATATGTATAGTTCGCCTGTACACCGAAATTCGATAGGAAGCTCGGAAGACCATCAAAGAACTTTTGATATGCCACTTCAAAGCCGCGGAGTTCGGCTTTATCTTGGTTAAGCTTACCCACAAACACAACCGGAATAGTCTCGCCATCAAGTGTTTCTGTCCCAATCGTTAGATTTCCATCGATAATGTTGTTCTCAATATCCTTGGCAAATAAGCTAAATGTGAATGAGTTGCTGTCACCCCAATAATGCTCATAAGATAAATCAAGGTTGATCGCTTCAATCGCTTTAAGTTCTGTATTGCCGCCACCTATACTGACTGTTGTAGGATTGACATCGACAACGCGGTTTGCATTTGGATCTGTAATCGTCTCATCGATAATGAATTGACGCGTTACAGTTGCGCTTCGTGAAGGTGTCAAATCACCAATAGTTGGTCGCGTAATGTTTTTGCTAAGACCAAAGCGGAAGAACCCATTATCACTGGTGTGTAGCTTAAAGTTTAAGCTAGGCAGCCAGTGCTCATCTGAAGAAGAAAAGCTTTGATCAACAGGGGCTTGCTGCGAGTAAGCCAGTGCTTCAGGTGTAAATGCCAAATCTGCAGGCTGGCCGGAGATTTCAACGTAACGGAGCACACCTTCGCCATCCACGTCAGTTTTTGTGTAACGCAAACCAACATTACCTTCTAAGTACCAGCCATTTGCAAAGCCGGTCGCCTCATTAGAGAAATCAAGGCGGGCAAAGAGATTGATCGTGTCTTCTTCGATTTCACCAATGGCTCCATCGTTGCGATAATCAACAACACCATTAACGCGTAACGGACTCCAATCCGTTCCCGTGCTGTTGATAAGGCTATCATTCGCTATAAATGACGCCCAAGCATCATAATCGCTAAGTAGGCCGCGATCCGGGAAGATGACATCTGTGTTTGCACCTTGGAATACACCGCCGCGGAAGAAGTCCGCGAAGCTTACCGCTTCAAAGTTTGAGGGAT
>JAHDEP010000404.1 GCA_020628775.1 Rhizobiaceae bacterium | reverse complement strand
CGCGGATCGATAACAATCAACTTCGCGCCTGCACGTAGGCGTTTCTTCATACGAGAAGCAAACACTGGGTGTGCAGCAGATGGATTGGCACCAATAACAATCATGACATCTGTGTGCTCGACGCTATCAAAATCCTGCGTTCCGGCAGAAGTGCCGTAAGCTTGGCCCAAACCATAACCAGTTGGTGAGTGACAAACACGTGCGCATGTATCGACATTGTTGTTGCCAAAGCCGGCGCGGATTAGTTTTTGAACGAGATATGTTTCTTCGTTTGTACAACGCGATGATGTGATACCACCAATAGAGTTACGACCGTGCTGATACTGAATGCGGCGGAATTCTGTAGCGATATGCTTGAATGCTTCATCCCAAGTCACTTCGCGCCAAGGATCAGTGACCTTCTCGCGCACCATTGGGTTTAAAATGCGGTCTTTATGGGTTGAATAGCCCCAAGCAAACCGACCTTTGACACATGAATGTCCGCGATTTGCCTTACCATCTTTATACGGCACCATGCGGACGAGTTCTTCGCCGCGCATTTCAGCTTTAAACGAACAACCCACACCGCAATAAGCACATGTGGTGATTTTCGAATGTTCAGGCTGACCGATTTCAATAACTGATTTTTCTTGCAAAGTGGCTGTTGGACAGGCCTGCACACAAGCGCCACAAGATACGCATTCAGATGACATGAAATCGTCACCCACCATACCAGGCGATACACGACTATCAAACCCACGACCTTCGATGGTTAGTGCAAAAGTGCCCTGCACTTCTTCACAAGCACGTACGCAGCGTGAGCAAACGATACATTTTGATGCATCATAGGTGAAATAAGGATTGCTCTCGTCTTTTGGCTTATATTTTGGGTTTGCTTCACCGTTTTGGCGCGCAACAACGTGGTTTTCACCTTCATAGCCATAACGAACATCGCGAAGACCAACTTCACCAGCCATATCTTGCAATTCGCAATCGCCATTCGCTGCGCATGTCAAACAATCAAGCGGGTGGTCGGAGATATAAAGCTCCATCACACCTTTGCGGATCTTTTTAAGCGGCTCGGTTTGCGTTTTAACCACCATGCCCGGCTCAACAAGTGTTGTACAAGATGCAGGCGTACCTCTACGACCTTCAATTTCAACCAAACACAAACGACATGAGCCGAAAGCATCGACCATATCTGTGGCGCAAAGCTTTGGCACTTTAATCCCGGCTTCTTGCGAGGCGCGCATGACAGATGTGCCTTCTGGTACAGTGACTTCAACCCCATCCACGATGAGTGAAACCATGTTTTCTGATTTTGATTCAGGCGTTCCGAAATCTATTTCTTTAATCAAAGTCATGTCTATTACTCCGCCGCTTGAACTTGCTGTTCAGGAAAGAAATCTTCAGGGAAATGGGTGAG
>JAHDEP010000128.1:6995-8766 GCA_020628775.1 Rhizobiaceae bacterium | reverse complement strand
ACCCGCTCACCACCTAACATGCCTTGTGGGCCACCAAAGCCACGGAACGCCGTGTTGGACACGGTGTTAGTTTTGTATGGTTTAGATTTTAAAACAACATCGGGGTAATAATAACAATTATCAGCATGAAATAGTGCGCGGTCTGTTACAGGACCTGAAAGATCAGCGGAGTTTCCGCAACGTGCAGCAAATGTTGCATCAAGCGCTGTGATCTTGCCATCATCACTGAAACCAACATCATAGTCGACCAAAAAATCATGACGCTTGCCTGTTGCGATCATATCATCATCGCGGTCAGGGCGGATTTTTACTGCTTGATTGTATTTCTTAGCGGCCAATGCTGCAACCGCAGCAAACAAATTGGATTGCGTTTCTTTCCCACCAAATCCGCCACCCATGCGGCGCACATTGACTGTAATTGCGTGCGATGGGATGTTTAAAACATGCCCCACCATGTGCTGAACTTCACTTGGATGCTGGGTGGATGAATAGACCAAAACATCATCATCTTCCCCAGGGATTGCCATCGCAATATGGCCTTCGAGATAAAAGTGATCCTGCCCACCAATTCGCATTTGGCCGCTAATGCGCTGGGAAGATGTCTCAAGTGCTTTTTCTGCGTCTCCGCGCTTTAGGGTCAAGGGTTCGGTTACAAGCGGATAATCTTGTTCAATTGCATCCGCAACATCGGTGATGTGATTTTTGGTTTGATATTCAACCTTAGCAAGCTTGGCAGCTTTTCGTGCCACAGCTCGGGTTTTGGCAATAACTGCGAAAATTGGCTGTCCATGAAAGTCTATATTTTGCGCAAAGACTGGGTCGTCCTTTTTGCCCGTGGGGCTGATGTCATTGTGGCCATTAATATCATCAGCGGTGAGTACGCCGATCACGCCATCTTCAGCCTCAACTGCAGATAAATCCATTGATGTAATCGCGCCATTGGCTATTTCGGACAGACCTAAATAGGCATGTAACAAACCGGTAGGTTCGTTAATATCGTCGATATATTCAGCCGTTCCTGAAACATGTTTGTGTGCTGAATCATGTGTTTGGTTTTGGTGTACGCCACCTTTAATATCAGAAGCGGATTGGTTCATGATACCGCCTCCAAAATAGCATCGCGATCGAGCTGGGATGCAGAGGTGCCATCGGTCATTTCGATGTAAAACCGTTCAAGAATATTTTTTGCTGCGAGCGACCGATATTCTTTAGATGCGCGCCAATCGGTGAGTGGAGAGAAGTCGAGATCGATACCAGCTTTTGCTTTGCGAATGGTGTCGAGCGACCATGCATTGCCTTCGAGCAGTTTCTCAGTTTCAGATGCGTGCATTGGTGTTCCGGCCATGCCACCAAAAGCGATCGCGACGTTTTTCATAACACCATTTTCAACATTCATTTTTATCGCGCAACAAAGTGCAGAAATGTCTTCATCGCGGCGTTTTGAAATTTTATAAACGGCAAACATGTCATTTGGTGCGGGAAATGGAATGTGGATTTTTTCAACAAAATCACCTTCTGATCGGTCTTGCTTTCCGTATTCGATAAAGAAGTCCTTAAGCGGTAGAGTTCGTTGATCAGACGCTGTGCTGAGCGTGACATGAGCTCCAAGAGCAATGAGGGCAGGCGGCGTGTCCCCGATTGGAGAACCATTTGCTATATTGCCACCAACAGTGCCCATATTTCGAACCTGCTCGCCACCAATTCTATTCCAAAACGCTTCCATCTGAGGAAAATGCTCGGCGATAGTTGATTGCATATCAGTGTATGAAAC
>JAHDEP010000128.1:0-6895 GCA_020628775.1 Rhizobiaceae bacterium | reverse complement strand
CTTTGCCCATCATGCATATCGCTAAGTTGTTTGATAATATTTACGCGTTCTAAATTCAGTTTATCATGAACTGGATCAGAACTTTGCGATACTTCAATTGCAGCTTTCACAATCGGTTCATACCCCGTGCATCTGCATAAATTACCTTGGAGCGCACGCTCGATCTGGGTATTGGTCGGGTTTGGTGTGTTCATCCATAACGCATAAAGCGACATGACAAAGCCGGGTGTGCAAAATCCGCATTGGCTGCCATGTTGGTTGACCATTGCTTGTTGAACAGGATGGAGTTCACCATTCTCACCTTTTAGGTGTTCGATTGTCACCACGTGGCAAGCATCTAACGATCCCATAAAGCGGATGCATGAATTGACCGTTTCATATCGGATGCCATCTGATGTTAGTCTGCCCACTAATACTGTGCACGCACCGCAATCCCCTTCCGCGCAACCTTCTTTCGTACCTTTTAGACTTTTTTGAAGACGAATATAATCGAGCAGCGTCAGACTGGATGAAAAATTGCCAAGCTCGATCGCTTCATCATTTAATACAAACCGAATGTGGTCTCGGATTTCTTTCAATTTAGCTGCCTCTATATGTTGAAAAACTGAAAGGGGAAACTAGGAGCGGCACGTGGTAATGCTCACTTGCATCATTGATACCAAAGCGAATGGGTACTTCGTCTAAGAAGCTGATATCTTCGTTGCGGCCAAAATATTTGCCGACATGAAACACAAGTTCATAATATCCCTCTTGGAATGCGCTGCCTTCCATAAGCGGTTTATCTGCACGTCCATCATGATTTGTGTTGATGGTAAGAACCAATTCCTTGTTGGTTTGATCAATTTTATAAAGATCAATTTGCATACCTGCAGCGGGGGTACCATTTGCAGTGTCAAGAACATGTGTCGTTAGTCGACCTTGGTCATTACTGTCAGTGTTCATGTGGTTTTGATTCTCCTGATCGATATCGCTTTGATGCTATCTTTAAAGATGTCTTGTTCAAGTCACTTTTTAGAAAATGGCAGAAACTTGTTTCATGATTTTCCAGCAACAACTTCATTGTACCATTGAACAACGGCCTTGCGTTCGCTTTCTTCCATAAATGTAATATTAGCTGGTGGCATTGCGTGACTACGACCGGATTGCAGGTAAATCGCTTTCGCATTTTTTGCGATCTGTGCATCCGTTTCAAGTAGCACCCCTTTGGGCGCAGCAATTACGCCGTCCCACACAGGTTCGCTTGCATGACACATTGAGCATCGTCCTAAAACTGTGTCTCGAACCTGTTCAAAATGCTGTGCACTGGCAAATTTTTGCTCGTAATTTGTAAGTGCTGCGTTTTCGTCTTCACCCACAAGCACCTTTGGAACTGTGGACAGCCACATAATGATGATGAACAATATCACCGTGACCAGCCAAGTCCAGATCGGATCGCCTTTGCGCGCATGCTTGGTGTTGAAATAATGGCGGATCGTAACGCCCATTAAAAACACCAGCGATGCAATGACCCAGTTAAATTCTGTCGCAAACGCTAAAGGCGCATGGTTTGACAGCATTAAGAAGATTACCGGCAGGGTTAGGTAATTATTATGCGTTGAACGCTGCTTTGCTTGCATGCCAAGCGCTGGATCAGGGCTTTTGCCCGCCAACAGATCCGCAACAACTTTCTTCTGATTTGGAATGATAATGAAGAACACATTGGCCGACATGATCGTGCCAGTAAATGCGCCCAAATGCAGAAACGCTGCGCGTCCTGTAAAGATTTGCGTATAACCCCATGCCATTGCGACCAGCACGAAATAAAGCAGGATCATCAAGCGTGTATTGTTGTTTCCAATCGGGGATTTGCACAATAGATCATAAACAATCCAGCCCAACCCAATTGATGCTAGAGAAATTAAAATTCCTGTTGTTGGTGTGATATCAAGTACATTTGGATCAACCAGATAAAGCTCAGCGCCAAGGTAATAAACCAAGGCCAATAAAACAAAGCCGGACAACCATGTGCTATAAGCTTCCCATTTAAACCAAACCAGGTTTTCAGGCATCTTTTCAGGTGCAATCATATATTTTTGGATGTGATAAAAGCCGCCGCCATGAACTTGCCATTCATCTCCTGCAGCACCTTTGGGCAAATTGTCGTGCTTGTGTAGCCCTAGATCAAGTGCAATGAAATAAAACGATGAACCAATCCAGGCTATTGCCGTTATGACATGGAACCATCTGGCAGCAAATGAAACCCATTCCATGCTTATTGCAAATTCGTACACGTTCAGACCCCTCTGTTAAGCATGCATGCGCTTAGTTAACATCATTTTGGCACCCATTTTAAGGGGTTTGAATATCAATAAAATTCTAGGACTTTCAAAAAAATAATGATAATGCTATGGTTCTTCCATGTCTTATGTAAATAATTTGAAAACGTTCGTACGGGTCTATGAATTGGGGTCTATGTCGGCTGCAGGGCGCGACTTGCGGATTTCTCCTGCGGTATCGAGTAGCCGTATTTCAGAGCTTGAAAAACACCTCGGCGCGCGGTTGTTTAATCGTACAACACGTAATCTAACGCCGACGCAGCAGGGTGAGTTGTTTTATAAAGGTGCTGTGAAAATCTTAGATACGATCAGTGAAGTTGAAGGCAGTGTGTCTGAAATTACCGCTAAACCTAAAGGTACAATCTTTGTGTCCGCCCCTTTGGGAATTGGCAAAAAGCTGATCGCACCGATGATCCCAGTTTTTCAAGAAATGTATCCGGAGATCAATGTACGGCTTCGCTTGTCAGACAGAAAAGTTGATATCACCAATGAAGGTCTGGATGCTGCTTTTGTTTTGGGTCGATTAATTGATTCAGAATTACGGGTGATGCCGATCTATGATTTTGAGCGCGTGCTTTGTGCTTCGCCTCAATATATCAAAATGCATGGAACGCCTGAAAAAGCTTCTGATTTGTTTTTGTACAAGCATCGATGCCTGTTGCTGCGATACCCGGGTTTAACCGAGTTTTTCTGGAGTTTAAAAACCGGTGATCAGATTGAGCGATATGAATTTGTCAGCCCGCTGGAATCAGATGATGGAGATGTTTTAACCGATTGGGCGCTGGCGGGATCTGGGATCGTCAACAAGCCGATATTTGAAGTGAAGCAATATTTGCAAGCGGGCGAATTGGTTGAAGTTGTTAAAGACACACCGCCGATAGAGCTGCCATTTTCCTGTGTCTATCCACACAAAAGATTGCAGGATCCAAAAATCCGCCTGTTCATCGATTTCATGTCTAAGGAATGTAAGAAGCAATTGGCAAATGGTAATTCAAGATAAAATTATATGCGAAAATTCTTCAAAATAATTCTGATAGTGTTCGCGATGATAAACGATAAAGTAAAGTGCTAAAATCGGAGTAAATTTTGCAAAATAGATACCCAAGAGACATGCAAGGCTGCGGTGCTACTACACCTGAAAGCGTATGGCCAAATGATGCGGCAATTGCTGTGCAGTTTGTGGTCAATTACGAAGAAGGTGGTGAAAACAACATCCTTCATGGTGATAAAGCTTCAGAAGCATTTTTATCGGAAATTGTTGGTGCTGCGGCATGGCCGGATCAGCGCCATTGGAATATGGAGTCCATCTATGAATACGGCGCGCGCGCTGGATTTTGGCGGTTGCACCGGATGTTCACATCAAGAGATATTCCTGTCACGGTTTATGGTGTTGCAACTGCGTTAAAGCGTTCACCGGCGCAGGTGGAAGCAATGCAATCTGCTGATTGGGAAATTGCTTCGCATGGCTTGAAATGGATCGAATATAAAGACTTTGACAAAGAAGATGAGCGCAAGGACATTGAAACAGCGATCAATATGCATGAGGCTGTTACAGGTGAACGTCCTTTGGGGTGGTATACTGGGCGCTGTTCGGTCAACACTGTTGATCTGATTTGCGAAGAAGGCGGCTTTGAATATGTCTCTGATACATATGCAGATGATTTACCTTATTGGTATGACCACAAAGGTCACCAGCAACTGATAATTCCATATACGCTCGACTGCAACGATATGCGTTTTGCAACGCCGCAGGGTTTTAACTCAGGCGATCAGTTCTACGCATATCTTAAAGATACATTTGATGTTTTATATGCCGAAGGATTGGCTGGGCACCCAAAAATGAT
The DNA here is from genome assembly GCA_020628775.1 of Rhizobiaceae bacterium. Classification (GTDB taxonomy): domain Bacteria; phylum Pseudomonadota; class Alphaproteobacteria; order Rhizobiales; family Rhizobiaceae; genus Lentilitoribacter. The sequence goes on along the minus strand of JAHDEP010000128.1, from coordinate 2,736 downwards.
GAATATCGGATTGCATTGCCGTTTGGTGGGACGTCCGGGTCGTGCAGCAGCTCTTGAGCGGTTTTTGGATTATGTTCAATCACATGATCGCGTTTGGTGCGCAAAACGCATTGATATTGCTCGTCATTGGCGCGAGCATCATAGTGAGCCATTACAAACGCAAAGCCCTTGCCAAATGCAAAGGGACGAGTTTGTTGAAAGCTACGGCGGGATTTTTGAGCATTCACCATGGATTGCAGAGCAAGCCTATGATGATGAATTAGGGCCGGCAAATGACACAGCTTGTGGGCTGCATTCAGCAATGGTTTATCATTTTAGATGCGCATCCGATGAAGCGAAATTAGGCGTGTTAAATGCCCACCCGGATTTGGCAGGAAAGCTTGCTGCCGCAAAACAGCTCACCGCAGAATCAACGCATGAACAAGCAAGTGCAGGTCTTGATGCGCTAACAGATGAAGAGCGGGCAACATTTACCGCTTTGAATTCTCAATACACATCAAAATTTGGATTTCCGTTTATTATCGCAGTGAAAGATAACACCAAGTCGCAAATTTTAGATGCGTTTAAAAAGCGTATCGAAAATGATCACTCCCAAGAATTTAAAACAGCGTGTCAACAAGTCGAACGGATCGCAAGGTTGCGTTTGAATGATGTTTTGCCAAACGCCTGAGAAAGATGAATATGAGTTCGAAATCTTACGCCACGCCAAAAGGTGGTTTGTCATCGCAGTCTGAGCTTTTAACGGGTCGCGCTGTATTTACCGATGCATATGCTGTGATCCCTCATGGAACCATGCAGGATATCGTGACAAGTAATCTTCCGTTTTGGGAGCAAACTCGCGCATGGATTATTGCGCGACCTTTATCGGGTTTTGCTGAAACATTTTCTCAATACATCATGGAAGTTTCAGCGGGTGGCGGTAGTGATAAACCAGAACTAGATCCTGAGGCGGAAGGTGTGATTTTCGTTGTTAGCGGTGATCTATCTCTTACGGTTAATGGAGAGCTGCATGTTTTGGGTGAGGGTGGATTTGCCTATATTCCTCCTTCGGCGCAATGGTCTGTGAAGAACCACGAAGGTGCGCCAGCTGTTTTTCATTGGATCCGTAAGAAATATGAAAAAGTAGACGGCATCGATTATCCTGATGTTGTAATTTCTAGTGATAAAGATGTTGCGCCAACACCTATGCCAGATACTGATGGCGCATGGGCGACAACGCGGTTTGTTGATTCAGATGATATGCGCCATGACATGCATGTGAATGTTGTCACTTTTGAAGCGGGCGCTGTTATCCCCTTTGCCGAAACCCATGTGATGGAGCATGGATTATATGTTCTTGAGGGCAAAGCGGTTTATCGGCTTAATCAAGATTGGGTAGAGGTTGAAGCGGGTGACTTCATGTGGCTACGCGCATTTTGCCCTCAAGCATGTTATGCAGGTGGCCCGGGCAAATTTAGATATCTGCTTTATAAAGACGTCAACCGTCACCCAAAACTGAGCTAACCATCATGATTGAGATCTTTGCCAAAAAGCTGACTTCAGAAGGTTTTGCACCTTTTGGTGATGTTATTGATTTTAATCGTGAAGCGGACTTTGCCATTAACAACGGTAAATGCGACCGTTATCACGGTTTGGCAATCACCGAAATCATTGGTGAAGATGCCAATACTGGTGTTAGCCTTGGTTACGGACGACACTATGAGATCCCGCTTAAGCTTGAAATGGTTGAACGGCATCCGTTGGGCAGTCAGGCGTTTATCCCACTCGAGGAAAAGCCGTTTTTGGTTATCGTTGCAGAAGATGAAGATGGCACACCAAAACAACCTGTCGCGTTTTTGTCTGAAGGCGGGCAGGGGGTGAATTATCACCGAAATGTTTGGCATGGTGTTTTGACACCGCTGGACACACCGTCCAAATTTCTAATTGTTGATCGCATTGGCGAGGGTAATAATCTCGAAGAGCATTTCTTTGATAATCCTTATCTGATCAAGATCTAATCAAGTGACATTCTCATGATTTTTCTCACAGAAGTTTGAAGAAAAAAACTCTTGCAAATTTCGTATCTCCGATTGTATATGTAATCGATTACATTTTGATTTCGGCAGCTAAGTTTAGCAATTTGTACTTTTGTCTGCGGAATATGCATGGAGGGGGAACTCAAATGAGTGGTCAGAACATTTCACGTCAGGAATTCCCGAGTGATTTCATTTTTGGCGCGGCGACATCTTCTTATCAAATCGAAGGTACGAAGCTTGGAACTGTTGGTCCATCGCATTGGGATGAGTTTGCCAAACGTGGCGGCACTTTTAACAATTCAAATGGTGATATCGCCTGTGCGCATTTTGAAAAATGGGCTGAAGATTTAGACCTTATCAAAAATGCCGGAATGTCGGCCTACAGGTTTTCAACTGCATGGCCCCGCATTCAACCGGAGGGCAAAGGTAAGCCGCTGGTTGAGGGACTGGACTTTTACGATAAAGTTATCGATGGGTGTTTGGAGCGCGGTCTCGAGCCGCACCTGACGCTTTATCATTGGGAATTGCCGTTAGCTTTGTCACAAAAAGGTGGCTGGCAGTCCGGTGATACAGCCAAGTATTTTGCTGATTATTCCGCCATTATGGCAAACAGATATGGTGATCGCGTTTCATCCATTGCAACGATTAATGAACCTTGGTGTGTTGCATGGTTAAGCCACTTTTTAGGCCACCATGCGCCGGGTCTTACCTCGCTCGAAGC
>JAHDEP010000127.1:2002-8834 GCA_020628775.1 Rhizobiaceae bacterium | reverse complement strand
GGTAACAACGAATCCGATAATAATATTCATGCCAAGCTTCCAAGTAAAATTTGCTTACCCATGATTATGTTTGTTTCCTTGCGTGAGGCTTATTCCATCCAATTATAGATGCAGGACAACCAACAGTTTCGCGCAAGATTTTTCACTTAATTTATGATGCATATGCGAAATGCGACGACACCTGTGCATTGCCCTTGCTGCAGGTGAGAGAAGGGCCCAATGACTACTTTTTCTGATTATCGATTGATTGCACGAGACATGCAAAGCTCATTGCAGCGTGTGGCAGAAGACAATGTCGTTTCACGAGATACGGACTATTATCTTGAGAACATCTGCAAAGTCGAGACGATCGAAGATTTCTTAAAAGATGATCGATTGTTCAGCTATGCAATGAAAGCCCACGGGCTTGAGGAAATGACCTATGCTAAAGGTCTGATGCGTAAAGTGCTCGAAGGCGGCACGGATGATGATGATGCGCTGGCAAACAAATTTACCGACCCAAGATATAAGCAATTTGCCGAAGCGTTTGATTTTGCCACTCATGGTGAAAACGCAACTGTATTTACCGCAGCTCAGCAAGGAACCGTTGATAAATATCTTCAACAAACACTAGAAGAAGAAGCCGGTGAAGATAACCAAGGTGTTCGTCTAGCGCTTTATTTTGAGCGCAAAATGCCAGAAATTTTAGAAGAAAATACGTCAAACACAGCTATTGCGTTTTCGATATTGGGTGACAATGCGCTCGCAGATGTTGTTCGCACCGCGCTCAGTATTCCGCCAGAAACAGCAACTGCCGACATTGATATTCAAGCTGAAAACATTATCGAAAAACTTGATTTTGAAGATCTTAAAGACCCTGAAGGCATGGAAAAGTTTATGGAGCGCTTTACCAATTTGTGGGAAGTGAACAATCCAACAGGCGGCGCGACATCTGCAGCTGATTTTCTGTCTTCTAGCGCAAATGGCAGTATTTCTGCCGATCTTTTATATTCGCTCAACAATCTAAAGTTAGGTGGCCGCTGATGCAAACAGCTCTTTATGTTTCAATTTCATCGCAGCTGGCACTTGAGCGTCGATTAGATACAATTGCGGGCAACATTGCCAACGCAAACACGACGGGATTTCGCGCAACTGAAATCAAGTTTAGTGAAGTTTTAGACGGGCAAAGTCAGGTTAAAACATCCTATGTGAACCAAGGTAACGACTATCTTGCAACACATAGTGGGGAGTTTAAACCAACTGATAATCCGTTTGATTTCGCCGTTAAAGGTGATGGATGGCTACTTGTTGAAGGCCCTGCGGGCGAGATGCTAACACGTGACGGTCGTTTTTCCATGACACAGGAAGGTGAGTTGCAAACCATCAACGGGTTTAAGGTTCTTGATGCGGGCGGCGCGCCAATTCAGCTTGATCCTGAAGGTGGAATACCTGTTGCAGCGCGCGATGGCGCATTGATGCAAAATGGCGTCGTGGTGGCAAATATCGGACTTTATACAGCTGATTTATCGGCAGGCTATCAGCGTGTGAACGAATTGGGCATTATCTCTAAAAATGCACCTGAGCCTGTTGTTGATCGCCAGGATATCGGCATTCATCAAGGCTATTTGGAAGATTCCAACGTTAATGCCGTGACAGAAATGAGCCAGCTTATTCAAGTCTCACGTGCGTTTGAAAATATCACTGCTTTGGTTCGCGATAGCGATAAAACATATCGAGAAGCCATTCAGACACTTGGTGGCGGTCGATAATATGTTGAGCGCCACACGAGCTATTAGTAAAAACTGAGTATTAGTTATGAACGGCCCCCAATCCCTCACCGATATTGAAAATGCTGTACGCTACTTTAAAGCGCCAGAAAATCTGTTGCGCGTTGGCGGAAAAGTGAAATCAATTTCAGCCGGGGCTTATTCTGTTGTTGGGCTTTCACGCCATGTGGGTTTGGGCGACTTTGTTGAACTATCCAGAAATGGTCAAATGCATCCAGGTGAAGTGGTGCACGTTGGCCCAGATGAAATCATTGTTTGCCCGCTTCATTCAGAAAATCCTGCGCATATTGGCGATCATGTTTTCAAGCGTGGCAGCTTTAAAATCAGACCGGATGCTTCATGGTGTGGTCGTACAATTAATGCACTTGCAGAACCCATCGATGGTGGCCCGGCGCTCGCATCAGGCATTAATGAAATGCCGTTACAAGCATCGGCTCCCGCTTCCATGACCCGCAGCCGGATCAGTAGTGCCATTCACACAGGTATTCGTGTTGTTGATGTTTTTGCACCGATTTGTCAGGGCCAAAGAATGGGCATTTTTGCTGGGTCAGGCGTTGGTAAATCAACAATGCTGTCGATGTTTGCGAAAACGGCAGATTTTGATCGGGCGGTTATTGCGCTTGTGGGTGAACGTGGCCGCGAAGTGCGCGAGTTCATTGAAGAAACAATGGGCGAGAACATGGCAAAATCAATTGTTGTTGTTGCAACAAGTGATGAGAGCCCAATCCTTCGCAAGATGGCGCCTTTAACTGCAATGGCGATTGCTGAAAGCTTCCGCGATAAGGGTGAAAATGTTTTGCTCATAGTCGATAGTTTAACGCGTTATGCGCATGCATTGCGTGAAATTGGTGTGGCATCGGGCGAACCGCCGGTAGCACGTGGCTATCCTGCATCCGTCTTTACCGCAATGCCGAGATTGCTAGAGCGGGCGGGCCCAGGTGGCGGGGAATCTGGCTCAATCACAGCTCTGGTTTCAATCTTAATCGATGGTGACAATCACAATGATCCGATTGCAGATAATGCGCGCGGGATTTTAGATGGTCACTTGGTGTTAGATCGGGCGCTCGCCGATGAAGGCAGGTATCCACCTGTTGATCCGTTAAGCTCGATTTCGCGACTGGCAAGAAAAGCCTGGAAGGGCGATGAAGAAATGCTGGTTAATCGGATCAAAGCGCTCATTCATAAATATGAAGAAACCCGCGATTTGAGGCTCATTGGTGGTTATCGCCCCGGCACGGATGCCGATTTAGATATGGCGGTCACCCAAGTTCCGGTCATTTACGAAAATTTGCGCCAGACGCCCTCCGACCCGCCAAGTCAAGATTCATTTGGTGAGCTTGCGGAAGCAATGAAGGCAGCAGCCATGGCAAATATGCCAGATAATCAGGTTAGGAGACCAGGTTAATGTCACAGTTTTATGATGACTTCGAAGACGAGATGGACGAGGTCGTACAAGAGGCAATTGAAAGCGAGAAGGTCGTCAAGAAAGTTAAGCGTGAGCGGATCAATTTTGATTTCCTATTTGCCGTTGTCGGAATATGCCTTGCTGGCTCAGCTGCATTTCTTCCCTGGTACGTATTCCTGCATCAGGAAGATTTCAGTGTAAAAAGAATGTCTTATACCAAAGATCGTGAATTGCCCGATTGGGAAGGCCGCACAATTGTAAATGTCTCGCCATCAGCAATTCCCAAACGTGACCCTGAAGCATTAGACGAAGATCTACTACCTGATGATATTACAACAGCGTCTATTCCAGAAAATGGTGGTGACGGTGGAGATGGCTCGCAAGCGTTTCCAGGGCAACCGCGATTTAAGCTGTTACATGTTGCAAATGAGCGCGCACTTATTGAAGATGCTTCGGGCATGTATATGGTAAAAGTTGGTTCAGTTTTGCCAGATAACAGCACGCTATCCGCGCTTGAACAACGTGGTAATAGCTGGGCTTTGGTTACATCAAATGGCGATGTCGTCGAAAACTAGATTATCAAATTGAGTGGGATTGAAGCGCCAAGCTGACCTAATCGGTAAGTCCCACGCAAGATTATTACCATACCCTTAACGGGAAGATAAATGGGATAATCTGATGCAACCAATCCAATTATTTAAACTCGCATCTCAGCAAGCAGAATGGCTTACGGTTCGTCATACTGTTGTTGCAGGGAATATTGCGAATGTGAATACACCTGGATATGCGGCCAAAGATGTTGAGCCCTTCCAAGCTGTGATGGAATCCACTCGTACGAATATGGCTGCAACCCATAGCCGCCATTTTTCAGATTCAAAACTTCGCGATTCCATTCGAAGCAATGAGATAAATGGCATTGCCGTTCATCCATCTGGCAATACAGTCAACCTTGCCAATGAGGTTTCAAAAGGTAGCGGCATCAAGCGCGAATATGAAATCAACACAAGCATTGTGAAGACAGTCAATCGCATGATGTTGGCAACGGTTAGGAAATAAGTATGGATCCGCTAAGCTTATCATCCCGAATTGCCGCAAGTGGATTGCATGCGCAAGAAACACGTCTGCGAATTGTCTCAGAAAACTTAGCCAATGCGCAGTCCACCGGTGATGCACCAGGTGCTGATCCTTACCGTCGAAAAACGGTTTCTTTTTCATCTTACTTAGATAATGCAACCGGCGCTTCGCGTGTGAAAGTGCAACGCCTTGGTTTTGATAATACAGATTTTTCTGTGAATTTTGATCCAAGCCATCCAGCAGCAGATGAAAAAGGCATGGTCAAAATGCCGAATGTAAATCCGTTGATTGAACTTGCGGATATGCGTGAAACCAATCGTTCTTACGAGGCAAACCTGCAAACGATTAAGCAAACTCGCGAGCTGGTGACCCTCACTCTTGGACTGTTGAGGAACACTTAATATGAACATTATTTCTCAAACTTTGTCGGCCATTGATACGGGCCCAAACTCCAAAACACAAACCGAGTTAGCCAGCTTAAGCAGCGCGTCAGCAGCGGCTGGTTTTCGCGCGGTTGAAGATGTTAAGGGCCCCGGTTTTGGTGAAGTGATGGCTGAGATGGCAAGTGGCGTTGTGGGTCGGTTGAATCAGGCTGAATACATTTCAATGAAGGCGGTTCAAGGCGAAGCAAATACGCGTGAAGTTGTCGATGCATTGATGACCGCAGAGCAGTCATTGAACACAGCCATTGCGATCCGCGATAAAATTGTAACTGCATATCTCGAAGTTTCGAGAATGCAAATTTAGGAGTAGTGTTATGAAGGCTTTATCAATTGCTGCAACAGGTATGAACGCGCAGCAGACCAATTTGGAAGTTATCGCGAATAACATTGCTAACATCAACACGACAGGTTTTAAACGCGCGCGCGCTGAATTTTCCGATCTGCTTTATCAAGTAGAACGCAGCCAGGGTGTGCCAAATAGTGCGAACCAGGCTATCGTTCCTGAAGGTGCGCATATTGGTCTTGGTGTTCAAACATCCGCTGTTCGGAATTTGCACATTCAAGGTAGTTTAGCACAAACATCCAACAAATTAGACATGGCTTTGATCGGCCGCGGTTGGTTCCAGATTGAAACGCCACAAGGTGAAACGCTTTACACACGTGCAGGTACATTTAACACCAATGCCGATGGCCTTATGGTCAATATCGATGGCTATGAACTTGAAGGCGGCATTACATTCCCAGACAATACATCTGAGGTGATCATCTCTCGTTCGGGGCAGGTTTTTGCTCGTGTGGGAACAGATGTTGAACTGACTGAAGTTGGTCAAATCACGCTTGCAAACTTTATCAATGAAGCAGGGCTTGAACCGCTAGGGGACAACTTATTCCGCGAAACAGAAGCATCTGGTGGTCCAACATTGGGAACGCCTGATGATGCAGGTTTTGCGCATATTCAGCAGGGGTATTTGGAATCATCAAACGTTGATCCGATTAAAGAGATCACCGATATGATTTCCGCCCAGCGCGCTTATGAAATGAACTCAAAAGTAATCAAAGCAGCCGATGAAATGGCAAGCACAGTGACGCAATCACTGAGGTAATTTAGCCATAGGAGGCAAACATGAAGTTTGACTTGAATAAATTTTTTAGTGCAATTGCACTCATTGTTTTTGGCTTTGCGGTCATTCTGATATCGAACCTATCAGCACATGCGCAACCGACAGCCGTTGTTCCTCAGCAAATCATCTACCCTGGTCAGGAAATTACTTTTGACATGGTCAAAGAGGTTGATGTTGTAAACCCAAATCTACGTCCGGGCTATGCAAAGATTGTCGAGGAAGTGGAAGGTTTTATCACAAAGAAAACACTCCTTCCTGGCCGCACCATTCCAGTTAGCGCTTTACGTGAAGCTTATGTAATTGAGCGCGGGAAGAATATATCTATGGTTTTCTCCAACAACTCAATGGTCATCACCGCTCAGGGTGTTGCGCTTCAGAACGGTGGTTTAGGCGAAGTTGTCCGCGCACGTAATTTAGATTCAGGTGTCATTATCTCAGGGACAGTGATGCAAGACGGAACATTGCGGGTGATCACACAATGAATTTCATCATTCGGCTAGTTCTGTTTTTAATTATCGGTTTTGGCATGTCGATGCCGGCACATTCAAATGGTCCAACGGCACGCTTAAAAGATATCGCTTCACTTCAGTCAGCTCGTGACAATCAATTGATCGGCTATGGTCTTGTCGTTGGATTGCAAGGCACAGGCGACAGCTTGCGAAACTCTCCCTACACCGAGGCATCTTTAAGAGCGATGCTGCAAAATTTGGGCATTGCGACAGAGGGTGGTCGAACACGATCTCAAAATATCGCCGCGGTTTTGGTAACTGCTAGCTTACCACCATTTGCCACAATGGGGTCTCGTATCGATATAACCGTATCATCATTGGGAGATGCAACGTCTTTACGCGGTGGTACGCTGGTCATGACATCACTTGCCGGTGCTGATGGTCAAATTTATGCGGTTGCGCAAGGTTCTGTTGTCGTTTCAGGATTTAACGCCGAGGGTGATGCCGCAACATTACAAACAGGGATCACAACATCAGGGCGTTTGCCAGGTGGCGCAATAATTGAACGCGAAAT
>JAHDEP010000127.1:0-1902 GCA_020628775.1 Rhizobiaceae bacterium | reverse complement strand
TTAACAGACATCACAGCCGGTGTTGAAGAAGGAAAGGTCGCGATATTGTCGGGCCCGGATCTTCGTACTCTCGTTGCTGGTCTCAACACGATCGGCGTTAAGCCAGATGGTGTGATCGCGATCTTACAAGGAATGAAATCAGCCGGAGCGCTGCAAGCGGAGCTTATCCTACAATGAAAATTCTATCTTTCGTAACCCGCAATAATTTTGCTGCTTTTGTGAAGATCTCTGCGCTCGCGGTTATCGTTTCAAGCTCCCATCCTATTATCGGATCTTACGCGCAAACCACAAAAACAATGTCAACTGATGGCACCTCCAGCATCGATGTGAATGAAGATATCAGAAAGTTCTGTGGCAATATTGCAGATGCGGCACGTGATAAGCGCTACTTGTTGCAAAGAGAGGAGCTTTATAAGCTCCAGACGCAAGTCGATGAACGCATTGAGAAATTGAAAATGCATCGCGATGATTACAAAAACTGGTTGGATAAACGAAATGAATTCTTAGCAACTGCGGAAGCTGGTTTGGTCGAGATCTTTAAAAAGATGAAACCAGATGCGGCTGCAAGTCAGCTAGAAATCATCGAGAAAAACATTGCTGCGGCAATTATCATGAAGCTAAGCCCACGTCTTTCAAGCCAAATCTTTAATGAAATGGATGCAAAAGTCGCTGCAAAACTTGCAACCATTATAGCAAGTACGACAGACCGTGCGTTGGAAGAGACACAATCATGAAGTTAAGTTTGACCATGATTGGTGTTGCATTTTTATTGAGCGCTTGTGGCGCGCAAAAACTTCGCGAATTGGGTAAAGAGCCTGAAATGTCGCCTGTTGGCACAGGCATGAAATATTCAAATGCTTCGCAAGTGATGACCTATCCAACGCAGCCCAAAAAACGTGTGAGTGAGTTTTCACTTTGGAGCGATCACAAGAGCGCGTTGTTTCAAGATACACGCGCAATGTCAGTTGGCGATATCCTAACGGTGAACATTTCCATTAATGACAAAGCGTCATTTGAAAATGAGTCTGAGCGTTCGCGCAAAAACTCAAGCGGGTTTAATGCTGGCGGCGGTGTTAGTACATTATTGGGACGTATCTCAGCCGGTAGCTCTGATCTGAGCTATGATTCCAACGCCTCCAGCACTGGCGATGGTTCAACAAAGCGCGCAGAGCAATTAAATATTCGTGTCGCAGCAATTGTGACAGGCATTATGGATAATGGAAACTTGATCATTAGCGGTTCGCAAGAAGTGCGCGTTAACTTCGAACTCCGTATCTTAAATGTTGCAGGTATCGTCAGACCCAAAGATATCGATACAGACAATATGATCGCATATGAGAAAATTGCTGAAGCTCGCATTTCCTACGGCGGAAGAGGTCGCTTAACAGAAGTTCAACAACCACCGATCGGCCAACAAGTCGTCGATGTCGTCACACCATTTTAGAGGATCTTAAATATGGAAGAACTCATGGATGCTGACGAAGGCGGTGACGGCGAAGGTGGTAAGAAAAAATCCAACCTTGTTGTGACGATCGCTGGCGTTGCTATTGCTTCAGTGATTGCGGCTGGCGGCGGCTGGGTAATCGGTGGCATGCTCGCACCTGCTGCAATTGATCTTCAAGCAAAAGCTGAAGCTGAAGAAGCTAAGAATATGCCGAAAAAAGATGAAGAGGAAGAGGTGCCGGTTGCCGGTGATGACAACCCAAATCTCATTCGTTTGCAACCAATTACCACAAATCTATCGTTTCCTTCGGAAAGTTGGGTGCGATTAGAGGTATCTCTTGTGGTTAAAGGTGATCCTGACATCGAAATGGTCGAACTTGTTCATCAAGATATGGTAGGGTATCTGCGAACACTCTCATTGCAACAAGTGCAAGGTGCTCGTGGATTTAGATATGTGCG
>JAHDEP010000126.1 GCA_020628775.1 Rhizobiaceae bacterium | reverse complement strand
AATGAGTTTCCTTTTTAATTTTTGAAACTAGAACCGACGAACCATCATCCTACGGGGCGCGTTTTGATCATATCATCACGTTGTGAAAATACCTCAAGCCATGCGTCTAGCTTCCCGCATTCTTCTCGCCAGTTTTTGGTATATCTAAAATCCAGATATTCAAGCGAACAAGCAACAACAAACTGCTCAAGCCTTACCTTACCTGCAGTAATATCGTCAGACCAATCATTCAGTTTTTTCACGCTTCGATCCATACGGGCTTTTAGTTTTAATATCTTCGCTTCGTTGCGATCATTTTCTGAAAGCATCATTTCCATTCGATATTGCAGGCACGCATCTGCCATCCCCAGCGCAAGAGAAATTCGCGTAGATTGTTGAAAATCCAAAACCGTCAGATCACACCCTGCCTGATCCTCGAAATATGAGAAGATGGTTCGACTATCAAAAAGCGCATTGCCATCATCTAAAATCAGCGTTGGGATCTGCCTTAAAGGATTTAATTCATCTAAAAATTCTGCGTTATAAATATCAATCAGTTCATATTTGAAATCGAGATTAAGATGATCACCATAAAGCTTTGCCATTCGGGAAAATGGAGACGTCGCGCCACCATATAGTAATGGAACTTTATTCATTGAAGCCATTTATCAGCCTCCTTCAAGCGGTGTTTTTTGGGTCACTTTTTTGCCAGAAATCGTTGCCCATACAGTTGCGATAATGATCAAAAACGCACCAATTGTGAATGCAAAAGTTGGGATCTCATCAAAGATAAGATATCCAACAGCCGTCGTTAATAACAAGCTTGAATATCCAAGCAACGCTAGAAATCCTGCTTCACCCCATTTATGCGCTTGCAGAAAACAAAACTGTGCTGATTGCGCGAAAAAACCAATTGCCAACAACACGAATAAATCGCTCGCTTGCGTAGCCGTCCATGACCAGAACGCAAAAGGCGCGCTTAAAACGGTGAGGCCCGCGGTGTAAAAACTCATCATGACAACAGTTGGCGTATTGGAAAGTTTTCGCGTCACAATGATCGCAAGCGTGCCAAAGATAACTGTCATAAAGAGCGCCGGCACACCCCAATTAAATTGAAGCCCAGCAGGTTCAAGCGCGATCACAACACCGATAAGACAGACCAAACCAGCGATCCATTGTTTGTTTGTGATGCGCTCACGCAATATAAGCGCCGCCAATGCCATTAAAACCAACGGACGGGTAAAATTGATCGCACTGAAAAGCGCAAATGGTAGACGCGAAATAGCAAAAAAACTGGTTGTCAGCGTTAAGGTTGAAAGCACAACGCGAAGGCAATGCAGTGGTAAATGCTCAACACTGACAAACACATCTCGCTTTTGATAAATCCACGGCAACATCATGAGCAAACCAATGACTGCTCTGATAAAAACCATTTGCCAGGCGGAGTAATCAAGCCCAATTGCTTTAACGATCGTCAGCGCCCAAATGTTTAGACACATATCAGCAAGCAACCAGGTCCCAGCTAAAAAGTTTCTGGGCTTCTCATGCATCTTTGCTGACTAAATTCGCCATCAAACGAAACGCGCCAGGCGTTAATTTCTCCATCTGATGATGCAAAATAAGGGATGTATGGATATGTCGACCTTTGCCAATTTCGCCAACGAGCAATGAACCCAAAAGAGGGTCTTCATTACGGTCATGCATGGAGAGCATTGGGCGATAAGCTTGATCCCAATCCATTGCAAAATATAAACCGCGTTCCTTGTGCCAGTTCTCCCAATCGCTTGCAGCGATCACATTTGGTCGGTTAAAAATCGCATGATCAGGCTCTAAGACTTTCACATCTGAGTTTTCATCGGTCACACGCCAACGCAATGACGGCTGACCAATTTTAAGATATTTAGGCGAAGCTAGATCAGGATCCCAATTGTCCCACGGTCGGTGATAAAGCGTGATCAGATTCCCCCCCTCTTCACACCATTGGTGAAGACGCGGCATCTGCTCCAACAAACCATCTCGAAATTTAAGCGCAAAGATACCGATGATAATCGTATCAAACTTTGCCAAGGCTTGATCGCTTTGTATCTCGGCATCAGAAAGCGATGTGATATCCATTCCCATCTGCTTAAGCCAGTGGTCAACGCGATCATTACCCCCACCAATATATCCAACCCGCGTATTGGAAAGCTCAGCATCAATTACCTCTACAGATACGCTCGCACGGTTCGTTAGAACGCGCGGTTTGACATGCGGATAACCAATCTCTGCAACTGAAACAGCCGGATCAAAATCAATGTTTAACGAAACCTCATAACGTCCGACCTCAACGTTACTTGGCAGAGTGACATCAAACCCATTATCTGATCGTTCAGCAACCCAGTTTGCGGGTAAAATCAGATCAAGTTCACCGTCAACTTGGCCTAAATCTTCAACCGTTATTGTAAAACTGCGAGTTAGTGATTTTGAATTGATCACAATTGCGGACGGACCAATCTTTGCCGATTGCGCTGGAACAACATTGGGTGGAATTTCCAATCCAGACGACGTGCACACATTGATGCCATTTATATCAAACGACAAAGATAAACATGGTTTTGTGTGCATATGCGGCAGGTAAAGCTCCGGGTAAGGGTCACTAATTTCCGCTTCATCACCGATATAAATCTCACCATCTGAATAGCTCCAACCATTTGGCAAAACCGGTTCGATTTTTACATTCTCAGCAAGGCCGATCCTGTGTTCAATATGCAGCTTTGTGCTTTGCCCATGGCGCAACACATCCTTCTCACACCTGGCGTTTACTTCCACTTTTGAAGCAACAAACAGAAGGTGAGATAATTGTTCTTCTTTCCTGCGTAATTTGTGCATAACCGCATCATGATGGGATTGCGGACAGCGAGCAATCGCATCGCGCAAAGTACTCATAGCACTACAGGCATTTTCTATAATGTCAGTGCTATTTGGGAAGCTCACAATCGCACGATCTAAATGATATTGCGTATTATTCAAAGCATCTGAAATTTCTGGAATATCGATATCTCGAAGTGTCTTTGCTAAACCAGATGAAAGTTCATCATCGGATCCACCTGTATGACTTTGAACAAGGTGGAGGGGAAAGTCTCGCTCGCCACCAATTTGAACCCAACGACCCATAGCTTGCGTTTTATGAAATGCTCTGGATTGTTGGCCGATGCGCGCATAACTCCACCCTGTTACCGGTTCGATACCGCTCGCCTCAATTTTAAGTGTCGCAGGTGGCGGAGGCAAATCATCATCATATGCTTGCCCGGCACCTGACCACGCGGGAAGATATAATTTCTTCACCTGCCAAGGCGGTAAATCACATGCGCTATAATTTTCATCTGCAGCAAGTTCCATCACCAAATGCGCAGCTTCAGTCATTGCGCGATGATGTCCATGTTGACCCGGCACATCCAAAAATGTTGGACAAATTATATCAGGTCGCTCGGTTCGAATGATATCAACAAAACGCTTTAATGTTCGTTCCTTGCCCCATTTTTCTAGCGTTTCTTCCCCAGACTTTGAAAAACCAAAATCAAAAATCGCATCATCAGGTGTTTGAGAATGCCAATACATGCGCAAGTTTAAAACATCACAAGCGCCTTCCATCTCAGCCGTCCTTAAAACCCCGAGTGCTTGCCCAGCCTCAGTTCCTAAATCGTTCTGGCCACCTTCTCCGCGGGTTGAACACGCATAGCTAATATCAATGCCATCACGATATGCCATCGCGGCTAACATCTCCGACATTTCATCATCGGGATGCGCGCCAGTGTTCATAAACGAAACAACTGTTTGCAGCGGAACGAGAGCTTTCCAAAGCTCTACGATATGCGGTAGTTTTTTACCCGCTTCTATGCGCGCTTGATCAGTTAAAGGCATTAAAACTCCCAATTAAAGGCCAAGTATTTCGGCAGAATTGATTAATGCGCCACGACAAATTGCGGCGTATATGTCTGATTTAAAATAAGCGCAGCTGCACCCAGAGTGGCCGTTAATCGATCCGATGTTCCGGTCTTAAGGCGCGGCTCACTGCGCGCTGATCTATTTGAAACGGTTAGCTCTGGCAGGGTCGTGTTTTCAACTAAGTAATCGAGCACCCCTGATGGCATTGCGCCACCTAAAATAATGGTCTGCGGATCAAATAGGTTTTCTATGATTTGGGTTGCATGCCCAAGGGCTATGCTGGCCGTATCAAGCCATTCCATTAGTTCACTGTCCTGAGCTGCAAACAGATCAGCAATCGATTGGAAATCTAAAGCCTGTTCATCATCACCTTGTAATTTTCGCTGCGCAGATAAACGAGATAACACGCTTTCAAGCGATCGCATTTGACCATCAATTGGCACTGCGACGTGACCAATTTCACCGGCATTTCCAAATGCGCCAGGAACCAAATGACCTTGGCTGACAATGCCTAAGCCAAGCCCAGTTCCAAAATACAAATAAGCATAACTTGAAAGACCTTGCGCAACACCGGTAATTCGTTCAGCCATTGCCGCAGCGTTTGCATCATTGCTCACCATAACCGGGATTTCTAACGCATCTTCAAATAGCTTATGAGGATCTACGCTATCCCATTCCGGTAAATCGGACTCCTGCCCTGCAAGTCCTGTCCTGCCAAAAGGACCTGGCATAACAATCCCGGCACCTAACAGTTTTTCATCTGAAATTGAAACAGCTTTTAGCCCCTTATCTCGAAGCGCTATCACATGTTCAATCACAGCATTTGGGCGCGCATCTTTTAAAGCCAATCTTTCGGTAAAAACCGGTTTTCCATGCATATCCAGTAAGGAGCCAAATATTGCACTTGGCCGCACTTCAATGCCAAACGCATAACCGCCGTCAGGATTTACTGCGTATTGAACAGCTGGCAGCCCGCGCCCGCCAGCGCGCGTTCCGTTTTCAAACAACAAGCCATCTTCTAAAAGCTCGGCGATAATATTACTGACAGCCTGCGTTGAAAGGCTCAAATTACGGGCAATCTCAGCACGCCCCATAATACCCGCAGAATGAATGGAACCCATAACCGCACGCCGATTGGTAATGCGTGAGCGCTCTGCATTGCTGCCTTTTGGTGAGGAAATTGTCATCATAAAAATTAATTAACTCAAGTGAGTTGATAATTCAAGTGAGTTGAGTAATAATACACAATTAGCACCATGAGGCAGCTGAAAATAGTGCCCTTTCACATAAATGGTGACGCCAACAGGGAGAATTACAATGAAGAAATACATTAGAAATTTAGTGGTGGCAGGCCTAACATCATCCGTCGCCGTACTAGCAAGTACTAGCGCTCAAGCTGTTGAGATTGAGTATTGGCAATATTATTTTGACGCGCGCGTTGACGCCATGGAGCAGCTTATCGAAGGTTTTGAAGCTGAAAACCCCGGCATTACTGTTAAGATGACACATTTCCCATATGCTGATTATCGCACCAAAGTATCAGCGGCAATTCCTGCAGGCGAAGGCCCAGATGTGGTGCAATTATTCTACGGCTGGTTAAATGATTACCGTGCCGCCAATCTTATTCAGCCGTTGCCAGAAGCCGACTTCCCAGCTTCGGCGATCGATGAAGAGTTTTTCCCAATGGTTCAAGCAATGAAAGTGGATGGGCAGTATTTTGCACTACCAACTGCTGTTCGTTCACTTGCACTATTTTATAACAAACGCCTGTTTGATGAAGCAGGAATTGAAAGCCCACCAGCAACGCTCGACGAACTTGTTGAAACAGCAAAGAAACTGGCAAAGCGTGATGGTGCAGGCAACTTAACAACTGCAGGCATTACAACAGGCATGAACGCGCAGGACCACCACTGGTGGCGCGAAGTTCTCGTTCGCCAATTCGGCGGCGAAGCTTATCAAGATGATTATAAGACAGTTAACTATGCAAGCGACGCGGGCCTTGCCGCTCTTAACTTCTACACATCTTTAGAAAAAGAGCATGGCGTATCAGCATTTGGATTTATGGATGAACCGCAAGCTGCATTTAAAGCCGGTCGCGCTGGCATGCATATTGATGGATCATTCCGTATCGGGTCACTCAATAAGATCCGTGGTTTAAAATGGGGTGTTGCCGAGCTTCCAGCAGGTCCAGATGGTACAAAATCCAATTACTCCTCTTATTGGGTAAACGCCATTACGACCAAAGCTGAGGGCGAAAAATACGACGCTTCGATTAAGTTCATGAAATACATCACCTCAGATGCAGCCATGCAAACCTGGTTGGATGTTGTGGGTGAATTACCGGCAAAACCAAGTGTTGGCCTAACGGATCAGAATGCAAATAATGAAGTGTTTGGACCATTTATTCGCGGTCTTGCTTATGCGCATACGACCAAATTTGCCAATGAATCTGCCCAACGCCAAGTCTTGATGGACATGGTCGCTCGCACTGACATCGAAGGTCAAGACGCTAAGGAAAGCCTTGCCCAAGCTGCCGAAGCTGAGCAGAAAATCCTGAGCGAATACTACGCTAAGTAACCAAGAAATACGGGGATTGCCCTCCCCGTATTAAAGTACTCTCCCTGTCCGCATGCCTCCTCTTTAATTAGAGGGGTGTGTTGGCGGAAACCCTTCAGCATTTCAAGGTATAGTGGATGTCATTTTATCGAAATCTTTCGATCAAACAAAAACAGATTGTCTGGGCGTGGATGTTCTTGGCAATACCTGTACTTTTTTATGGTGTCATTAGATTCTACCCAACTGGCAATGCGATCCTCATCTCGTTTCAAAACTGGAACCTACTTGGCGCACGCACATGGGCGGGCCTTGAAAATTATGAAAAACTCATTGCAGATCCAGTTTTCTGGAAGGTTTTTAAAAACACCTTCATATATCTGCTTTTGGGCACCCCAGTTTCACTCGTTATCTCTTTTATAATCGCCTATCACCTTGATAAATTGCGCTTCATGCATGGCTTCCTTCGCATGCTGTATTTTCTTCCATTTATGACAAGCGCAGTTGCTATGGCCTGGGTTTGGCGCTGGTTTTATCAAGACGTGCCAATTGGTTTGTTTAACAACTTTCTTGCTGGGTTCGGCATTCCACAATTTGAATTCTTAAACTCTACGACCAATGCATTGCCTTCCGTTTTGGCACCCGCTGTGTGGGCTGGCCTTGGCTTTCAAATTATAATTTTTATGGCAGGTATTCGCGCCATCCCGACAACCTATTACGAAGCAGCGCGAATTGACGGTGTTGGATGGTGGACAATACTGACGCAAATCACGATCCCGCTATTAAGACCAACAATCGTCTTTATCGTCGTGTTCTCATCAATCGGGTTTTTGCGGATCTTTGACCACGTCTTTAATATGACGACCAATAATCCCGGCGGCCCACTCAATGCAACAAAGCCACTCGTTCTTATGATTTATGACACCGCATTTAATAGCTTTGACATGGGTTACGCGTCCGCACAAACGGTCGTATTGTTTATGATCCTTCTGATCGTTAGCTTAATCCAACTCCGCTTGTTAAGGAGTAAATAGGCATGTCATCGACAGATACAATCCGCGCTTCAAGTGCAACATTGCTCGCTGCGAAACCATCGAAGAAACCCAAAAACATGGGTCAGATAATTCGTTGGCTTATTTTGTTTGCCGGCGGCATTTTGATGATCATGCCAATCGTTTATATGATCTCGACATCATTAAAATGGCCGCATGAGGTTTACAACATCAACCTCATTCCCGAAGAGCCCACGCTTGATAACTACAGCTATGTTCTAGAAGACGGGCGCTTTTACGGTTGGTTTGCAAATTCACTTCTCATTGCCACATTAACAACCATATCTAATTTGCTATTTGATAGTTTGGTTGGCTACACATTGTGTAAATTCAAATTTCCCGGCCGAACGCTTGTCTTCATAGCAATTTTATCAACACTGATGATCCCAACAGAAATGCTGGTGATCCCGTGGTATCTCATGAGCCAACAATTTGGCTGGCTCGACAGCTATTGGGGTATTATTTTCCCAGGTCTCATGACAGGATTTGGCACCTTCTTAATGAAACAATTCTTTGAATCTGTGCCGGATGATTTCATTGAAGCAGCGCGAATTGATGGGCTCAATGAACTACAAATCTGGTGGACAGTTGCGATGCCACTGGTCAAACCAGCACTAGCTGCACTTGCTATCTTTGTGTTCTTGGGTAACTGGACTGCGTTTCTGTGGCCATTAATCGTTACCAATTCGGTTGAAATGTACACAATCCCAGTTGGACTTTCAGGGTTTGGCGATGAGGTTGATGTCGCCTGGGAGCTGATCATGACGGGTGCAGCTATCTCCACAATCCCGACACTGATTGTGTTTTTAATCTTCCAACGTTTCATCATTCGCGGAGTTGTCATGGCGGGGCTTAAAGGATGATCGATAAATCAAAATTTCCAAATCCTGTTTATAAAGAAACCGTTCTTGCTCCGCTGTTTGAGGGCGTAAAGCATAATTTCGCTTCTCACATGGCAGAGATCAACAAAGCGCATTTGGTCATGCTGGTTGAAACGGAAATTCTTGATAATGATCAAGGCAAAGCGATCGCTGAAACTTTATCAAAAATCGATGCTGAGACCGATATCGCATCTCTAAGCTATACCGGCGAGCACGAAGATTACTTCTTTTATGTCGAAGCTAAGCTACGTGAGTTATTGGGCGATCTGGGCGGTGCGTTGCATACAGCACGTTCGCGAAATGATATGGACCATACATTATTTAAGATGGCTCTTAGAACACGCGCGGAATTCTTACAGCAGCAAATCCTTAAATTAGCTGATGCGTTGATCGAAAAAGCAAACAAAGAGAGCAAAACTCCGATTGTTGCTTACACTCATGGACAACCTGCGCAACCCTCTACATTTGGTCATTATCTGGGTGCGGTCATTGAAGTTTTAATCCGTGA
>JAHDEP010000403.1 GCA_020628775.1 Rhizobiaceae bacterium | reverse complement strand
AAACGCAAAATTGGTACGCCACCGATTTCAAATACAGGGCTTTCAAAGCGGATTGTGCGTTCTTCATCGTTCTGAATGACGCGCGCGGCTTTGATTTGCCAAAATGGCGGCTTTGTTGGGTCTTTTTCGCATTTTGGACACGCAGTATAAACACCATTATTTAAAACCGTGATGTTGTTACCGCTACGCTGCGCGCTTGAAGCTGCTATTCGGGTGCGGTCTGGTGTTTCCACGCGAAGTGCTTCGATAAAACCATCTGAGAAATTATCAGTAATATCGAGTTCATCAGCGAAAATGCGATTGCCATTTGGTTCAATCAGTTCGACATTGCCGAAAGCGCGAACGCGTCCGGTAACCTGATTATATTCAACTTGGCGCGCAACAAGCTGGTAAGGGCCATAATCAATTTGCACACCGCCTCTTGCGATGACCAAATCGAGATCCTGATTATATGTCAGCTCATCAGCAGCCAACAACAGCTTGGTATTTTCCGGTACTTGAGGCGCTTGTAGATTGCCCGAGTTTAGGCTCTGCGCCAGGGCAGGGGACAATGGTGCTAATAGGAGCGGGGATATCACTGCACATGCAGCGATAACTGCTAATTTTCTTGTCTTCAGACCGCTAGTCATTTTCCACATATGTTTGTGGTACTCTATACTCAACTAACCATCCTCCTTATGTAGTAGCACTGTTGTTCCAATAGTTGAGGCGACAATAACTGGCACCCACGCGGCCACAATTGGAGGGACGGAACCAGCCTCACCAAATGCGGTTATAAGTTCTGATACGACATAAAGCAGAAAGCCGCAAAGGATTCCACCAAGAATCGAATAAAGTGATTGCCCAAAGCG
Source organism: Rhizobiaceae bacterium (assembly GCA_020628775.1). Taxonomy (GTDB): domain Bacteria; phylum Pseudomonadota; class Alphaproteobacteria; order Rhizobiales; family Rhizobiaceae; genus Lentilitoribacter. The sequence continues at coordinate 602 of JAHDEP010000403.1, read as the reverse complement.
AACAAAAGTGAGGGAAACCATCGCTGCGATCAAAGTCATTGCGAATAAAAGAGCTGGCAGTGCAATCAATTGGTGTAACTTCATTGAGTATGCATTGGCCTTCAACCCAAACGAGTTTGCGGCATCGATCTTGTTCGGAAGCTCAAAAAATGACACCGAATCTGCAGATGCAAAGTTCTCTTCGATAAACTCAGCCTGTAAATTGGTCTTTATTAACAACTGTTCCTGCGCAATGACCGGCTGGTCACTTGTTGTTATGCGCGCATTTTCTAAAACCCAAAACCCATCGGATAAAGTTGCTTTATCTGCATCAACACGATCTTTGGCAGTGTTATCGTCATTAAAGCGCAGGATCGTGACTTCATTGAGTATTTGGCCATTTTGCGTCGAACTGCGCCCACCGATAATTGCGCTACCTTCATCTGTAACTTGGCGAAGCCAGGGAGCGTTATTGTTATTTGAACTTAATCCGCCACCAAAGCCGACTTCTGCAGCAACTTGAGTGCCCAGTTTGGCCGTGTAAGCACCAAGTGGGTTAAGCGCTGCAACGCTGAAGATGCCGATAAATAAATTGCAGATCAGTAATGGGGTTAAAAACTGCC
>JAHDEP010000125.1 GCA_020628775.1 Rhizobiaceae bacterium | reverse complement strand
GATCTGGGAGAAGAAAATGACAGAATCAAATGGCCTTATGAAAGGCAAACGCGGCTTAATCATGGGCGTAGCGAACAATCGTTCAATTGCGTATGGAATAGCAAAAGCGCTGTCAAATGCAGGTGCTGAAGTTGCACTGACATATCAAGGCGATGCTTTGAAAAAACGCGTTGAGCCTATTGCTGAAGAACTTGGGGCAATTGTTGCAGGCGATTGTGACGTATCTGATCCAGCTTCTATTGACGCTGTCTTTTCTAAACTTGAAGCTGACTGGGGAAAACTCGACTTCCTCGTGCACGCAATTGGTTTTTCAGACAAAAATGAACTCACTGGCCGTTATGTGAATACAAGCCACGATAATTTCATGAAAACCATGGATATTTCAGTTTACTCGTTCACAGCTGTTGCACAGCGCGCTGAAAAATTGATGACCGATGGTGGCTCTATGCTGACATTGACATATTATGGTGCTGAGCGCGTGATGCCGCATTACAATGTTATGGGTGTTGCAAAAGCTGCGCTGGAAGCAAGTGTTCGCTATCTTGCCGTTGATTTGGGCGGCAATAAAATCCGCGTTAATGCACTTTCTGCTGGGCCGATTAAAACGCTTGCTGCGTCTGGTATTGGCGATTTCCGCTATATCCTTAAGTGGAATGAGTATAACTCACCGCTTAAACGCACAGTGACAATTGAAGAAGTTGGCGATAGCGCGCTTTATCTACTCTCTGATCTTTCACGCGGCGTAACCGGCGAAGTTCACCATGTAGACTCCGGCTATCACGTTGTTGGTATGAAAGCAGTTGATGCTCCTGATATCAGTACCGTCTAAATAGACAAAATTTCAGGGGCCAATTGGCCCCTTTTTTAATTCTACATCTGAGGTTTCCCGATGGTAATTTACGTCGTTCGTCACGGCCAAACTGACTATAATGCTGAGATGCGCTTTCAAGGACGCATGGATATCCCGCTCAACGAGCTTGGCAAAGAACAAGCGCGCGGCAATGGACGTGCTTTAAAAGAATTAATTGGAGATAAAGCGGGCGAATTTGACTTTGTCTCAAGCCCTTTGGGTCGCACGCGCCAGACGATGGAACTGATCCGATCTGAAATGGGATTAGATATCCCCGATTATCGACTAGATGATCGCTTAGTTGAAATATCATTTGGTGATTGGGAAGGCTTTTCGATCAATGAACTTGAAACTAAGTTTCCTGATCATTACGCCGAACGTGAAAAAGACAAATGGAATTTTACACCGCCCGGCGATCCAACAGAAAATTACGACTTGGTTTCGCAGCGCATTGCACCTTATCTGAAATCAATTGATAAGCCGACTGTTTGCGTTTGTCATGGCGGGGTCATTCGAACCATGTTTCATATTATAAATGGTGGAGACGAACGCGCCGCTGCTGCCGCGCCAATTCCGCAGGATCGCTTGGTAAAAATTGAGAATGGTCACATCGCTTGGCTCTAATTCCATGCAAGATCATGCGATCATAGAAAATAGTTTTAAAAACACGCGTTTTGCCCTATGAGGGTACAACAAAAGATACTTTTACGGATGAGTTTATGTCCCATAATACATTTGGCCATATGTTTCGCGTCACAACATGGGGCGAAAGCCACGGTATAGCCATTGGCTGTGTTGTTGATGGTTGCCCTCCTGGCATTCATTTCACCACCGAAGAATTGCAGCATTGGCTTGATAAACGTAAGCCCGGCACCAACCGCTTTGTAACGCAGCGCCGAGAAGCCGATGAAGTTCGCGTTTTATCTGGTGTTCTTCCTCAAGAAGACGGATCGTTTATCTCAACGGGCACACCGATTTCGCTTGAAATACAAAACACAGATCAGCGTTCAAAAGACTATTCTGAAATTGCCAAGCGCTACCGTCCCGGCCATGCTGATTACACCTATGATGTAAAATATGGCATTCGTGATTACCGCGGAGGCGGACGTTCATCTGCGCGTGAAACAGCAACTCGTGTTGCTGCAGGTGGCCTAGCACGCAAAGTCGTACCGGATATGATCGTGCGCGCAGCTCTTGTGCAAATTGGTACAAAGAAAATCAATCGCGACAATTGGAATTGGGATGAAGTTAATAACAACCCGTTCTTTGCACCGGATGCTGAGATTGTTCCTGTATGGGAAGAATATCTCGATACAATCCGCAAAAATGGCTCATCCGTTGGCGCGATCATTGAAGTGGTTGCCGAAAATGTCCCTGCCGGACTAGGCGCACCTATCTACGCGAAACTTGATACTGATATCACCGCTAACCTTATGTCGATCAATGCAGTAAAAGGCGTGGAAATCGGCAATGGATTTGAAGCTGCGATGATCTCAGGCGAAGAAAATGCCGATGAGATGCGCATTGATGAGAACGGCAATCCAGAATTTTTATCCAACAAAGCTGGTGGCATATTAGGCGGAATTTCAACCGGCATGCCTGTTGTTGCGCGCTTTGCCGTTAAACCAACATCATCTATTTTATCAACGCGAAAAAGCATTGATAGCGATGGTCAGGAAGTTGATGTTCGCACAAAAGGACGTCATGACCCATGCGTGGGTATCAGAGCGGTTCCGATTGGCGAAGCGATGGTCGCTTGCGCTATTGCAGATCATTATATTCGCGATCGCGGTCAAACCGGTCGTCTTACTTCTCAGAACAATAATAATAATCAGGATTAAGTCAGATGTCGTTCAATCAAGCTCGTGTTGTTGAAGCTATTCGCGCCATTGAAAATGGTGAAATTGTTGTCGTAACTGATGATAATGATCGTGAAAACGAAGGCGATCTGATTGTTGCCGCCACACATTGTACCCCTGAGAAAATGGCATTTATAGTACGTCATACATCTGGCATTGTGTGCACGCCGATGCCGCGTTCGGAAGCAAAGCGCTTGAACCTAACGGCAATGGTTGCAGAAAACGACGCGCCGCATGAGACAGCGTTTACTATCACTGTTGATTATAAGCACGGAACAACAACGGGTATTTCAGCCGACGATAGAACACTTACTGTTCGCAATTTGGCAAATCCAAATGCGGGTGCTGCAGACTTTGTGCGCCCTGGACACATCTTCCCGCTTGTTGCGCGTGAAGGCGGTGTTTTGATGCGTTCAGGCCATACAGAAGCGGCCGTTGATTTATGTAAACTTGCAAACCTACCTCCTGTTGGCGTGATCTGCGAAATGGTCAATGACGATGGGTCGGTCATGCGCGGTGAGCAGGTCAGCAATTTTGCTCAAGAGCATGGTCTTAAAGAAGTCTCTGTTGCTGATCTCATTGCATATCGCCAGCGCCAAGAAACGCTGATTGAGCGTAATGACACGTTTGAGATTGAAACCCCTTATGGAACCGCAATGGCACATAGTTATTCGCTGCCGTGGGATCCAATGCAGCATCTAGCTGTGGTGTTTGGTGATATTCGCGATGGCGTTGATATCCCTGTGCGTTTGCATCTTGAATCTGTTGCGGATGATGTATTTGGTAAAGCACAACCGCTTCAGGAAAACCTCAAACGTATTGCAGATCACGGTCGCGGCATTGTGGTTTATCTTCGCGAAGGTTCGGTTGGCGTGGGACGCCAAGCGGCACGTCGTCTTGAAGCAACAGGGCAAGAAGCACATGCAGAAGCACAAACGCGCGAAGAAGAATGGCTTGAAATTGGTTTGGGTGCACAAATCTTAAAAGACCTTGGCACAACATCCATTCGCCTATTGGCATCTAAAGAACGCCATTATGTCGGCCTTGAAGGATTTGGCATTGAAATCTCTTCAACTGAAATCATGGAATAAACGAAACACTTGAGCACATGACAACTGAACTTTTCCGCAATCCGATATGTCTTGAACATATCACACCACCGGGACACCCTGAACGTCCGGACAGATTGCGAGCATTGGACCAGTTATTTGAGCATGAAAACTTCGATGCACTTGTTTCATTAGAGGCAAAAGCTGCACCTGAAGAAAGTGTGTTACTTGCCCATCCGCAAAGTCACTTAGATAAAGTTCGCAGCGCAATCCCTAAAACCGGGATGGTGCAGGTTGATGGTGATACGACCATGTCGCCGCTAAGTTTTAACGCTGCGCTCACAGCGATTGGCGGTGCGATGGAAGCGGTTGATCATGTGTTTGAAGGAAAAACTGACAACGCTTTTGTTGCAACTCGGCCACCTGGGCATCATGCAGAACGCGAAACAGCCATGGGCTTTTGCCTCTTTAATCAGGCTGCAATTGCTGCTCGTCACGCACAACAGGTTCACGGTGCTGAACGCGTTGCAATTATTGATTTTGACGTTCACCACGGCAATGGCACGCAAGACATCTTCTATGATGATCCGAGCGTTGTTTATTGTTCAACGCACCAAATGCCGCTTTATCCTGGAACAGGTGCGAAAAATGAAACTGGTGAAGGCAATATCACCAATGCACCCCTTGCTAGAAACGATGGTAGCGATCATTTTAAAGAAGCTTTTAAAACCCGCATTTTGCCAGCTTTAGCAGCGGCGAACGCTGATCTTATTATTATATCAGCCGGATTTGATGCCCATCACCGCGATCCACTTGCAGAGATTAATCTGGTTGCCGATGATTTTGACTGGGCAACAGGCAAAATTATGGAAATTGCTGGCACGACTGCGGATAACCGCCTCGTCAGCATCCTCGAAGGCGGGTATGATCTACTAGGGCTTGCTGAGTCGGCGGGTGCACATATTTATCGAATGATGAAAGGTTAGTCATGAGCGATCAGAACAATAACAATGCTGACATTGAGAAAATGAGCTTTGAACAAGCTGTGTCTGAACTTGAAACGATTGTGACCAAACTTGAAAGCGGCGATGTTGAGCTTGAAAAATCCATCGAGATTTATGAACGCGGCGAAGCACTGAAGAAGCATAGCCAGAATTTGCTGGGTGCAGCTGAAAAGCGGATCGAGAAAATTCGCCTAGATCGTGCTGGAAATCCACAAGGCACTGAACCGCTAGATCCTGAATAGGCCGTAAAAACACCTTTAAATCATCCAATTAACGCCTAATTCCGTAACAATTGTGATCGTAAAAGCGGATTTGACGCATCAAATTGGCCATAAAACAGTTTACAGCTCTTTGCAGACACGCTAGGCCAATTGATAAATAAGTAAGGGTTTATTTTGACACAGCCGCCGCATACACCAATTCTGGATAAAGTTTTAGAACCATCCGATCTTGATCATATCGAAGACAGCGATCTTCCTGCATTGGCAGAAGATGTCCGCGCAGAAATGATTGATGCAGTTTCGCGTACTGGCGGACATTTGGGTGCAGGACTTGGTGTTGTTGAGTTGACTGTGGCGATCCACAAAGTCTTTAACACACCGCATGATCGTCTAATCTTCGATGTTGGTCATCAATGCTATCCACATAAAATCCTAACTGGTCGCCGTGATCGGATCCGTACGCTGCGTCAACAAGACGGACTATCAGGCTTCACCAAACGTGCTGAAAGCGAATATGACCCGTTTGGTGCAGCTCATTCTTCAACATCGATTTCTGCAGGGCTTGGCATGGCTGTTGCGAGCGATCTACAGGATACGCCGCGCAATGTAATTTCCGTAATTGGCGATGGCGCTATGAGCGCAGGCATGGCGTATGAGGCGCTTAATAATGCTGGGGCACTGGATGCACGCCTCATCGTTATTCTCAACGATAATGATATGTCTATTGCGCAGCCAACAGGTGCGATGAGTGCCTATCTTGCGCGATTAGCTTCTGGCCGTACCTATATGGGTATGCGCGACATTGGCAAGAAAATGACGGCTTATTTAGGTCAAACAATGGATCGCGCCATCACGCGCGCGTTTGAACATGCCCGTGGTTATGTGACCGGTGGCACAATGTTTGAAGAGCTCGGGTTCTATCACATTGGTCCGATTGATGGTCACAACCTTGATCACCTATTGCCAGTTCTGCGCAATGTGCGCGACAATTCCAATGGCCCTGTGATCATTCACGTCGTCACACAAAAGGGCAAAGGCTATGCGCCTGCAGAAGCTGCAAGCGATAAGTATCATGGGGTTGGCAAATTCGACGTCATCACCGGAACGCTTGCCAAAGCCAAACCAAACGCACCATCTTACACATCAGTATTCGCAAAAGCCTTGATCAAAGAAGGTGAAGTTGATGACAAGGTGATTGCGGTTACTGCCGCGATGCCATCAGGCACCGGACTAGATAAGTTCAATGATCTATTCCCAACGCGTTGTTTTGACGTGGGCATTGCCGAACAACACGCTGTGACGTTTGCCGCTGGAGCTGCAACTGAGGGTCTGAAACCATTTGTTGCGCTGTATTCAACGTTTTTACAGCGCGCTTATGACCAAGTTGTGCATGATGTGGCCATTCAAAAACTGCCTGTGCGTTTTCCAATTGATCGTGCGGGATTTGTTGGTGCTGATGGTCCAACCCACGCTGGTAGCTTTGATACAACATTCTTGGCAACCCTGCCTGATTTCGTTGTTATGGCCGCCAGCGATGAAGCCGAGCTTATGCATATGACACGCACGGCTGCTGAATATGATGAAGGTCCAATCTCATTCCGTTATCCTCGTGGTGAGGGCGTTGGTGTTGATCTTCCTGAGCGCGGCTCAATAATTGAAATCGGCAAAGGCCGCGTCGTGAAAGAAGGCACAAAGGTTGCGCTCTTGTCTTTCGGAACGCGTCTTGCTGACTGTCTGTTAGCGGCTGAAGATTTAGATGCTTCTGGTCTTTCAACAACTGTTGCAGATGCTCGTTTTGCTAAACCGCTAGATCAAGATTTGATCCGCCGCCTTGCATCCGAGCATGAAATGCTCATCACTATTGAAGAAGGTGCTGTTGGCGGATTTGGCAGCCATGTATCGCACTTCTTATCTCATGAAGGTTTGCTTGATGGTGGACTAAAATTCCGCCCGCTTGTGATGCCGGACATCTATATGGATCAAGCCAGTCCTGATGCAATGTATATGCAGGCAAAGCTTGATCGCGCTGGCATTTTAGATGTTGTCTTCAAAGCCCTCGGCACGGAAAAAACCGTTCTACCGTTTAACACGAAATAAATGCGAGGCCCATTATGCGGCTTGACCTACACCTTGTAGCCAACGGTTTTTACGAAACACGAGCACGGGCGCAAGACGCTGTAGCGCGTGGCACAGTCATTGTTGACGGTAAACCAGCGAAAAAATCTGGCTTGATGGTTGATGAGAACACCCATATCGAAGTTTTTGATCCTGCGAGCGGTTATGTATCGCGTGCAGCACTTAAATTAAAAAGCGGGTTGGAACATTTTGGTTTTGATCCAAGCGATAAAAATGCGCTTGATATTGGTGCATCCACCGGTGGCTTTACACAAGTCCTGCTTGAAGCCCAAGCTGCGCATGTCACTGCGATCGATGTTGGACATGATCAATTACACCAATCACTGGTTTACGATAAACGCGTTCATCAAATTGATGGCCTGAACGCGCGCGATCTCAATCATGATCATATTGATGGACGCGAGATTAAAATTGTTGTGAGCGATGTAAGTTTTATTTCATTAAAACTTGCCCTTCCGCCAGCGCTTTCGCTTGCCTCACATGGCGCTTTTACTGTGTTGCTCGTTAAACCTCAATTTGAGGTTGGTCGCGAAGGTATTGGTAAAGGCGGGATCTTAAAAGACCCATCACAAGGCCCAAAAATCGCAGATGACTTACTCAAATGGCTTGACGCACAGCCAAATTGGTCGGCATTAGAAGCTATACAATCGCCAATCACCGGAAGTGATGGCAATATTGAATATCTTATTGGGGGCGTTAAAGCGTGAGTCAGATAGAATTAAAGATTGATCACGTTGGCGCGCGCGGTGATGGCATTGCCAAAACTGATAAGGGACCGGTTTTTGTACCCTTTGCACTTAAGGGTGAAACCGTCAGCGTTGATCTTGATAAATCGCGCGGTATCATCACAGAGCTTAAATCTAAGAGCCCTGATCGCGTTGATCCTGTTTGCCAGCACTTTCAAAAATGCGGTGGCTGTGTTGCACAGCATATGTCTGATGAGAGTTATCAGAGTTGGAAATTAGATATTGCGCAACAAGCGCTTGATAAGTCTTCGATCAAACACAAGATTGATCACTTTTTACCATGCACGATTGGCGAACGCCGACGCGTTGTGTTAACCGCTGAACGCTCAAATGAGGATACCAAGATTGGCTATCTGCAAGCGGGAAGCCACGATCTTGTGGCAATTAGTGAATGCCCCGTTGCGCATCCCCAAATTGTTGAGCATCTCGATTTATTTCGCGAGATTGCTCAGATTATCACGCCACATTATAAAACTTCGCAATTAACAATTCTGCTTTGCGAAAATGGTTTTGATATCGCTGTTGAAGCTAGTTTTTCGCTTAAAGATGCAACCATCCATGCGGTTTCACAAAAAGCGACATCCTCAAAAACCATTAAACGTCTTGCGTTTAATGGAGAGGTTTTGGTGGAAATCGAACCAACAGTTTTAACCTTCGGTGATACGCTCATCCAAGTGCCATCTGGTAGTTTTGTGCAAGCAAGTAAGCGCGCGGAACTTGAGATGGTTGAACTTGTGACCAAGCATTTAAAACCATGTAAAAAAATCGTTGATCTGTTTTCTGGTAGCGGTACATTTACCTTCCCGCTTGCACAAAAAAGTGCTGTTCATGCGGTTGAGACAAGCGGGCCTGCACTTAACTCAATTGATCGTGGTTTTCGCTCTCGCCAAGGATTAAAACCAATAAGCACCGAGCGTCGCGATTTATTTCGTAGCCCATTTGTGCGCGAAGATTTAAAACCATATCAAGGCGTGATCTTTGATCCACCGCGCGCTGGTGCGGAAGCGCAAAGCAAGCAACTCGCGCGCGCGCTCAACATCAAAAAAGTAGCAGCAGTTTCATGCAACCCGGTCTCATTGGCACGGGATTTGGAACTGCTCGTCAACGGCGGTTTTAAGATCAAGTCCATTACCGCAATCGATCAATTCCTATGGTCTACCCATGTTGAAATGGTCGCACT
>JAHDEP010000124.1 GCA_020628775.1 Rhizobiaceae bacterium | reverse complement strand
CGCTTTCGCGCACAGGCGGTTAACAAGGACCAACCACTTGATCAGATGATCCTTAGTTTTGCACTAATTTCAGAATCAACAGATGCAGCAAGTTTTACCCCGCGCGAACGGCAGGTAATAGGACATCTAAGCGCTGGTAAGACCAGTAAGGAAATCGGTCACGTGTTAAATATTTCTCCGCGCACCGTGGAAGATGTTCGTGCACGATTACTCAAGAAGCTTAATGTTCGAAATGCCGCTGAATTGCTCGCACGCTTAAATCACATGCCGCAGTAAAATTAGATCCCATTTGGATAAAAATTGGCTTTTAGATATTCCAGTGCCGCGCGATAATTGGGTTGGGTAAATTCATATCCAAGCTTTTTGATTTTGGCGTTCGATACCCGTTTGTTTTCACCGTAAAACGAACGCGCCATCGGTGATAATTCAGCCGTTTCAAAGTCAATTTCATCTGGTGGGTTAATCCCCAGCAATTGCGCTGCATATGCAACAACGTCTTGCGGAGGCGCTGGTTCATTATCTGTAACATTGAAAATGCCAGCTTTGTTATTGAGCATTAGCAATTCACTCGCGCCAGCAATATCATCGACAAATATGCGATTAAAAACCTGATCTTTTTTAACAAGCCTGCGTGCAGTACCTTTTATATAATTTTCAAACGTATTTCGCCCTGGGCCATAAATGCCTGAAAGTCGCAAGATTGCTAGCGGAATATCGGATTTTTCGCACAGTTCTTGCCATAGGTTTTCTGCTTCAACGCGCGCGATTGAGCGCTTGGAGACAGGTTTGCAAATAGTCTCTTCATCCACCCATGCGCCATCATGATTTCCATAAACGCCCACTGTTGAAAGGTAGCCAACCCATTTCAGCTCTGGCATGATTGTGCGCAAGTTATCACCGATCAGCGGAATAATCGGATCTCCGGTTTTGTCTGGAGAAATGGATTGAACAAGATGGGTAACCTTCGATAGTTCTTTTTCTAATTGGCTGGAAAACGCATCGCCAGAAAATGTAAACGGCGTGATATTATGTGCGCGTAACAATTCAAATTTTTCTTCAGAACGCGTCGTCCCGCCGACAAATTCAAATGTCTCGCCGAGCTTTTTACCAATAGCGCGACCGGAAAAACCGGCTCCGAAGATCATTAAACGCAATTTATAATCCATCCTGTTATGTGCGGGCTAATCGCCATTCTTCTAATACGTCAGCGCTTTTTTCACCGATCATTTCCCTAGAAACAATATCATCAAATTCCGCTGGTGAGACGAGCCTTGAGAGCGCCCATATCGCGCTTCCACGTATTATTTCATTTGGGTCTTTTAGGTGTGGTTTGCAATGCTCGATCATCTCTTGATCACCACTATTCCCGGCTGCGATTAAAACATTTCGGATAAATCGATCCCGCCCAATGCGCTTGATCGGAGAGCCTGAAAAGAATTTGCGAAATTCTTGATCATCGAAGCTGAGGAAATGTTTGATATCAGGTGCGATTAAATCATTGCGCGCTTGCAATTTCATTTCACTGGCGTTTTGTGCAAACTTGTTCCAAGGACATGCGGCAAGGCAATCATCGCAACCATAAATTCGATTGCCCATCATGGGGCGAAACCGACGGTCAATTGGCCCTTTATGTTCAATGGAGAGATAGGAAATGCATTTTCGTGCGTCTATCTGATAAGGCGCGGGAAACGCATCTGTCGGACAAGCACTAAGACATGCTGAACACGAGCCGCAATGATCAATCTCCGGTGCGTCTTTATCCAATTCAGCGGTGGTAAAAATCGACGCTAGAAAAAACCAAGACCCTTGGGTGCGACTGACCAAATTTGTGTGCTTACCCTGCCAGCCAATTCCCGCTTGTTGCGCGATCGGTTTTTCCATAACCGGTGCGGTATCCACGAACACTTTTACATCTTCACCGGATTTAGCCGCAAATCGTCCAGCGATTTCCTTAAGGCGCCCTTTGATAATGTCGTGATAATCGCGATTTCGCGCATATACCGAAATGTTCGCTTTGTCTTTTGACTTAAGATTTAACAGCGGATCAATGTCCGGACCATAATTCATTGTAAGAACTATAATCGATTTCACATCTGGCCAGAGTTGATCAGGTGATGCCCTGCGTTCAAGAGTTTCAGGCAGCCAAGCCATTGTGCCGTGATATTCTTTGGCGATGAAATCTTGCAGATTGGTTTTTAACGATTGATCGGCTTTTGCATCCGTGATGCGCATATCAGAAAACCCAAGGCGCGCTGCATCCTCTTTGAGCAGTTGCCTTAGTTTTTCTTTGTGTTTGCTGTTGGCCAAAAAACCTGCTTTTCCGCGTTAAAAATCGAGATCAGTGTAATGCGCGACCGGAGGCAATTTGCTGATTCTGTCAGACAGTATCGGACGGAAAGATGGTCGCGATTTTAACCGTTGATACCATTCTTTAGCTTGCGGCGCATCTGACCAATGAATTTCACCTAAATAATCAAGCGTCGAAATCGCCGCCGCCGCTGCAAGATCAGCATAGCTTAATCGATCACCGGCCAACCAGGCGCGTGTACCTGCAAGCCAGGACAAATATCGCATATGCAGATGGATATTGCTGCGCGCCGTACGTAGTTTTTTAGAATCAGGTGCAGATGAGCCATCGCGACCAACCACGAACAATTTGTACACGCGCTCTTGCAAAATTGGTTTGGTGACTTCCTGATCAAATTTGACCAGAAACCATTCGATCAAGCGACGAATTTCCGCGCGCTGGAATGGGTCTTCTGCAAGCAGGCGTTTGTCGCGCACCAAAATCCCATGGGTTTCGTCCAAATACTCAGCCATGACATGTGGGCCACATAATGCCCGCATTGTGTCATCAAGATAGACGGGTAGGGTACCGGCTGGATTGATAGCTAAAAAGTCACGACGTTTTTCCCAAGGTAATTCTTCAGCCAACTCGGTTTTTAAGTTGTATTCGCCCAGACTTAAGCGAATGAAACGAGACGCAGGCGAGAGCGGGTAATGGTACAAAACAGGCATAAATGGAACAAACCCCAAATCCGTCATTTATTATCTAAAAAGTCATATTCTCAGATTATGGTGCAATTTAGCACTGACTTCAATTCAAGCAATAGCTATATGCAAGAACAGTGATTAAATAATGAACAAATCAGAGTTTGAACCCTTGTTATTGGTTTGGAAAAACAACTGATTTGCTGCGGGACAGTTTGAGGATTTAAAATGGCTGATCAAACCATCGTTGGTGCGGTATTATTGGGAATATTAGAAGGTCTCACAGAGTTTATTCCAGTGTCTTCAACAGGCCATGTTATCCTTGCAGGTCATTTTCTCGGCTTTCAATCTCCGGGCAATACGTTTGAAATCCTGATCCAACTTGGCGCGATACTTGCCATCTTAAGTGTTTATTTCGCGCGCCTCTGGAACCTTGTTATCGACCTGCCATCAAGCCCAAAAGCAAGGCGCTTTGTTGCGGCAATTGTATTGGCATTTCTACCCGCTGCAATTGTTGGTGTTTTTGCTCATGGATTTATCAAAACCATCCTTTTTGAAGCACCGACATTGATCTGTGTTGTGTTGATCATCGGCGGGGTCATCCTAATGGTAATTGATCGTATGCCGCTGAAGCCACGTTACACAGATGTGATGGATTTCCCGATCTCTTTGGCAATTAAAATCGGTTGCTGTCAGGTTTTGGCTATGGTGCCGGGCACATCTCGATCTGGTGCGACGATTGCCGGCGCATTGCTGATGGGTACAGATAAACGTTCAGCCGCCGAATTTTCATTCTTCTTAGCTATGCCAACCATGGCAGGTGCGTTCGTTTATGATCTATATAAGAATTTTGATCTGTTATCCGCAGATGATTTCACTATTATCGGCGTCGGGTTTGTGACAGCCTTTATTTCAGCCGTATTTGTTGTGCGCGGTTTATTGGATTTCGTCTCGAGACACGGCTTCACACCATTTGCGATATGGCGCATTTTTATCGGTACTGTTGGATTAATTGGGTTGCAGTTTTTTTAAAAACTACTTCGCTTCAAGCGCAGTTTGTTCGGTGCAGGTATCAACACCATAACCAAGATCACAACCTGTTGCACCGATTGTATTATGGCGCGGTGCAAACGCCGACGCTGATAGAATAATTGCTGTAGCAAATACGAATGCTGGCACGACAACTTTAATCATTTTATGAACTCACCCCCGCTGAGCTTACGAACAAAAATTGCCCATAAGATATATGATAACTATCAGTACAAATTTATTGTATGGCGGTCTTTTGAACCATCCAAGATCGTTTGGCAAGCTTAAATAATATTTAGCTGTTAATTTATTCTTAACCTTAAAATTAAGCTTAATCAGAACTTAAAATAATTGCTCAAAAGCAATCTATTTATGTCAAGAATTTACCTTGGTATATTGTCCTGATGGGCGGAAATGCACCAAATATGTAGGCAAAATGGTTTCCACAGCCGTTGGTGTGATGCCCATGGCCACCAAATCGCGACCTTCTGATTTGGCCTGATCTGATACAACATTATCGCTTTTTAACAATTCTACCTGATCGACCGTAAGTGGCGGATCAATGAATGGGATAAGCGAAGAAACACTTCCAATCATCGATGCAATCGCCCATGGCAAGTGAACAAGTGGTCGTGATCTAGAAACAACTTTCAGCATAGTTTCAAGGCATTGTTTGAAGCTTAAAACTTCTGGTCCGCCAAGCTCATAAATCTTGCCGCCTTCAAGCTCGCCAACAACACCTTTGACAACTGCTTCAGCAACATCAGCGACATAAACAGGTTGGAATTTTGTGTGTCCACCACCAACAAGTGGAAGTGCAGGTGCGAGACGCGACATATCTGCAAACTTATTGAAGAAACCGTCTTCCGGGCCAAAAATGATGGATGGACGAAGTATCACAGCGTCTTTAACAGCTTTTAACACCGCTTCTTCAGCAATGGCTTTCGTACGGGCGTAGTCAGCAGCCGAATTCTTATCAGCACCAATTGCTGAGACATGAACGAGTTTTGCACCTTGCGCTTTTGCAGCTTCTGCAATGGCATTGGCACCAAAAGCTTGAACGGCGTCAAATGTATTGCGGCCGCTTTCAAACAATATACCAACACAATTGACCACATAGTCAGCGCCAACGACAGCACGATCAACCGAATCGCGATAGCGCAAATTTGCTTGCACTGCAGTAATCTGACCAACATTGCCCAAAGGCTGAAGATGACCAGCAAGATCAGGTCTGCGGCATGCCACACGAATACGGAAGCCTTTTTTGGCAAGCAATCGAACGATGTGACGTCCTAAAAATCCAGATCCACCGAAAACGGTGACAAGTTTTGGCTGATTGCTCTTTTCCATCATATTTCTCCAAGCTTCACGGCTTTATGCAATAATCTGCACCATATTCCCATGCCATAGCAAAACTTGGCATTAAGGTGAAGGTCAAATACCGATAATCACAGTGAATTAAGCCTGAAAATTAAAGGCTTTCATGCGATTTTATGTTCAGGCTTATTCAGCGCCTTCGACAAGCACGATTTCTCCATCAGCAATTTCCTGACGGATCGCAGCAGCTTTCTGATATTGCTCTGAATAATAACAAGCTTTTGCCGCTTCCAATGATGGAAATTCAATGATCACATTACGTGCGCGGCTCACACCTTCTGCGCGATCAATTTCTCCACCCCTTGCAAGAAACTTTGCACCATATTCGTCAAATGCAGGTTTTGCGGTTGCTACATAATCTTTGTAGCGCTCGGCGCTGCCCTCATAAGCATCAACACGCGCAATCCAATAGCCTTTAGGTGTTTGTGACATTGATATCTCCTCCAAAAATATTAGGCGCTCATTTGCGCTAAGATCTGATCCACAGCCTGCTTTTTGTCACTAGCTGCTGTGATCGGTCGCCCGACAACAAGATGAGATGAGCCTGCTTGCATAGCATCTTTTGGTGTCATCACGCGCTTCTGATCGCCAACATCCGCCCCCGCTGGTCGGATGCCCGGTGTGACGATGGCCATATCCGGGCCAATAATCTTACGGACAATCTCCGCTTCTTGTGCTGAACATACAACTCCGCCCATATCCGCTTCAAACGCTTGTTTTGCTCGAATTTGCACAAGTTCTGCAGGGTTGGAGGACGCATATCCTGCTTCGATCAAATCCTCGCCATCCATAGAGGTGAGTACAGTTACACCCAACAGGGTAAGATCTGAACCTTTTGCCGCCGCAACAGCTGCGCGCATGGCTTTGGGGTAAGCATGGATGGTCAGCATCGATACTCCCATTTTGGCAATGCTCTCAACACCCTTTGCAACAGTGTTATCAATATCGAGCAATTTCATATCAAGGAATATCTTTTTGCCGTCTTTGATGAGCTCAGAAGCAAAGGATAAGCCGCCAGCAAAGCCAAGTTGATGACCAATTTTGTAATATGATCCGCTGTCACCTATTTCATCAACGATCGCTCTAGCATCATCGACGCTTGGTACATCCAATGCGATTATAAGTTGGTCTCTCATGGGGTGAATAGCTGACATTTATAAACCTCAAAGCGTGCAGAACGACAAGTTTTAAGAGGTATTGCAGTCCAGCGGACAAATCGCAAGATACAAATCAATATAATCAATGAACTAATTTTTAGAAAACCGCACTCATGCAATGCGATTTTTATCTAACCAAGCACTTGGCTTACCCGATGGAGAGACTGACAGGTATTGCCGATTGATTTGATCGCCCGCTCGGCAACTAAAGAACCATCCTCGGCAAATGCTTTGCCCGCTGTGGGTACAAGCGTTTGTTCTGAAATAACTTGGCAACCAACGCTGACCAAAACATCTCGCAAGTGGTTTAACCCGCGCACGCCACCCAAATTACCAGGTGAAGCAGCACCAAGTCCGACAATTTTGCCCTTAAGCGGGGTCCAAGGCTTATCGTCTTTTTTGCGGATAACAGAAATCCAGTCGATGGTATTTTTCAATAGGGGAGAGATTGAGCTGTTATATTCAGGGCTGGCAATGAATATTCCATCATGCACAGAGATCATTTCGGCAAGTTTAAGCGCGTTCTTCTCGACGCCTTGGTTCGATTTTAAATCAGCATCATATAACGGCAGTGGATAATCAATGAGTGAAATGCGTGTAACATCAGCACCCAAGAGTGCAAGTTCTTTTGCCGCGACAGCCGCTAGTTTGACGTTGTAAGAACCAGATCGATTAGACCCCGGAATTACTAATATTTTTGCCATTTCGAAGCCCTGATTGAAAGTGTAAATCCGCTGATTTTATGAATTGCGCGTATATGCCCAAACGCGTGCGGGTGGGACATTGCGAATGACCCATCTGATTGACGTCACTTCAAAATCTTCGCCATCGGTCGGTACAGGTGCTGTTGCACCATAGGAAAATAGCACAATCGGGCGGCCAGCAGGCATGCGATTTAGTAAGTCATTGATCAGACGCTTTCGCGCCATCATCGGGAAGTTTAACAACGGCATGGATGTGATGATGGTATCAAACTGAGCATCACGCATATCACCCAAAACATTATCAAGATCAAACGCGTCGCCATTGATGATATTAACATCCGGCAGCATGATCTTTAAGCGGCGGGTAAATTCATCAGAATACTCAACGCAATAAAGGTCTTTGGGATCAATCCCTCGGTTTAAAATTGCTTTGGTGATAACACCTGTGCCTGGACCGAGCTCTAAAATAGGTAATTTGGAGGATGTATCAATCTGATCAGCCATACATCTTGCCGTTACGCGAGATGTCGGGATGATTGAACCCACAGTATCTGGAGACGAAATCATTCCTTTTAAGAATATGATCTCATCATCAAAACGTTGTACCAGCTTTTGGGTTATACCTAAACGCAACACACGTCCCCCTTTAAACAAAGAAACAATCAAATTCGTGAATTATCAACCATGGTTGATAAAATAGTAAATCAGATTATGTTTCAAGCCTTTTCTGACGGAACTTAATTGACGCCTAATGGGGGCAAAAACAAGTCAAAGTTGGAAAAACCTGTTAAAGACTCCGAAATCAATCGCTAAGTGTGTCAAAAAAGCCTTTCATCTTAGAGAAGAAGCCTGATGATTCAGGATTATTCTCGTTTGATGAAATTTCCTGGAATTCTTCCAGCAATTCTTTTTGTCTGCGGCTAAGGTGTTGTGGTGTTTCAACCGCAATACGAATGTATAAATCACCCTTCTGGCTTGAGCGCATCACAGGCATACCTTTGCCGCGCATACGTAGTTCTTTGCCAGATTGAGTACCTTCAGGCACCGTCACACGAGATTTAGATCCGTCTAAGGTTGTGACCTCAAACTTGCCGCCAAGCGCAGCCTTAGTCATTGAAATCGGCACCATGCAATAAAGATCTGCACCTTCGCGCTGGAAAAACTCATGTGGTCTAACTGACAAGAAGATATAAAGATCTCCCGTTGGGCCACCACGTTGACCAGCTTCGCCTTCGCCTGCAACACGAATGCGTGTGCCATCTTCAATACCCGCTGGGATATTTACAGAAAGCGATTTTTCTTCAGAAACGCGACCTTGACCTGAACATTTGGTACACGGGTCTGAAATCATCTGACCGTTGCCATGACAAGTTGGGCATGTGCGTTCAACTGAGAAGAAGCCTTGCGCTGCTCGAACACGGCCTATCCCGCCACATGTCGAACAGGTGGTTGGTGAACTTCCCGGTTTTGCGCCAGAGCCTGAACACGTATCGCAGGAAACAGATGTTGGAACACGAATTTGCGCTGTTTTGCCTTCAAAAGCTTCTTCAAGCGAAATTTCCATGTTGTAGCGCAAGTCAGCACCACGCTCGCGACCACCTGATGATCTGCGTTGGCGTTGACCGCCACCCATCATATCGCCAAAAATATCCTCGAAGATATCGTGGAAACCGCCAGCACCGCCGCCGCCAAAACCAGCGCCGCCACCTGGGCCACCTTGCTCAAACGCAGCATGACCAAAACGATCATATGCTGAACGTTTTTGTGGGTCTTTTAGCGTTTCATAGGCTTCATTTATTTCTTTGAACTTTTTCTCAGCTT
>JAHDEP010000003.1 GCA_020628775.1 Rhizobiaceae bacterium | reverse complement strand
TTACCAAATACGGCAACAAGCGCGCCAAAAAACGCAAGGATTAAAATCCATAGCAGCATCGAGCCTTCGTGATTGCCCCATACGCCGGTAAATTTATACAAGGTTGGTTTAAGCGAATGTGAGTTTTCAAAAACGTTCAGAACCGAGAAATCAGATGTAAGATAAGCTTGTGTGAGAGCTGCAAAAGACAATAGCACGAGCGCAAAGCAAGTGATCGCTGCCATGGGTGCAACATTCATTAAACGCGTATCGGAACGCGCAGCGCCAATCATCGGCAATATCGACTGCATGACTGCTGTTGCGAGCGCTAATATGAGCGCAAAGTGACCAAGTTCTGTGCTCATATTAACTCCTAATTCGTAATGGGTTCGCCATCTTTCCAGACGCCGCGTTCTTTCAAACTATCGGCGATTTCTTTTGGCATGTAGTTTTCATCGTGCTTTGCCAACACGCTATCGGCAACAAACGGACCGCCCATGACATTGAACGCGCCTTCGGTGATCACACCCTGCCCTTCGCGGAATAGATCTGGCAGAATACCGTCGTAATTTACAACAACAGTTTGTTCGTTGTCAGTAATAGTAAAACTCACCTTGGTGCCCTGCCCGCGGATAATCGATCCTTGCTCAACCAAACCACCCAAACGAATACGCGTTTCTGGTTTAACTGCTTTTTCGATCACATCTGTTGGCGAGTGAAAATATGTGATTTCGCTCGAAAGCGCGAACATGACCAACAACACGGCGGAGAGCAAAAAGCTCATACCTACGCCAATAATTGTAAATCTCTTTTGTTTTCTCGTCATCACATCAACCTATTCATTATCAACCTTGGGAGCAGCATCTGGTGCTACAATACCCAGGCTCTTAGCTTGCGCAAGCAATGCACGTCCTTGATCTGTGTCAGATGAAAAGACTTTCAGCGCCCGCGCTAACGCATCTGCTGCTGTATCAGGCTCACCCAAAACAATATAAGACTGCAACAATCGCTGCCAGCCTGCAAAATTATTCGGCTCATCTGTCAACTTCTCATCAAGTGAAGACACCATGTTTTTGATCATCGCCATGCGATCACTTGTGTCCATTTCACCTGCTGCAGCGATATCTTCCTGTGTTGGATTGCCAAGCTGAGATGGTGTTTCTTGCGATTGAGCTGTCGTGCTTGCCGGCAGAGTTTCCAGCTGAACACTATCTGCTTCGACCCCCTTAAGCGCTGCAATCTGAACCTGTACGGCTCTGATCCAAGGCGCATCAGCCGGTGATGTTTTTGCCAATTGCTCAAATGCTGCAATGGCAGCTTCTTTTTGCCCGTTTTGGCCTAAACCAAGTGCTAGGAAAAATTTGGGGCGCGGCGAGTTTGGTTGCAACTCGAGCGCTTTTATAAAATTTGACCGCGCTTCAGGCGTTACCAAACCCTCTTGCGCTGTGACAATTGCTTCGCCGAGGCTTGCATGACGCAAAGCTGTTGAACCTTCAAGCTCGATAGCTTTTGCAAAGGCTTGTTGAGCTTTTAGATATTCACCCATGCGGAAATAAATGGGCGCAAGCACATCCCACCCACGACCATCATTTGGATTTTGAACCAAATGCGCTTCAGCCTGCGCAACCATTTCGGCAATATCGTCTGGTACAGCGCGCGAAGCAACTTGATTTGCCGGCGGCGGTGTACGCAACGCCAACGGCATGTCAGGTGCTAATGGTTGACCTACGATTGAATAGGTTCCAATCGCAATTAAAGGAATTAACAAGGCGATAGGAAAAATGTGCGCATAGGACATTTTCACGCCACTTGCGGAGGATTTGTCTTTTGCATCCGCTGCGAGCAAACGACGAGAAATCTCAATTCGTGCAAGCTCAGCTTCGTTTTCTGTCAATAAGCCATTATCGAAGTCTCGATCAATCTCAGACAGTTGATCTTTGTACACTTCGCGGTCATACGCCAACGTATCACCATCGCTTTGTTGATCACGCAACAACGGACGTAACAACAGAGCTATTGTCAAAGTTGTCAGGCCAAATATCAAAATCCAAAACATCATGTTTTAGCCTTATCGCACCCTGTTCACAAAGCCAATTGGTTTTCTGGTCGCATCTTAATTTGATTGGTCAATGAACATAAAAGGGGTAGCCCTAGTTAAACAATCGCTTTGTGTATGCAAAACGGATGATGAAGAACAATAATAATCCAACTGGCCCCAATAACAGTGTCAGTATCAGTGATGGGATTATGATGAGGTGTCTAATTCCATGTTCACGAGCTTGGCGCACCTGCCATGCTCCGATAAATAGATCGAATGCGAGATAATGCAGCCATCCAGCCATCACAGCGCGGGGATTATCAAACAATATCATCACATTTGCTAAACTATCAAAACCACCCTCGGTGAAGGTGAAAAATACGGGTGCTAATAGAAGATATGCGATGGCCAACAATAAAGGGATGATGACAGAAGCGATGCGGTCAGCCAGTTTTGGTGCGCGTGGCGCTAAAAGTAGCGCTAACCAACCGGCTAGAACAAAAGCGTTGGCGAACGTAAATACTGTTTCCATATCCATTGTTAGCTCCTGATCTTCTGGGTCCAAATTTGCCGCATCTTTATCAAACTATACGGCAAATCTGTCTTCTTAGATTACAGGTTAGCCTATAATGCCTGCCAAAAATGGCAAGCCCTGGCTCGCTTCCCAAAGGGTATAAAGCGTGAATAAACTGTACAAAATCGCAAATGCGAGCACCATTGTCCGATTGACTGATTTGAAAACATACCCAGCTATGAGAACGAAAATCGGTAACGCGTGAAAAATGTGGCTTGCAAAGAAATGCGCAACACGTAAATCTCCACCATCTTTTGCCCAACCCATGATCGGATAACTTTCGGTATCAAGCATATTGCCACCAACAAAATGGCTTAAGCTTGTTGACATATAACTTGCCGTTATCACAGTGAGCACGAACATAAGCACAGAACTTAGCCAGATCGACAAATGCATTGTGTCAGAAAGACCTGTATGTTTATTGCGCGCAATGAGGATACCAAACACCAATGCCCCACTTGTGAGCGTGACAGCCCCAAAACCTGCAATAGTATAGGCTATCCCCATCAACGGAGTTGCTACATTAAAATGCGATGATGTTCCAAACGCTGCAGCGCCGCCAATCCAAATTTGTTCATACACAATTGAAATGACCACAGCTGCGGTGAAAAGTTTGAACCAGGTTTTTGTGCGCGTTTGTTGAGGTATCCAGCGCGCAAAGATCACCAGCGTTGCGGTATAAATGATCAAAGCAACGTCGAACTTAACTGGCTTGATCCAGATATTGATACCATTGTGAAGGCGAGTATCAATCAGCATCGCGCCGAGCTTTGGCACCATTAAACAGACCATGATTATTGTCAGCGCACTTAACGCTGGAGCGTCCGCATAGGCGCTTTTAAAAAAGTGTTTTGACCGCGCTATGAATTGCGCTGGGTTGTTGGTTGAAATATCTTTGTTCATCACGATTATGGCGTTGTTCATTTTGTTCTTCCTACGTGTTTTATGCTGAAGCGGATTGGGCGGATTTTGTTGAGGGGGCTTGATTGCGTCTCAATGACAGTCCAGCCTTCAAGGCCAAAAACAGCACGAAACCAATTGGTCCAAATAAAAGTGTCATTGGCAATATTGGGATAATAAACCAGTGAGAAATCGACGCTTTACGCGCCTCACGCACAATCCATGCACCCATAAATAAATCAAATGCGAGATAATGCAGCCAACCAGCCATCGCGATTTCGCTTTGTGTGAATAACAGTTGAACGTTTGCGAGTGTATCAAATCCGCCTTCTGCATTGGCCCAAAATGCTAGGATCAGCGACATATAAGCAAGCGATAACAAGCCTGGTGAAATATAAGTTGCGATACGATCCGACCATTTTGGAATGATTGGTGAGATGATGAGCGCAATCCATCCCAACATTGCGATGGGGGACGAGATTGCAAATAAAGTTTCCATAGACATGTTTTTTCTCTCGATAATTTAATTTGTGGCAATTGATCTTGACAGTGTCTATATCAAATAATGCAAATATCTTTACACTGTCAAGTTAAATCTTGACGCTGTCTATTTATTGTTTTCAAACTGACTGAATCGGTATAGGGATGATCTATGAACTCAAAACCTTCCAAATCGTATCACCACGGCAATCTTCGCCAAGCACTGCTCGAAGCTGCTGAGCTTGAACTGATTGAAAAGGGTGTTGAAAAGTTTTCGCTGCGCGGTGTCGCAAAAAGAGCTGGGGTCAGCCATGCAGCCCCTGCGCCTCATTTCGGTGATGTAACGGGATTACTAAGTGCGCTTGCTGGCATTTCATTCCAGCGCTTTGCACATGCAATGCAATCAAGTTCTGATGCTGTGGATGATCAACATCCTGAAAAAGCCAAAGCTAAACTTGTCGGGATTGGTATGGGATATATCAAATATGCCAGTGAGCATTCAGATATGTTTGATCTGCAATTCTCATCTGATCGCATTGATCCGTCCAAAGCTTTGCTGGAAACCCTCTCCAGCAACAGCTATCAAATCCTAGAAGATCATGTTCAGGCAGTGTTAGAGCTGGATAATCGGCAACTAAAAGACAACCCAGATGCAGCGCCTATGGTGTGGGCAACTACACACGGGTTAGCAAGCCTTTTTGCACGACGAAAACGAAATGGTGGACCTCAGGGGCAAGAGCTCCAGGATGCGTATGAGCGAATATTATGGCGAACCGCTAACGCTATATAAACCTCTGGGGGGAGAGGTTTTCGTTTCTTTGCATTAAAGGCTTGCTACCGTGAACCGTGTCGACATCATCAACAAAAAGGCAATAACAACAAGCAGCGCCATTGGCGGCGCGAGCATCCAAGCAAACTTGATAGAAAGCGGAAGCTTGCGAAATGTTTGCAACACGTCTTGCCAGAAGTTGTTTTGTAAAGTAGAGGTCATCATATTAATGTTTCCTTTTTGTTCTAAAGCTACAATACGCACAACAAGTTAACAATGTTCTACTTTTGTTCTAATTTATTTGAACTTAAAAATCAAGTGGAATTTATCTAATCTCCGACAATCTGGTTTTTGTGCTAGATTTAGTTAAGCTATAGATCACTATAAAATTTACGTAATTTGGCAACATGCCCTTGGCGTTAAGCTAAAGTGTGCCCATTTATAGTGGAAGGATCATTTATCCTTTTCGGCATCGGGTGATAAAATGGGCGTAAACTTGTGTGCCGCAACGTTGAATGAAGCTTATAAGAACATTCCAGACGGAGAACTAAATTGCGCAAACTTATTACCGCCCTCACCCTTTGTTTGATTTCATCCGCAGCATTGGTGACACAAAGCCAGGCTGAACCGCAAATCGAACGCATTGGCAAAACCTTGTTCCACCCTTGGGGCATGGATTTCTTATCCGATACCTCAATGATCGTGACAGAACGCCGTGGCCGAATGTTCAAGATTGATCTTGAAAGCGGTGTGCGCGATGAGCTTTCCGGTGTGCCGGATGTATTTTCATTTCGCCAAGGCGGTATGTTGGACGTAAAGGTTTCTGAGCAAGATCCTTCAACCATATATTATTGTTATTCCCGCCCTGAAGGAAACAGAGCTTCAACCGCTGTTGATATGGCTAAACTTGATGGCAATGCGCTGACAAACACACAAACGATATTTGTGGCCAATAACAAATCCAATGCCAGCATCCACTTTGGTTGCCGCATCGAGATTTCAGATGACAAGCTTTACGTCACAATGGGCGATCGTGGTAGCCGGTTCGACGCTCAAGATCCTAAAATTCATTCAGGTGCCGTCGTTCGTTTAAACCTTGATGGGACTGTTCCCGCCGACAATCCAAACTTGGATGGCTGGGAACCAGAGCTTTACTCCAAAGGTCATCGCAATCCGCAAGGCATGGCGCTCAATCCTTCAACGGGTGAAATATGGCTGCATGAGCATGGGCCGCGCGGCGGTGATGAGATTAACGTCGTTAAAGCGGGAGAAAATTACGGCTGGCCGATTGTCTCGCATGGGGAAGAATATGCCGGCGGTAAAATTGGGATTGGCACATCTTCGCCTGAATTTGAAGATCCAATCTGGACGTGGATCCCTTCAATTGCACCATCGGGCATGGCGTTTTATCAAGGCGACATGTTCCCAGAGTTTAAGGACAAATTGCTGGTAGGGTCGCTCAAATTCCGCTCGTTATATGCGGTAGATCTAGAGGGTGATCGTCCGGTTAGCGAAACCCCGATGTTTGAAAATACCATCGGCCGAGTGCGCGATGTTTCAATAGCTTCTGATGGCTCTATTTATTTGCTCAGCGACCAAAAAGATGGTGGGCTTTATCGGATATCGCAGTAGAATTTAAATGAAACTGATAATTACCCTCGCAATTTTGGGGGGTTTTTATTTGCGCCTTTGCAAAATCAATAGCAACAGTGAAAGCGCCATTAATACGAGACCGCCTACACCTGTGAAAAACGGATATAATCCATCCATCTCATCAAAATTTTGGCGTCCTTGTTCCGTTTCCAAACCCCACCATGCAAAGGTGATGGCGATGAGTGCAGCAAAGAGCAGATAAACCGGAATTAGGCGCATATTCTACCAGCCGCCCCCGCCGCCGCCGCCACCGCCGCCGCCGGAGAAACCTCCACTTGATGATGAGGAGGATTTGGGCTTCGGCATTGCAGATGAAAGTGAAGAGGCCATTTGTGAACCAAAATCTGAATATGTTCCACCACGGCTATGTCTGTTACGATACCAACGGTGACGATCCCAATATGGATCGTATTCCTTCAGTCCGGATGCTGCACCGGCTGCGCTTTTAAACCATGTATCAAATGCTTCTGACCAAGGTTTTTCAACGCCTAGCGCGACGGCAAATGGTAATAGCTTTTCGAAATACTTAATCGACATATCCGGCACGTCATTTAAGTTCATGCGCTGCTGGTGGTAGTTTTCCAAATGCAAACGCAGACCTTTGATCTGGTTCATCATCTCAGCGCCCAATGCAGTTGGTCGGCCCATGAGTTGATAAAAGATAATGTTGAGCGCAACTAAACCAAACACCGCACCGATAAATGCAAATTCAATCCACGACTGTGTTTCTTCAAACAAGGCCAAAATAAAGGCTGCAAAGAATGAAACCAGCAAGAAGCCGAATATCCCTACCAGCACCAATCCAAAGATTTTCCAAAACTTAGATTGCGCGCGCCAAAGCCGGTTAATGAGGAAATAAACTGGTACCAGAAATGCGGAAAATACCGCGGAGATAATCGCAGAGATTAAAAGTGAAAAGAAACCATCGGCGTTGAAGATCAGAGTTGATAATATTCCGATGACACTTAGCGCAATCCCTATCCAAATCCATTTTGAATTATGCTCATAAAACACGCCGCGATGCTCGTCTTCAATGGCTTTTTGAAAACTGGATTTAAGCTTTGAGACATTTGCGCCATTAGCTTTGCTCAGAGCAAATTGCGGCTTGCTCATAACCATTTTCATAATCGCAGCCTCACCCACGGGTAGGCGATTTAATCCTGTGACCTCATCTTTGACCAAGACCGGGTCATCACCATCTTGCTCAATGCGGATTTGCCGTTTGATTGCCAAACTTAATATAGCTGCAGATATTGCTGTCCATCCGCCATCTATGCGCCCTTTATTATCGATGTAATGCGTGAGCGCTGGGGAAATCCCCAATGAAAGCGTTTTACGTTGTTCGATCCGCGATCCTTTCGGATCACGACCGATAAAGAACCATGCAAATATGTAATAAAGCCCAACGATCCCCAAGGTGACAGCTGCTACGACGATATGACCAAAATCCCTCATAAACCAGCTGCGCGTTTGCGCTTCTGTTGGTTCATCAATGGTGCCTCGCGGCATCTTCGCAACAATGGTAAAACCCTCTTTAGGGTTTAGTGATTGCGTGAGCTCAAAACTAATAATGTTACCATCTGCTGAAACCACAGCACGGGCGTTTTTATCGGTCGAACCGTATGCGCCGGTGAAAAATTCAAACCCGTTGAATGTTCCGCCATCTTGAAGCTGCACTACGACTTGAGACGCTTTGATGGGGAAAATCCATCCGTCACCAATCGCATTCCAATAAAGCTCTTCACCTTCATCTAAAAAGCCAATTTGCCGATCGGTTTCATAAGTAATTTCATAGATATGCTGACCGCGCGGGATGAAAACATCTTCTTGGCCAATCAAGATGCGTGTCCAGCCATTTACATATTGGGTATGATAAGGTTCTTCGCGGCCATTTCTGGTGATGGACACAATATCAAAATTTTCCCTTAGAGATGTGCCATCCTCACCTTCAAAATATCGCGGTAGATCGCGATAAATACCGCGCCTGATTTCTCGACCTTCTGCGTTTACAGTGATGGTTTCTCTCACCAGCATGTCGCCATTTTTGGATAGATCAATCTTCACATCATATTGCAAAATTTCCTCAACGGCAGCGCTATGAGAAACACTCAAAACTGCTATCAAAAGCCCAAAGAAACACAATTTTATTTTAGAAAAGAATGACAAACCCGCGACCCTCACCACCCTGAAACTGGCTGTAATTTTGTGCGCAACATAACGTTTTTAACGCTGTGGGATCAACTGCCAGATTTAAGGTTTTATGCGAGATCTAGTTTCTTCATCGATTAGCTCGCGGATTGATATCAAAAGCGGGTGCTTATCTGTTCGATCAACCCCATATGATAGGTTGAATTCGAAATCGATATTGCCGGTCGTACCATCTATCAAGTGCTGCAACATCGTCTCAAGCTTATCAAATCCTTTTGCCAAAACGGCTTCAGGGCTTTCGCCTTTGTCATATTCATCCCATAGTTCCAATAACTCGATTTTCAAATCATCTGGTAGTGGTGCACATAGGCTTTTAAAGTCATTGCGTTCATCAAGTGATTTATCGATATCGGGGTTTTGGTAAATTGCAGGGATATCGCCAGATACAGCTTCTCCCAAATCATGGATGATGACGAGCTTAATAAGACGCAGAAAATCAATGTCTTCAAGCTGATCTTCAAACAGCAAAATCATCAGGCAAAGATGCCATGTGTGTTCAGCCACGCTTTCGGGCCGCTTTTGTGAGGTATGCGCGCTCCGGAGCGTGTTTTTAAGCTGCTCAGTGCCCTTTAAAAAAGTCAGAATTGATTGAATGCGTAAAGTTTCCATGCGCTGAACATGGCGCGATTCTTTATAACAAGTCCATGGGGAAGTTTGACTTACCTTAGTGGGATCCATCGGCCATCAGCTGTGCGGCATGCTGCACCTGAAGCTTCGATATCCTGATCATTTATACGCGCTTTATGGCTATATTGACGGCAATTGCGCGAACCGACCTGATAGGGTTGAGACGGTGTAACAATGCCTGACAATTTGCCATTTGGATTTTCCCAATAGGTGGATTGCCCAGTGGCTGAATTTTCAAGTGCGCGATATTCTGCAAGCAGCGCACGCGTTTTATCCTTGCGGGAGAACTTGTTGTAAACATCTTTTGGCAAAATGCCGCCATCGAACGCTTTGACGATTTCGCGGCCGGTGGCAACACCAGGTTTATCAACTTGCAAATCTGAGGCAACATTACCGGTTCCACCAGTGCTCACACAGGCGCTTAAAAAGCTCATTGCAAATAATATAAAACCTAGTCTTAATCGTCTCATTTATGACAACCCCCAGCTCTGCCGCTTATGACACAAATTATGTGGTGAGAATATGGTGAGGCAGGATTTTTCAACGATCAACATCAAGAAGCCGCCTTTGGCAATTGTAATTGCGCCGCGAGGCCACCTATCTCAGCATCCAACAGCACAAACTTACCTTCATATTCTTCTGCTATTTCACCAACGATAGACAGTCCTAAACCACTGCCCGGCTTGCTTTCATCCAAACGTGCGCCGCGTTTGAGTGCTTTGGTTTTTTCCTTATCCGCCAAGCCATCGCCATCATCTGCAACGGTCACGGATATCGTGTCTTTGTCAAAATCATCTACGGTGACAACCACACGTTCACGGGCAAATCTTGCCGCATTTTCGATTAAGTTACCCATGACCTCTTCAAAGTCCTGCCCCTCAAGTGCGATAAGCGTTGATGTGGCTTTTTGTTCTAAAGAGAATTCGACATTGGGATTTAGTTTGTTCATCACACGCAATAACCGTTCAAGCGAAGGAATGACATCCGTACGCGCTAAAACTGATCCACGCTGGGCAGAAATTCGCGCCCTATCGAGATAAGTTTGCACCTGGTTTTGCATCATACCGACTTGGTTTTTCACAAGTTCGCTTTGCGCTTTTGGTAATCCGCGTGCTTCGTTGAGCATCACAGCGATTGGAGTTTTAAGTGAATGCGCTAGATTGCCAACCTGCATTCGCGCCCGTTCAACAACGCGTTTATTGCTATCGATCAATGCGTTGACTTCATCCGCAAGCGGCGCGATCTCTTTGGGGAAATCACCCGATAATCGATCCGCATCACCATTTCGAATTTGCTCAAGCGATGAACGCACATGATCAAGCGGCTTTAAGCCATATAAAATCACGATCATATTGATCAAAAGAGTGCCAATTGCTGCGACCAGCAATGAAATCGCTAACCTGCCGATAAAGGAGTTTACATCCTCTTCCAACACATTGAGATTACCCCCAATACGGATGCGCGCAGCCTGCCCTTCATCGCCATATTCAACTTCCGTTTCAGAAATAAGCAGCGCATTTCCAACGCTATCATTCATCGGATAGATGCGGATATATTGCGCATTGAAAGGCACTTGTTGAGGTGTCGGTCGGGCGATGACTTCCAAACCGAGCGAACTTGAACTTAAGCTCTCGCCTTGCTGATTGCCATCGATATCAATTGGATCCACGATCCAAATCCATCCAGAACCCGGCTGCGAAAATGACAGAGACCCCAATTGAGGATTACCCGTTAATTTGCCCTGATCATCAAATGAAACAGCTTCAATCACCGTGTTTAAATGCGCACGTAGTAAATCACCAAATGCGCGTTCACTGCGGGTTTTATAAAGGGTGGAAACAATGATAGCGACACCAGCAAAGGCGATGATTGTCCAAATGGAAGCGAAAAACAAAACTCGGCCGGTTAAAGAGCGACGCGCAATCAAACTTCTTCTTTTGCGCTTTGGGTCTGTTGCGCCATTATCACTTGCGTTTTTTGCAGAAGCTTCGTCATCGCTCATTGGAGAATGATCACTTTTGAGATTCTGGCGGCTGAATGCGATAGCCCAAACCACGGACGGTTTCGATCAGATCACCATCATAGTCCTTGGCAATTTTCTTGCGCAATCGACCTACAAAAACTTCAATTGTATTAGAATCACGATCAAAATCCTGATCATACATATGCTCAACCAATTCTGTGCGGGAAACGGTTTCCCCCATGTGGTGAACTAGGTAAGAAACTAGACGAAATTCGTGCGAAGTGAGCTTTAACACAGAACCATTAAGCGTGACTTTTGCAGCTTTGGTATCGACAACTAACGGACCACAGGTGATTTCACTTGTGGAGTGACCTGCGGCACGGCGAATAAGCGCGCGAAGTCTAGCCAACACTTCTTCAACATGGAATGGTTTGGTTACATAATCATCGGCGCCAGCATCAATGCCAGCAACTTTATCGCTCCAACGATCACGGGCTGTGAGGATCAAAACAGGCATATCACGCCCCTCTTCACGCCACTTTTCAAGGACGGTGATGCCATCCATTTCAGGCAGACCAATATCAAGGATGACAGCGTCATAAGGCTCTGTATCGCCTAAGAAATGTCCCTCTTCCCCGTCAAATGCTTTATCGACCACATAACCGCGCTCATCAAGCAATTCACAAAGTTGACGATTTAAATCTGGATCATCTTCGACAACAAGAACACGCATGGCTCACCCCTGAAATTTGATTGGCTGTTACAGTAATCTAGCGCAATTATTGCGGCACTGTCACCGACATTTTCTTAGGGCGCTGGTATGAGTTGCCTTTAACAAGCACTGTGATCGTACAAACTTTGCGACCAGACTTTGTTCCCGATACCGCAGATAGCAATTGCCCGCCTGTTTGCGCGACCACCTGTTGCGCAGATGCAGAACAGTCTGCCGCCAAAGAAGGCGTTGCGCTCAGCAAAGTGCTGGCTAAAAACATGGATGCGATCATACTCATTTTCATTGTTCGAAAACCTTAAAAAACTAAATTGTTATCCATCTTTTACATGAACATTTCTGAACGGTGTATGAATGAACATAAATGACATTGATTTTCAAGCAAAAACCCATGTTTTTGAGGGGTTTGGTTAATCTGTCACAGCGAAATCGTAGCTGTTCTGGAGATACCTTGGGCGATTTGACCACCGATTTGCTGAACAGAAAATACAACATTTGACGGATATTCGCCAAAGTCTGCGAGCTGTTGATCACCTTCATAGACGTAGGATAATGTATCTGAAATCGCTTCATGGATTGTCTGCGTGCCGTTGAAAATCTTAATCAGAAACTGCGATTGATCTTCATCCTCGGGGATTTCTGCACCTGTCCAATTATCTGCGGAGATACGCCCGCGCCTTGTCCAACTCAGTTCGATATTGTTAGCGTTTCGCACCGCCCGTAAATGCACAGGTGATAATGGTGTATGAGCGCGTACGCCACCGGAGAAGGCTATAGTTTCAAGATGATCGCTTGGTTTACCAATGCCGGTTATCTGCCAATTAAGTTCAGCATCCAGCTCAGATGAGTTTAACCCCAAAGCCAGGACATTATCATTGATGAGCACAACATCAGCACCTGATAACGCACCTGCATTCATCGCATCTTCCGTTCCAGCTTGCGCACGTAATAGCGTGGATAATTGCCATTGATTTGTTGCGATTTCTAAAGCTGTTTGGAACTGGATTATTTCCCAAGCATCATTTTCTGATCTGATTGCAAGGACATTTCCGCCTGCGAGCAGCTTTGATAATTCGATTGTCTCAAACGCACCATAAGGCAGATCAACTATGATTTGATTTGCATAATCAAACCGACCCTCGGGCCCTGCAGTTAAATCTGCAGCGAGAGTTCCGATATAGGCGGGGACAGTGAGCGTTGTTCGTTGTTCATATCCATCATCACCAGTTGAGCTGGATAAAATGATTGGCACCCAAGGTTTTGCATAAGCTGCAGCCCGCGCCCAATCACTTGCGCTACTACCGGACAAAATCGGTAGATCGAGCAGGATCACATTGGGATTAAATCCTGCGCTCACATCTAGTATCTGATTACTCTGCGCGTCATTGTCTTGGATCAGATTGTTTGAAGCAACCATGCGCGCTGCTGTAATTTGACGTTGAAATCCATCCTCAATTTGAACAATCGAATATGTTCCTGGTGGCGGGTTGAACGCACATTCTTGATCAAACTGAACACGATCACCCACTTCTAGCGCAATCTCTCCCATTGGGAGTTGAAACTCGATGGTTTCACGACTGGCCCAATGGTTTTGTAACCACTGATCCGCAAGATTTGCCACTGTGTCGTGATCAACGGATCCAGGCAATGTTAAATTTTCTTGCCGTTGGCTCCCGCGACTTAAACGCCTGGAATATACTGTTGATGGTTGATAATCTGACATTGGCGCAAGATGGGTAATTTGCACTTCATTTGCCAATTCGCTCTCCTGCCCGCGGCTATGGCGTACAAAAGGTTCATCAGTTTGATCAATCACGGCATCGATAAGCGTTGGCGATTTCGAAGATTTAAGCCGTGAAGTGAAAACTAACTTATCCTCACTTTCATAAACATCGATTAAAAACAGCGCCAACAAGCTTTCAAGCAATGCTCTCGCGGAGGTAAATTCAGCTTGCACATAACCTTGTAATGTTCCCTCAACAAGATCTACATCGAACGCTTCAAACCCATGATCGGTTAAAATCGCTGAGATCAACTCACGAAGAGGCGCATTTCCTAACCGACCATTTATCCAGTGACCATTTCGCCAGTTCTCGCCATCTGTCCAAACGCTGGTATTAGCGGGAAAAGCGGGAAACGGGCGTGCGTCCCAAGTCCAGATATAGGAATTTTCAAGATCCACCATGCCGACGGGGTTTTCATCTGAAGACCAATGATCAATATGCGCAGAAAGATAGGACCTTTGGGCCTGATCATCACGCGCATTGCTGGAATAATATGGCAGTGCATTTTCCGACGATTTGGGGTCAGGAAATACATTTGGCTGGTTTGCCCCCTTATCAACTGCCGGACAGCCAAACTCAGTGAGCCAAATGGGTTTTGATTGAGGCACCCATCCAGTTGGTGTTGATTGTTCAACACCGTTTACGCGATTATAATGTTGGTTCTCCCACCACGATCTTAGATCTTTATAACGAAAGACCCATGGTTTGTTTAAGCCATCACTAATGGGTGTTCGAATGCGCTCTTTGCGGTCTTCAGTGCTTTGATAATAATAATCAAACCCTTCCCCAGAGGTGATTTGAGTTTTGAGCGCGGCCTCATCATTTTGGGTACGAAATCCATCAGGATTTGCAGCCATCATGTCTTCATCACGCCAATCTGAGAGCGGCATATAATTATCAATTCCAACCGCATGAATTGCCGAATTTGCCCATAATTCATCAAGGTGAAAATAGACATCACTTGATCCATCCTGGGGGTGATATCCGAAATATTCAGACCAATCTGCAGCGTAAGTTAGCTTTGTATGATCACCAATGATGCCATAAATATCCTCTGCAAGCTCACACAGCGCAGACACGAAGGGGAAATTATTTTGATCATCTCGAACACGTGTCAAAGCGACCATTTCTGACCCTATGACAAAACCATCGATTGGATAACCGTTATCGGCTGAGGCTTTGGCTAAATGTGCATAATGTAACAGCATGTGCCGGTAGCCTTGGTCTCCACCCGTCCACGTGACCGATGTGCCATTTATTGCAAAATCACCAACCTCGCTGATACCCATCAACGTGCTTATCTGGTTCGCAGCTGTTTGGGTTTGATCAACGGTTCCAGTTTCACCGATGGCTGGATTACAAGTGATACGACCACGCCAGGGAAACGCGGCTTGCGTTTCATCCCCATAAGGAGAAGGCAGTGTATTATCGCTGGGAATATCCATTAATATAAATGGGTAAAGCGTCACATTAAGACCACGTGATTTAATTGCGGTAACCGCGTCAATCACCGATTGATCATCTGGCGTGCCACCAAAATTAAGAACATCATTCGTGCTGGAGACGAGCTCCGTCGTGTTGCGCGTTTTTGAACCCACGGACCAGATCCGCGTTTCACCAATGCGTTCGCTGACTTCAACCTTCGGCGCAAAAAGACAATGATCTGCGCGTAAATCAGAACCAAACCATGAAACGACAAGACCGATTGATTTAAGATTGGGACAGAGATTTTGTAATTCATCAAGCGCAGCCTCAA
The DNA here is from genome assembly GCA_020628775.1 of Rhizobiaceae bacterium. GTDB lineage: Bacteria > Pseudomonadota > Alphaproteobacteria > Rhizobiales > Rhizobiaceae > Lentilitoribacter. Next base: position 30,768 of record JAHDEP010000003.1, on the reverse strand, counting down.
GATCACAAGTTGCAAAACTAATATGCCGATTGAGCAAATTTTGCTCGCCGATATTGGGCGTTTCACTTACCTGCACATTTGATAATCCGTGCTCAGTTGCACCGGGGATTAAGGTTACAGCTTCAATTTTACTTTCAAGCTGCGAGATAACTTTGGTGACTTCGAAATGCAGAATTGGAATGCGATTGCCATAGCTATCAATAGGGAAATGATCGAAAACAATATAAGCGAGGCCTCGATATGCGGGCGTTTTACCCTCCCCTTGCTTGGCTTCAATGAGCGGATCGGGAAGCTGATCAGGACTGCCTTTATAAAGGCGATATTCTATTTGGCTGAGATCAATTTCTTTGCCATCTGCCCAAATACGTTTGATCTGATTGATTTCACCCTCACATAAACCGAGCGCGAAATTTGCATAATAGTTGCGCGTCTCAACAGATGTGCCACTTGTAGCTTTGCCACCTTGTCGTTCGGTTGTGATTTCCTCTTCAAAGCGCGTTGCCCATATCAAATTCCCTGCAATACGCATCGTCCCATAAACGCGCGCGATTGGGCTACCTTCATCGGGCGAGGCAATACGTGCACCTTCAAGTCCCGGCGTGGAGATAGTTTTTTGGCCAAATATTGCCTGATCAATCACGTTCCCCACAAGCGCACCAGCCGCGCCACCAATAACGCCACCAAGCGGTCCCAATAAACCGCCAATTGCCGACCCTGCCGCTTGCAATAAGATAGTGGCCATACGCCCCTCCGAAGGAAAACTATTGTGAAATATTGGGAAACTTAAAAACAGCGGCAATGCGCCTACGCCACGAAGGCACTAACGCAGATTGCGTGACGCCAATGCGCTCATATGCATGAATAAATTGATGTGGCGCGGATAATATGCCCGCATGCTTGATTGATGCACTTTGGCGCCAACGAAAAAGGATTAAACAGCCTGCTTCCATGTTTTCAAGGGCAATTTCCGGTCCGCAATATGCGCGCGCTGCGTCCAGCATCCGCTCCTCTTTTGAAGCTTCCGCCCAGTCCATTGCATAGGGTTGCGGATTATCTGGCTTAATGCCGTAGAGCTCGTGCCAAATTCCGCGGATCAAACCCAAGCAATCACAGCCAATATGCTTTTGATACCCTTGGTGACGATAAGGCGTACCAATCCATTCGCTTGCCAGTTGGACAATGCGTACATTTACATCGGACAAAATGCTCTCCAAAAATTACATAAATTTCAGGTTCAATCTACGAGCGGACTGCCATCATGGACGGTTTCCTCATCTGCATATCCATAAGCAAAATCTCGCCCAGGCATGTGTGGGAACCCCTGAAAATTCAGTGTGTTTGAAAATTTGTCGCCACAAACAGAGAATGTTTTAGCGCAACCTGCAGTGATCTTAAAACTATCTCCTGCCTGAGGGAGATTAGGTAATGGAGCGAAAAACTTCAGCGTCACATCACCCTCTGAGTTTTCATGATCATAAATCTCAACTGAGAGATTTGCATTTTCACCGCTCGTCCATGTGATTAAGCCAAATCGAAACCACGAAGCTTCAAAACCATCCAGTCCAGAGACAATCGCGCTCTGTTCACTTGAAGCTGAAACAATGGTTCCTGTGGCACTAAATAGCTGGTCATCAAGAATAACGCCGCAGGCATCATCACCCAAATCAGCCGTACATTTTTTACAATAACCACGTCCTTGGGGCTGGTTTAGCCGATGCGTTATTGAGCGAAGTTCTGCACGAAACTGATGATCTGAAAAACTCACTTCACCAATTTCTTGTGTGCGTAATTTTATAGCCTTATCGGGTGAGCTCCAATCCACCAGATAAACTTCGATGATTGCATTATCATAACGACCATCGCGCAGATCTTTTTCTGTCACAGCATCGTTTACAAATGCGCCCGCAACTTCGCTTTCATCTACGTTAAGGCCAAGTTCTGACCGCACAGCACTTGGCAGAAAACCACTATTGGGGAGAAAATCTGTTCCACCAAAGTTAAGAGCATGATCATGATCGGTAAAACCAAAAATCAAGCCGTCATTACGCGTTAACCGCCAAGCATTACAAAGTGTCTTGGACTGGTTTTCAAGCTGGCTGGAAAAGTCATCGCTAATCTCTTTCATCACCCATCCTCGGTCTTGATTTCAATTAATGGGATAGAAGGAATATGGCCGGCGTGAAAATTTGATAAATTGATATCCAAACGCTCTAAATCAAATCTAACAGGCACATCAAACTCAAACCCTGCGGTTAAGACAACATCTTGAGTGGGCGGTTCGTTAAATGAGACAAGACCGGTCTGAGTATTTACGTCAAATTCCGGCGAGAATACTTCAACCCCATCCAAAGCAATGCGGACTGAGCCATTCACCGGTTTTTGAATATTGCGCGATGATGATCCACCGATATCAGCGTAACTTTTGCTCAACTGAAAGAGAGATGTAACGCCATCACCTACGCCTAATTGCTGGTCAGTTGCGGAAATATCTTCGCCATATGCACTGGATAAATGATCGAGCGGATCTTTAAAGCGAAAGCCATATAAGTTGCCGCAACGCGCTTCGAAAAACGAAATGAGCTCATATAAATCTCGGGCACTTTTCATCCCTGACCCGGCATCATAGCGGCGCCTTGAATCCCGCCAGCGCGCATTTCGGCTTTCATATCCATTGGACAACAAAACGATATCGTTCCGGCGTTCCGGGCCACCGGTGGTTCCAAGCGCTAATGACATGGGGAACGAAACCTCGTGAAAACCAGATGTCATGCAAAACTCCTATTTCTCATATATTCACCTTGAAGTTTTTTAACTGTTGAAAGCCATTAAAGACCGCGTTGCCCTCGCCCCACAGCACGCGCGAGCATGGTAGAGATTTGTGTTTCTGAGCGTTTAAATCCATCGGCATCTGGGGTGTTGATATTAAATGAGATGTTGACAGGTGGTGATTGTGAACCTGATGTTGCAACACCCAAACTCCCATCCGCGCCGCGTGCTAGAGGCAAAATTGCTTCCGAACCAGCTTCCCCCATAAGCCCGACATTCGAACCTGAACCGCCCATGGGAAACAATGTCGGCGATGAAACGACACCACCATTTGCAAAAGGGATGAGATTGGTCGGCAAGGCATTGGTACCTGCAAATAATGATCCACCACCCAATACGGAACTGAACAGATTGCTGATACCTGTTTCAATTGGTGCCAATGCAGCATTTAACGCCATATCAGAGAGCGACAGGGCGAGATTGTTGAGAACTTGTGAAAAACTTTCACCATCAAGGATCGAACTTTTAAGCGCGCTCGTCATTGCTTTGCCAAACTGATCTGCTTGGATTTCAAGTTGGGATAATTCACTTGATATTTCGTCAAAATTACCGGAGATCGAAATCTCTACAGGTATGTTATCTGCAACCATATTGATCACTTTCAAGGGTACGAACTGCTTAAGTTTTAAGATCGGGATATCGGGTCATAAGAACATGCAAATCATCGTGCTTCATGGACGAGGTTTGTGAGGATTTACCGGGACTTAAATAAGTGATGGCAGCGGTTAGTTCGGGCAATGACAAGCCCCAAAACTCACCAGGTGATAATCGCAACCGAACAAGGGCAAATCCGAGTAGCTGGTCCCATGGAAACTTATCATTTCTATAAGGGGCTGATCCCGGATTTTGACTTATTGTTATTTTTTTGTGTTCAGCTGCGCGACCTACTTTTTTTCAGATTTTTTGTGCTCTTCAAATTGCTCATTTTCCTCATTATGCCCGCTGGAAAATGTAATCTTCAACAACTCAGCTGCAACTTGTGCAAGACCGACTGCACCGCCTTCGATGCTGAGGCTTCTGATATCTTCATCTGTATAAAGATTACCACCGCCTCGAAGCCCTGCCCCGATGATATGAACAAGATCATCGGCGCTAAATTTTCCATTTGAAAAATATGTGCCAAGTTCTGAAAGATTATCAACATGAAAGGCATCCTCAAGCTCGGTAAGAGCGCCGAGCGTTAAACACATGATGCGAGGGGTATTATCGATCGTGATTAAAACCTCGCCACGCCTTCGGTTGGGTAAAACACTGGAAGCCGTCTTCTGCGCAGCTTCGCCTACTGGGGTGATTTTGTTCATTACACCGCCCCAAAGCTTAATAGACCAGCAGATTCCATTGCAGCTTCAAATGATATTTCACCATTATGCTGTCCGGAATATTCAAGTGATGTGAGTTGGAATAACCCTGTAACCACCCCAAAATCTGGAATTGTGATTTCCCAATTTTTGATGTTTCCATTAAAAAATGCAGAGCGAACCAATTCGTCACTGTCCGCATCTTTAAATATCCCGGAACCCGATATGCTTGCACGTTGCACGCCGGCACCTTCGAGCAATTCCCGCCAACGACCGCTTGATTCAGCATCCGTGATATCAACCGTTTCGGCATTAAATGCCAATCTCTTCGCGCGTAGACCTGCAACCGTGATGAATGTTCCATCTTGGTCAACCTTGATCAAAAGATCTTTTCCCTTTTGAGCTGCCATAATTATTACCTTTCCAATTTGGTAGTTTAAAATTCGATAGTGGCGCGAAATTTTAAACTCAATGGTTGCAATTTTTTACTACCTTGCGTGTTGTGAACTGAGTTTTCAAAACGAAGGTTAACAAGGTTTCCAAGGACCAACTCCAACGGTTGATCATGCAGCAATTCAATGATTTTGGAGGCAATATTCTGCTGCGATAGCGTTGATGGATTATCATCCCAGACATCGATATCAAACCGATGTAACTCACCTTTATCGGTGGATGTTGACCAGTCTTCTGTTTGCCAATTGCAAATCACAATATAGGGAAAATCTGTCTTTAACCTCACATGGCTCAACACTTTGTCTTCACCAATTAGCGCTTTTAATGCAGCGTTTTCGTTCAATGTTTCAAAGATAGCTTTTTGTAAATGAGAAGTTGAATGCCCCATCTTAACACCTCACGTTTTCCAGGATGTCTGCATAAATATTCACGATGAAATTTCCTCGCATTTGCAGATGAGATATCGTTTAGTTTCATCCAGATCATAAAAACCGCGAATGGCGAAGACGCGCGCATTTCTTAAAAACCTTTGATCTAAACTGATGTCTTCGCGATACCTGATCGTAATGCCGTGTGTGATGATCTGATCATCATATTGAGCACGGGTACGGAGCGAAGAATTCATCGGTGCGATATGCGCAAAAAGTTCTGCAACGCCAATCCATGCTTCATCAGCGCCACCCTGTCCATCTGGGATTAGTTGACATGTTTGCAGCTCAATTGGGATGCGCAGCAAGCCTGGGTCAAAAAACTGGAGTTCCATCAGATTGATCTCCGAACCCATGGGCTAATTAATGCGAGATAACCTTGAGGCACAGCGGCGGGCTGCATATTAGCAGACACCACACCGCGAAATTCATACATTTGTGCGATATGAATAAGCAAAGCCCGCTTTAGCATATCAGGCACTTCGCTTGCACTTTGAAAGCCTGCAGTAAACGTGATTTCAATTCCATTGATCACTTGTTCAGGGGCAGATTGCGCATTGATGTAAAGGCGCGCGGGATGCGCGTTGCTATCAAGCAGCATTTCGCTGGTCGAGATTTGTGACCCTATGCCACTTGCATCAAATTGTTCAATTTGATCGATCGATTGCACCGGCGATTTATACAGTTTTACGCATTTATCAATTGGCCAGCTATCTAAGCACAATCGCCAGATTTGCGTCATGAGCGCCAATTGAGTTTGTTGCTCTAGATACTCGCGGGCTGCGGCGATTAACGAATTTAAAAGCTCATCCTCACTTTCATGATCAAGGCGCAAATGCGCTTTTACGTCTTCAAGCGTAACCGGTTCCGTTTCGGGTGATTGAGATAAAACGAGCGTCATCAAATACCTATTTGCAAAAGTGTTTGGAAGAAAAATTGAGTGATAAAACCCCTGCCAAATGATCATTCAGCAGGGGTTGATTTCAGTTTTTGAAAGCTATTTATGCGGTGCCAAATTTGATGAGCTTTAATGCTTCATAATTTTGTACGCCGCCGCCGACACGTTTTGTGGTGTAAAACAACACATAAGGTTTGGCCGAATACGGATCACGCAAGACCGAAACACCCTGGCGATCAACAACAAGATAGCCGCGCTCGAAATCACCGAATGCGACTGACATTGTATCCGTTGCAATATCTGGCATATCTTCAGCTTCTACGACGGGAAATCCGTGCAGCATAGCTTGCTGGCCGGGTGCTGCAGGTGGCTGCCACATATAGTTCCCATCTGCGTCTTTAAACTGGCGAATGGTTCCTTGCGTCTTGCGGTTCATCACAAATTTTGCATTCTGACGATATCCGGATTTGAGCGAATAAATTGTTTCAATTAGTCTGTCAGACGGATCATCGCCAAATCCTGCATCGGTACCTGTTGCGATATAACCAAGATTACCCCAGCTCCAACTTGCATCATCCACTTGCGGGGCGTTTAGGAAACCTGTTGGTTTGTTCACACCATCGCCATTTACAAATGCTGATCCTTCTTGTTCTGCAAAGGCTGCTTCAACCTCGCTCATAATCCAGGTATCGATATCAATCGCACTATCTTCTAGAAGAGATGACGTTGCAGCTGGCATGGCATAAAGTTCCATAGTGGGGAACTGCAGCTCCACCAATTGCGCTGTGGTTGTTTGCGGGCGAGCATCAGTTTCGCCCACCCAGCCTACAGCCATACCATTTTGAGAAAATGGTTTCTTCAACACCGAACCCGTGACTTGGCGCACCGATGAAATGCTGCGAATTGGTGATAAGTCTGATAGACGACGTCCAATTTGTTGATCAAGTTCATCCGGCACCAGATAGCCACCATCAGGATCACTTGATTGCGACAGCGCTTTTTGTTCGACAAGACGCAGACCCATTTCATCGCCGCGACGGATATAAGCATTAAATGCGTTCTTGTGCTCATTGTCTGAAAAATCAAATGATTGATCACCCAATACAGGGCGTGAGCCCTTTACCATCAACTGATCAAGCTTACGCTTTTGTTCATCCATGGATCGGGAAATGCGGTCCATTTTTTCCGTGGTTACAACGTCAGTGCCAATACGTTGTTCAACCTGGGCCAAACGCTCATCGTTGGTTTCCTTATAACTTTCAAACGCGCGCATGAAATCTTCAAAGGCATTGGCAACTTCATTACCGGTCGATTTAGTCTCAACGGTTTTGGTTTCCAAATTCTGCGGCGGGCGCACTTTCTTCTCCAGCTGCTTATCCTCAGCAGCACGCTTACGGTTTGCAATCGTCATTATAGTTCCTTTCAAAAGATGAACTGATGTTGGTTTGAGAAATTACTTGCGGTTAAAACCGCGCAACGGCATTGCGGATCACTTGGGCCATTCGATTATCAAAACTTGAAGGTGGCGATGGCAGGCCCTTGGCCACATCGATGCGTGCAGCAGGGAGCATCGGAAACGTTACGATGGATATTTCCCATAGCTCAGCTTCAATAATGTGGCGTGCCCCGGTTTTTGGGTCTTTGCGCGAACGCTTTGTTTTAAAGCCGATTGAGAGACCCTCAATGGCACCGGATAAAATGAGCGCGTGAATGTCTTTTGCCTTCGCATTACCCAAGGTCAATTTACCTTCGACATACAGCCCTTTTTTGTCCTCAACGATTTTGACCCAATGACCAATAGGTTGGTTCGGATCATGCTGGAATAAGAGTTTGATGCGGCTTGCTTTATGGCTTGCAATAGAGTTTTTAAACGCGCCTTTTTCGATCACATCATTGGATAAATCTGCGATATCAAACAGGCTGGCATAACCGGAAATAAAGCCATCATCTTTGGCATCAGAAAGTAAAATATTGGCGTGTTTCATGCTTTCCGCTGAACCTTTTTGATTTGCGTAATACTTGTTTTTAAATTGATTTGATTTGTGTTTTTAAGTTACAGGGAACTCATTCGTCGCCAGCAACAGATTGATAACCAACGGCTTTCCGCTTTTCTTGGTCGGTCAAGAATGTCGTGTTTTCAAGCCTTGCCCAAAGCATATCGCGCTCAGATGAAAGCCCCGGCATTTTATCAATATCGGGTTCAAAGCGAAATTCACCACCATAAAAATTTTGCAAGTAAGTGCTCATGCTGGCGGCAATACGCATAACCAACGGCAAAACGGTTAAGCGTGAAAAAGCACGATTGGCTTCTTGATAATTGGCATAGGTATTGTCGCCAGGAATACCAAGCAACATAGGCGGAACCCCGAGCGCCAATGCGATATCACGACTGGCACCATTTTTAGCTTCGACAAAATCCATATCCTTTGGTGTTAACCCAATGGCTTTCCAATCGAGCCCACCTTCCAAAAGCAGCGGCTTGCCGGCTTTTTGTACACCGGAATATCCTTCTTCAAGTTCACCCTTTAACCGGTCAAACTGATCTTGTGTTAGATTGCCGCCGTCTTTTGGCTGATAAACCAATGCACCTGAAGGGCGAGCGGAATTATCAAGCAAGGCTTTATTCCATCCGCTTGCAGAATTGTGCAAATCTAGCGCCATCAAAGCGGCTTCAAGTGGTGCAAACCCCATATGATCATCCAATGGGTGAAACAATTTCAAATGCAGGATCTGAGGCTTTGAATTAGTATTAAGTTCAAACCGTTCTTTATGATTACTCACTTGATATTCAAAGGCTTCCGGCCATCCGTCTCGCCCCGAAATAACGCGAATTCGGTCTGGCCTGAGCGCATGTAACTCAAGCGGAGTTTCGCCATCTGTCAAAACTTTCACAAAGGCATTTCCTGATAGAAGCAAGTGGCCATAAAGCCCTTCTAGAAAATCTGCAGCTCCGGATACATTATTGGGTTTTTGAAGGAGTTTAAGCGCCGGATGATCTGAAAGTTCTGTCTCGTTTTCAAACAAAGTCCAGGGCACATTTGCTGCCGTTTCAGAAATCATTCTAATGGCGCGGTGCGCAATTGGATTTTTCATGAAACCTTCGCGGGACATTGATAGATAATTGCGAGATGACCAATTGGCTAATCCCGTTTCATGCAATGAAATATAGCCGTTTGCGGGTGCTGTTTTTTGCGACAGATCGACATCATTCGACCCATTTTCCTGAGCCTCATGATTAGCTTTCATCATGCCACGAAGGTTTGTAAACCAACTCATAGAGTGATCCTTTTTAACATCTTATTCGATATAGAATTTAAAAAAACTGCCGACTAAACAGCACGAATTGCAGGCGCACCAGATTGATCAAGCATCAATGCCGTTAACGCCCATACAAGCGCATCGAGCCTATCTGGAGAAATTGCATTTGAACCATTTGTGTTTGAGAAATTACACATCTGATCCTCAAGCTTTTTAAATGCACCTAAATGCTTGACCCTATTTTGCTCATAAAGCGCAGCAACCGGTTCAGCGCGCAGCCATTTGCCACGCGTTGCATGGACAATTTGGATCGGTAGGGTCGCATCACTTGCCTGCAGCACCGAGCGCACCATATCTCCGCCCTGATTACCTTCTGCCACCACCATATCCGCTTCATATCTATGGAATAATTCCACCGCGCGCGCAGCCCATTTGCTTGGACTTGCACCATCAATAGAACCATCTTCCAAAACAATCCCCGAACCTTTTGCATCAAGACCCGCAACAACAATCCCGCAGCAGGAGTTTTTCGCAGTCGCCGATACAGGTGGATCAATTGCCACCACAATCCGCTGAAGATCAGGCAATTGCGGCAAGCGTATTTTTTCAAGCATTTCACGTTGCCACAGTGCGTTTTCAAGGTCAGATATAACCTCGCCATCAAGCTCCTGACGTCCCAATCTTGTATCAGCATATCGCGCATTTACATTATGCAAAAAGCTCTTGGCCAAATGCGCCTTATTATCGTCGGTGCGCATTTTTGTTATCACCGTCAATGGATCTTCCATAATCTGTTTTAACAATTCAATCGGGCGCGGCGTGGTTGTGATCAATTGCCGGGGTTGCGAACCTAGCCGCAATCCAAATTGCAGCATGTCCCAAGTTTCCTGCGCATATTTCCATTTGCACAGCTCATCACACCAGGCCAAATCAAATTGTGGTCCCCGTAAACTCTCAGGATCTTCCGATGAAAAGATCTGCGCAATGGCTCCATTTGGCCAAATCAAACGTCGACGCGAACTTTCATAAACTGGACGATTACGCTTTGCGATATTCAGGATACCGCTTTGACCATCCACCATCACCTCACGTGCGTCGCTTAATGTTTCAGCCACCAGCGCAATGCGGCCATAAACTAGTTTTCTGCCTGATACCTTATCCATCAAATGGCCGGAGCTTGAAGCATCATGCACCCATTCTGCCCCGGCCCGGGTTTTGCCAGCACCCCTTCCGCCCAATATTAACCAGGTAAACCACTGACCAATGGGAGGTAATTGCTCTCGCCGTGCAGATAATTGCCAATCACGGCTTAGCGCTTTTAATTCGTTCAAAGACAAGCTTTTTAAAAAGGATTTGAAATCCCGATATTTAGAATTATCGGCTCTGACTTGCTTGTTTGAGGAGGTGTTCAACTTTTTCTTTGAGCTTTTCAAAGTCTTCTTCTGACAACTCCTCATCGGCTGTTTTTTGGTCCTTTAAAAGAGCGCGCGACAATTGATCAATCTTCTCAAGCGTCCTTACGATGAGAGAGATTGTGTTTATCGAACTATCTGTAAGTTTGTCGTCAAACTCAGCGTGCGTTAATTGAGATTGCAAAATCTTGCGTGCATGGCCAAGCTGCACAAGTGTTTCTGAATGATCACTTGTCATATGGTTAAACGATTTCTGGTATGTTTTAACAAGGTTGATTTAAGAACATCAGCACATCAATCAAAAATTGCAACATAATTAAATACAATTTATAGATGTTATCTGCTTTCTAACAAACAACCTTTCCTTGGTCAAGGATTATTTTCCTATTTATCGGAAATATATTCGTAACCTGGCCAGTATACGATGTGGTCTTCATAGTCTTCCGCGTCCATTCCGTCTTCTGGAACAGTCTTGTTTTGCACTGAAACACCCGCTTGGTGAACGGTTTCAGGGTCATGTGAGACAAGCGGATGCCACCAATATAAATTGCGTCCTTCAGCAACAAGCCGATAAGCACAGGTTGGAGGCAGCCAAGGTAATTCACGTGCTTCTTTGGGTGTGAGTTGCACGCAATCGGATACTTTTTTCTGCCGGTTTGCGTAATCCTTACATCGACATGTCTGATCATCCAGCAATGTGCAGGCTACATTTGTGAACGCAATTTCACCAGTTTCCCAGTCTTCCAATTTGTTCAAACAGCATCGCCCACACCCGTCGCAAAGTGATTCCCATTCCTCATTTGTCATCTCATCAAGTGACTTTGTTTGCCAAAATGGCTGGTCCGTCATTTCAAGTCTCTCACGCATTTCTTGGAATTGAGCAAAAATTCCATTGTATTTCATTCCCCTTGTTGCACAAATGAGACGAATTGGTAACGATTTTTGCTTGTCCTTTTGGTAAAAATACTGCAAAAAGCTCTGACGCTGACGTTATATAAGATACAATATCAAGATGCGGTTTTATCGGGGTCGTAGCTAAGTTACGAAATAGGGGCATTTTCGTAGCAATCATGCACCTTTAGAGCCGTCTAACTTTGGACGATGCATGTCAGAAATGAATGAAAAACCAGGTTTTATGCGGCGCTTGAAATACTTCTTTTTGCGTCTTGATAGTTGGATTGATTCAACCATCTGGCATTCGTTTCGCAATTTAGGTGAAACCTGGGAAAATCTTTCGATCTTTTTCCACAAATTCCGCGTCACCGGTTTTAAAAAAGCACTTGTTGAAGTTGTCGATGAAGCTGCCAATGTTGGGACAGCCGGTTTTGTATTATTGCTTGCATTGGCGCTGCCTTCCTTCGAAATGACCGAAGGTAACTGGCGCGCGCAGGATGAATTCTCTGTTACGTTTTTAGATCGTTATGGCAATGAGATCGGTAATCGCGGCAATATTCGCGAAGAATCGTTACCCGTTGACCAATTGCCAGAACATTTGATCCAAACAGTTCTAGCAACGGAAGATCGACGCTTTTATCAGCATTTTGGCATTGATTTTATCGGCCTTGCCCGCGCGATGGCTGAAAATGCGCGCGCTAACTCAGTTGTTCAGGGTGGTTCAACGCTCACTCAGCAATTGGCAAAACTAATTTTCCTTTCCAGCGAGCGCACATTAGAACGTAAAATCCGAGAAGCGTTTCTTGCGTTATGGCTTGAAGCGAACCTCTCAAAAAACGAAATTCTTCAGCTTTATCTGGACCGCGCTTATATGGGCGGCGGCACATTTGGCGCATCCGCTGCAGCACAATTTTACTTTGGTAAAGATATCACCGATGTGACGCTCGCAGAATCTGCAATGCTTGCAGGCTTGTTCAAAGCGCCAGCGAAATATGCACCACATGTTAATCTGCCCGCAGCGCGCGCGCGTGCAAATGAAGTCCTGACCAACCTTGTGCAGGGTGGCATGATGACGGAAGGGCAAGTAGTTGGTGCGCGCAGAAGCCCAGCGACTGTTGTTGACCGCGGTGATGTTGAAAGCCCGGACTTCTTCCTCGATTGGGCCTTTGATGAAGTCAAACGTTTATCTGTGAACTTTGATGAAACCGCTGTAGTGGTGCGCACGACGATCGATCTGGGTTTACAAAGCGCAGCTGAATTAGCCGTCGAACAGGGTTTGCGTGAATTTGGTCGCAGATATCGTGTTGGTCAGGGTGCTGCGGTTGTTTTGGAACACGGCGGCGCCGTACGCGCAATGGTCGGTGGGCAAGACTATGGTCGCAGCCAGTTTAACCGCGCAACAAGCGCTTTGCGTCAACCAGGTTCATCGTTCAAGCCTTATGTTTATGCATTAGCCATGGAAACGGGTTTCACGCCACAATCGAGAATTTCTGATGGTCCAATTACTTGGCGCGGCTGGTCCCCTCGAAATTATGGGCGCAGTTATTCAGGCCGCATGGATTTAACCCGCGCTTTGGTTAAATCAGTTAACACCATCCCGGTGCGATTAGCGCGCGATCATTTGGGCACAGATAAAATTGCGGAAAAAGCTCGTGCGATGGGTATCCAGTCAACCGTTCGTGCTGAAAAAACTATGCCACTTGGCACGTCTGAAGTGACCGTACTTGATCAGGCAACAGGCTATGCCGTTTTCCCGGCAGGCGGCAAGCATTCCAATCGTCATGGCATCGTGCAGGTGATGAATTATTCAGGTGATGTGCTTTACGATCACGCAAAAGATAGCCCTGAGCCAAAGCAAGTTCTTACCGAAGAGGCGGCAGCCGCTATGAACGAAATCATGGTGCAAATCCCTGAATGGGGTACGGGGCGCAGAGCAAAACTTGAAGGTATTAAAACAGCTGGGAAAACCGGAACAACGCAATCTTATCGCGATGGATGGTTTGTTGGATATACGGGTAACTTCACAACGGCTGTGTGGTTTGGCAATGATGATTTCACCACAACAGCGCGTATGACAGGTGGTTCACTCCCTGCAATGACGTTCAAGAAAGTTATGGAATATGCTCACCAAGGCATTGAGCTACGAGCAATTCCGGGAATTGAAGATGCGCTTCCTGAAGAAACATTCGGTCCATTAATTGCTGAAGCAGAAGGTGGGATCAGCCAAGTATCACTTCCATCTCGCACACGCTTGTTAAACCGCCAGGCAACACAAGCACTCAGAGAACTTGCAAAAGTTTTAGAAACGTCACGAGATAATTTGGCTAAGTTGGAAACAAATCCAGCCGTCACCAATATCACACAATAGACCACCGAAAGGCTGAAATCAGTGTTACGTATTCCGTTTTTGGTCGGCACCGCTTTGGTCATTATGTTTTTGGGTGGAATTTATTCAGCACAATGGGCATTAGATGCAACACGCGGATTTGGCGGATTGCAAGTGAACAATTGGGTCGCTTACCCTCAAATTCAAACAAAAGATGCGGATCCCTATGCGCGGGCGCACCGTGCAAATGATGGCAAGATTTTGCTTGGACGTGCTGAAGGTTTGGTGTTCCGTGCACAGGTTGACCAAAACGAAGAACCATTAGTGCGCACATGCGATTATACGCTTAAAGGCCGAGTGCCCCCTGCTCTATTTTGGACTTTGCGGACAGTCCATCCAGATAACGAACCGCTCAACATTCCCCAGGGTAGACCAAGCACCATCAATGCGCAGAAAGTTCTGCGTGATAGTGAGGGGAATATTGAGATCAAGCTATCGCAAAATCCTCAACCGGGAAATTGGCTTGCCATTGATCCAAATTCAGAATTTGAACTGCAACTGACATTGGTTGATACACCGATATCAAATGTGTCCGGCATTCGCGCGTTGGAGATGCCAAAAATTATCAAAGGAGAATGCGTCAATGCTTAAGTTTCTCCTTGCCATGATCACTGGCCTTGTCGGCGCTGCCGTACTGCATATTTTATTGATATTGATTTTGCCATTTAACTCAAATGTTGATGCCTGGAGCAAAGTTGAAAATCTTGGCGAACCGTTTGAGTTTTTCCCATTAGCAAATGAACCTAATGATAGCGGATTATATAACGAAGATATCTTCATCCAAACGGCCGTGTGCTATTACATACTTGACGAAGGTCCATTGCAGATCGTTGCAAATAATCCAACTGAAATGTGGACATTGGCCGCTTTTGATACAGGCTCAAATGAGATTTTCTCAATGAGTGCTCGATCCGCGATTAATGGCGAAGTGAACTTCATTTTAGGAACTAAGGGCCAGCTGTTGAACTTGCGCAGCGAAGAACCAGAGCTGATTGCCGAAACAATTGCTATCGAAGTTGGGGATGTTGAAGGATATGTTGCGCTAAGATCAATTGTGCCGAGTATTAGTTCTCTGGCAGAAGCTCAAGACTTCTTATCAAATGCTTTGTGCGCGCGACTTTAACCGCTGATTTTACGTATCAGCTTAATCAGTAATTTGTTCGTGACAGCTATCAAACACCGCTACGTTTGACTTTTCGCGTCTGATTATTCGATTTAGCTGGCTTCCGAGACTTCTTCTTTTTCGGAGCTTTTTCATAACGAACACCTGTAAAAAACAAGATGTCTGCTGGCTTTGATGGTCTAAAACCTTCTGGCCGTGCGACGGGTTCGTAGTCTAGTAATCTTATAATTTCTGCCATTCTCGTCTCCATTGGGTGACGGATGTACGCGGGTTAAATTTCATCCTTTTTACATATTATTATTAAGCAGGTTCATAGTTAATGAAACGCTAACACTTTCACTATAATCTGAGACAGTGGGATCAACAATCAAGTCTAAGACACGTTTTTTTCAAAGAAAGTTGATCACATTTGGGATTTCGGGGACAATCCTTTGCTTTTTTGATGTTTGGCGAAGGTTTTCTTACCGAAATATGAGTTCGAGTATGAGAGTTTGAGTGAAATGTCGTATTGTTTTAGAGATTTGGAATCTGCTGGCGAAGATCAGCGAAAATCAGCAATCCTATTAGCTTTGGTAGCCAGTTTGGACGATTTACGGAAACCGAACCCGGCTGAATCGCGAAAATTTGGCGAACTTTTCATCCCTCTTTTCAACGCTGCTCCGATTGAAACCCAGCGACGCGCGTCCTCATCTTTATCGCGATGCCCATTTGTTCCTGCGAATGTCTGCGAATTCTTGTCATTGCAACCACTTGAAATTTCCGCTCCATTTCTTTCGCACTCACCTTCCTTAACAAATGCTATTCTTTGCTATGTCATCGCAAAATCAGATACTGAGCATGCTAGGATCATTGCTAAACGTCAGGAACTCAACAAACGTGTTGTACAAAGCCTTCTTGCGCTAAATGAAGACAGTGTGAACCGCGCACTTCAGCTCCGCGGGTATGTTGGCGATGCAGCTATTCATATGGATGAAGAAGCAGTGACCCGTTTAAACATCTCACATAAAGTAGTGGGAGAGATCGACGGCTCTGCCGAAAATTACGGCCGTGTTGAATTCTTCAGCGATGTTGAGTTGCAATCAAATCAAGAGATGGAAGACACAGCTTCGAGCGAAGAATGGATCGAGATTGAAGATAATCTTCGCCCAGGACACGTTGAATTCTTTGAAGACGTGGATGCACTTAAAGCATCAAGCAAAGAACAATGGACCGAAGTTGAAGACAACCTTCGCCCAGGGCATGTTGAATTCTTCGATGATACAAATGCTACATCTGAAACTTCAGCTGAAGCGCCATCAACACAAGAACAGTGGATGGAACTGGGCGACGAATTTAGCGCCGGTGGCATCAAAGCCTTTGAAAATATGGCTCCTGCGGACAAGGGTGAACTTGATAGCGATCTTGCAGCAATCAACGATGAACAATTTGCCGCTGAAGAATATCTACGCCAAACACTGCGTGAACTTGCACAAGGTGATCTCACACCAGAGCAAGCGACAATCCTTGCAAAACAGTCTCAACAATTGACTGAAGACGGCGAGATGACTGCGCCGATTGTCACGCTACCTATCCATTCAGGTGAGATCGCACATCGCAAATACATCTCTGTTATGGAGAAGCATATTGAAAACAACCATGTTGAGTATTTCACAACGGCGTTGGCTGATGCGATTGGCTCAAGTGTTGAACTTGCTGAACGCATTATGGATGATATGTCAGGCTACCAACTTGCGGTGACATTTAATGCAATCCTTGCCCCTCAAGAGCTTTGCATCAATGCATTGAACAAGTTCTTCCCGCATGTTTCCATCATGGAAGGCACGAAAGAAGGTGCTGACTATCTACTTGAGAATATGCAGCATGGTGAATGTCTAAATCGCTTGATCACTTGGCTACGTGCAGACATTATTACGCGTGAGCATCATATGGTTGACCTGGATCTGAGCGAAGCTAATGTTGATTATGCGAAGCTAACAGCGGATGATCTACCTTACATCACACCAATTGCTGATAATAATGATCAACTTCCTATGTGGACAGAAGAACGACAAATGGATGCGAAAGACGCTGATTGGCTAAAAGCGATTGGCGACTAAGAAAAGACAATATGTCATTCCCGTTTTAACTTAGAAACGGGGATGAACTAGCCCTCTTCTTCATTCCTCATATCAAGATAAGCTTCAGGCGTATCGGTTTCTATCTCAACGATCCAGATATCATTATCAAATGACTTCTCGCGCTCGAGTTTTTCATTCACGTCCATTTCAGACGCATCTTTGAGCCGAACCTCAAAGATATGAAACGTGCTCTTCTCTTCAAAATAAGATTGTGGTGCGGGACTTAAAAGCATCTGCGTGCGATCGCGTTTTACAACACGAATAAAGATTGCCCCTGCTTCTTCGGCACCTTTTTTCTCCACCGCAGCCATTTGCCCCTCGGAGAATAATCTTCGGGTTAAGCTGGCAACAAAAATTGCAGAAGTAATACGCATTGATCCGTCTTCAGGTGCTTGCCACCAAAAAGCGATGGAGATTTAGCTAAAATAAGTTCGTGGTTTTAAAACGCGCCGATTGATTTAAGCTTATCAAGGACTTGTTGATTGGGCAATCCAGTTACCGGCAATCGGTAATGCTTTTCAAACTGCGCAATAGCTTCACGAGTTTGCTTTCCGGCCATGCCGTCCACTTCAATATGCGGATAAGCTGATTGCGATAGGCCAATTTGGATCCTGCGCACCAGGTCATTTGAAGCTTGCTGCGTATTTGTCTCAAGGCGCGCCACTTGTTTTGGCGTATTCGAAGCGATCAGCTTTTCAAGCAATGCCTCGGTGATCTTACCATCAACTGTCAAACCGGCGCGCTCTTGAAAACTCTGCACAGCTTTGGATGTATTTGGACCTGTTAAACCGTCAACAACGTCTAGATAGAGCTTTTGCTTGGCAAGCTCGTTCTGAATGTTGCGAACGAGATCATCGCCTTGGATTGCGCTTTCAACGGTCGCGGTTTCAACAATCGGTTTAACCGTTTGGACACGCGCTGTCTCTTTACGTACTGGCTGTGCTGGTACCGGGACATTAATGCTCGATGTTTGCAAATCATCGCTGTGGCGGACTTTGAAGGTTTTTACCCCGTCATCTGGATTAATTACACGCACATCATCATTTGGTCGGGTTGAACCTGACACGATAAATTGTGGCCCGCGCATATTTAAAATCGGCGCCGGGTGCGCACCTTTTTGATAATAAAGCGCATTGGACGCAATGAAGCTGAAAATGATTACAAAAGCAGTACCACCGCCGACAATTGACGGGTGTTTGACAATTGTCTCTCCGACGGAAGACATTAAGGAAGCAAATACACTTGGCTTCTCAATTGTTTTTTTTGAAGGTTTACGTCTAAGCGACATTTGCGCGACCCCCCTGATATACGGCTTGGCCATCATCATGCATGGCCTTGTTTAAATCTTTAATTTCAGGTGCATCCTCATTTGAATGCGTCTCATCTTTCAACTCATCCAACTGCGGGATTGTGATGGTGATTTGTGTGCCCTCACCTTCAACGCTCTGGATATCAAAACGTCCGTGATGAAGCTCCACCAAACCTTTTACCAGCGAGATACCTAGTCCTGTGCCTTCATACTGGCGAGCGAGACTTGAATTTACCTGCATGAACGGCTGTCCAATTTGAGATAATTTATCTGCTGGGATTCCAATGCCGGTATCACTTACTTTCAGAATAAATTCTGACCCTTTGATATCCGCATCAACAGTTACAACACCTTTTTCCTCGGTGAATTTGATTGAATTGCCCACTAGATTGATCAGGATCTGTTGCATGGCGCGGCGGTCTGCTTTGACCTCCTGCAAACCTTTTTGCGTACGGCAATTTAGTTCAATTTTCTTCTTACCCGCTTGAATATCGAGCATTGATTTTGTGCGATCAAGCAAGCTCGAAAATTCAAATGGTTCGCTATAAAGCGTGTATTGTCCATTTTGGATTTTACTCATATCAAGCATTGTGTTGACGACATTTAGCAAATGCTCGCCAGATTCCCGAATGAGTGAGACGTATTCCTTATGACGTTCATCAGGTAGCGGCGCGATAACTTCATGAATAAGAACATCGGCAAAGCCCATAATTGAATTGAGCGGCGTACGCAGCTCATGGCTAACACCCGCTAAGAACCGTGTCTTGTTGATTTCAGCATCACGTTCAGCGGTTTGATATTGTTCAACCAACGCTTTGGTGTTGTGCAATGAGGTCATGTCGATTGACTGGATATAGAATTTTTCCAAGTCGTTCTCGTGATTAAATTGACCGATTAAATTAGCCTGGATATGCGTAAATTGCAGATCAGACGCAGTATTATGAAACCCTGTTTCAAATCTCAGATCGACACAAACACATTTAACCCCTTGTCTTAGTTTATCAATCGCAGACATAAAACGAATGCGATCTGAGACATGGACCTGATTGACAAATCCCTTGCCAAGCAAGTTGCTAGCGCGCGCTGATAAAATTTCAGGCGATTGACCATGGACGCTCATTACATCGCCATTTGCATCGTGGCACGTAACCAAACCAGGTAGATCTTCAATCAACTTATTATGAGATACCACTGGTACATTCACTGGTGCATGCTCTGGCGCTAATGTTGTTTCCGCGGCAAGTTCTGATTGATCAGCTACTTTAGTCATTGATGCATTGTCATTATGGAAGACACGCGCAAATCCATAGCCAAGCAGCATTACGATGATTGTTGCACCCAACAACTGTGAATGCGCAAGTTCGTTTGCGCCAACTGAAGCGATGATAACCGCGCATGCGCCCAAAACAAATGAAGCAAAGGTCGCAGCGATCACAGATTGACGCTGCTTCGTGATTAAATAAACTTCTGCAGGGATGACAAAATACAACATCGCCATTTGCATCGCTGCTTGGCCCGATGCGGAGACCAGAACCGAAATGACAATAGCGGAACCGATAACTGCTAAGATGCCTGCGTTTTTGATATCTTTTTGTTTGGATATAATACCGCAACTCAACATAAAGATGCCTGATGTAGACAAAGCCAATGCGATAGCGGTTGGGATTGTGAGCAATTGAGCGGCAAGCGCAAACACCAAAATCGGCGCTGCAAGCGACCAAGTGATCAACAATTTCATTGCCTTTAGATCAATTGTCTTTAGATCAGAGGTATTCTCATCACTATCACGTGCACCGAGCCACAGCTTTGCTGTTGCTGCTACTTTCGTAGCGATAGCATCTAAAAAACCTAAACCTGTCTTTGGCTGAAAACTCAATACAACACCCAAACTTAAAAACGTCTTGGTTCTAAAATCCCATCCTCTTGTTAAGGAATGGATAAAGCCGGCGTCTCTGAAAGAGGTTTTTGCGGAAAAATCACTTGATAAAGCCCAAATTTAACCAAGAAGTCATTTCATGGTTAACCAGAGGTATATTTATTTCGCAAATTGGCTGTTTTCAGCGTGTTTGGGCACTCGATAGCCGCATTTAAGGGCTGAAAACTGATCGAATCAACAAATAGATAAAATTTGAAATAAATTTGCCTCAAAAGCTGATTTTCATATCAATCTAGAATTTGGAATTATCGATTAGAAATGGTCTCAAGCGCGAAAAACAGCGCAAACGAGGACAAACAGGGACAGGTTTTATGTGGACGCTCATTAAAGGTGCATTTTGGTTTTCATTGGTGCTAATCGCTCTACCGCTTTTCAATCCGGAAAGTTCGGACCGCTTGGCAGAGGGACCAAATTTTGAAACAGCCGGCAGCATGTCAGCTGCATGGGCGCTTTATGATGACGTAACATCAATCTGTGAACGTGAGCCGCAAGTTTGCGAAGTTGGAAGCCACACAATCGGCGTGCTCGGAGCCCGTGCTAAAGAAGGTGCTCGCATTGCCTATCAATATCTAGATGGTAAATTTGGTGAAGAAACACCAGATGAACTTACTACCGCCTCAATTCCAGAGTAACATTTACAAGATATTGCGAAACGCCATTCGCAATCGTCTTATATAACTCACTGATTAAGTTCAGATTTAGCCCCCAGTTGCGACTTATTGGTCCATGGGGGTTTCTTTTATTCCCAAGCGCTATATATGAATAAATAAGCAAGGAAAGAGTGTAGCATGGCGACTTTAGACGACATTATTGATGATTTTGAATTTATCGACGATTGGGAAGAGCGCTATCGTTATGTCATCGAGTTGGGTAAGAAACTGCCACCCCTTGATGAAAGTGAAATGAACGCAGAAAACAAAGTACAAGGCTGTGTGAGCCAAGTTTGGTTGGTATCTGAACCTGATACAAGCGATGCTGACAACCCGATTATGCACTTCAGAGGAGCTTCAGACGCGCATATTGTCAGTGGTCTTGTCGCTATTATGCTTATTGCCTTTTCCGGCGTTCCGGCCAAAAAGGTTGCAAATGTGAATGAGAACGAGATCTTTGAAAAACTCGGTCTTGTGGAGCATTTAACGCCGCAGCGCGCCAATGGGCTTCGTGCGATGGCCGCACGTATCAAGCAACATGCCAACGATGTGCTCTAGGCTAGTTTATTGGCTTTAGTGAAAAAATTTCAACCAGTCGCTCACCCAATGAAATAAACCTCTCCTTTTCATCATCATCGCGCATGTCTTCAATTTTTCGACAGGCGTAGGAAACACTTGTCCGATCTAGCTTAAATCCAGACGCAATCTTTCGCATGGAATGTCCCAATACGACATGACAAAGATAAATGCTGAGATGTTTGATGAATGCGGCCTCACGATAGCTCAATTCCGCAGAGAATTGGAATGTGTGATCGCGCATAACAACGCGATCGAGATATAGCTCTTTGACGAGCGCAGTTATGATTGCGTATATTTCAACGTCATTTTGCTTTATGGATTTGAATTCAAATGTTCCGTTATGGTCCTGCTCGCTCTTGGGAAGTACGGGCACAACAAAACGAATTTCTGAGAGCACTTGTGTTTGCAAACAATGCATAAAGTTAGCCGTAAATAATTAAATAGGAATATTTTCTTATACCATGCCATGAACGGTCAGTCTACAATTAATGCAGCGTCTCATAAATCTCGAAAAAATCGGCAGATTTAGGCGCGTTTTTGGCCTAGCCCCATTTGCTTGGCAAGTTCAGATCTAGCTTTTGCATAAGCGGGAGCAACCATTGGATAGTCTGCTGGCAAACCCCATTTTTCCCGATACTCTTCTGGAGTGAGATTATAATGGGTCATCAAATGGCGCTTAAGAGACTTAAATTGCTTACCATCTTCAAGGCAAATCAAGTAATCCTGATGAATAGACTGATCAACATCAATCGCAGGTTTGCTGCGTCCATTTTGCGAGGCATTTCCTGATTCAGAAATTCCCATTACAGTCTCATGTACAGACTGAATAAGATCGGTTAATTCTGAAGGGCTTACATTGTGATTTCCAACATAAGCGGCAACAATTTCAGATGTGACTTCAACACAAAAATTCGATTGTTGTAATTTTGAATTTTCAGGCATAATTCCCCCGCACCTAAAATAGATCTATCAGAGTACGTCGTGAACTTGAGCAAAACTAACTTTTTATAAATCTGCCACACAAATTAAAATTTATACAGATAAAAAATCGTACCACGAGATCCTATTATGTAAAAATACCTAGATCATACCGTAGGATAAAACAAGTAATTATTAGATTTTTAATAAAATTTCACAGATCAAAAATACGAAAATGGGACCTTTTGGGGGTGATTTAGTCCTATTTTTTGATTTTTTCGTCTTTTTTGGACATTTCATCCATTACAGATATATCGCTAAGACGATAACCAACTGCATAAGCTGCTTTTGCCAATAGGTGAGATGCGATCGGAGCAGTTAGCAAGAAGAATACAACGCCGATCAAAGCACGTGTGATTGTCGCCAAATCATCAGAATAAATCGCCAGCGCGATCAGCATTAAACCTGAGCCAAGTGTGCCAGCTTTAGAAGCAGCATGCATTCGGGAATAAACATCAGGCAGACGGATTAGCCCCACAGAAGCAACCAGCGCAAAGAACGCACCGACAATGATCAAAAATGAAACGACATAAGTACCAAGATCTGCCATTTATGACCCCTGCTTTTCTGTATCATCGGTTTTTGGGATCGCATTGCCAAGCTCGCCGATCTTATGATCAATGACAGCATCTGGATCTAGTTCATGACCATCTTCCATCCCACCTTCATCTGCTTGGCCTCTGACTAAGATAAATCGGGCAAATGCAACGGTTGCCAAAAATCCAACAAGTCCAAGGGCGATGGCAATATCCACGTAAAGCGTATAACCGGTTTTAACGCCAATAACTGCGATGTAACCGATAGCAGCACCAACCAGCATATCAAGACCAAGTATTCTATCTGGTAAAGTTGGGCCTTTTACAATTCGGAAAATCGTCAACAAAAATGCAAGGCTGAGTAATGCCAGCGCAATGTTGATACTCATATCGAGGACGTCTTGAGCACTCATGGTCGCGATGCCTCCATGATCTTTTTCTCAAAGCCTTCAGCAATATCGCGACGCGCCGCCTCAGGATCTGATGCATCAATTGCATGCACATAGATATATTTTTTATCATCTGACACATCGACAGACAAAGTACCTGGTGTCAGCGTGATCATATTTGCAAGGATCGTTATCTGCATATCGTTTTGAACCGTGAGCGGGAATGCAAATATCCCAGGTTTGATGTCCAGTTTTGGTGACATGACCAACACAGCAACGCGCCATGCGGACATAACCAATTCATAAAGGAACAACAGGATAAGCGAGATGATCCGACGGGAACGTGAGAAATAACCAAATGTACCCACCTCGCCTCGAATGACCCAAAGCGCGAAAATTGAGAGCACAAATCCGAACAATAGATTCAATGCTGAGAACGATCCTGTGAAGGTCGCCCAAGCAAGTGTAAGGAGTACGTTGAAGATAAATAACATTATTCGACGACCTCGCTTCCAAAGACCGATTCAATATAGGCGGTTGGATTTACCAATTGTTCTGCTGATTGATAAGCCAATTCAAACACAGTTTGCGGGAACAAGCCAATCCCCACCACGATGATTGTTAATCCTACCAATGGGACAAGATCGGTCACAGCAAGCTCTGTTTTCTCATTTTTATCTTCCGATCCCTCGTCTGCAGGCTTCCAATAGGACAACGCCCAAACACGGCCAACAGCAATAGTTGTGAGGAACCCGGTGAGAAGGATAGAGAATGGTGCCCACCATGGCGCGCCTTCGATTGAGGCTTTCACCAACATCAGTTTTGGCCAGAACCCTGAGAAAGGCGGTAAACCAGCAACTGCGAAGAACAGCATTAATGTAATTGCGGCCAATAGTGTATTCTTTTGGTAGATACCCCGAATTTTGGTCATATCTTCCGCACCACCACACATTTTTGCGGCCATACCAGCTGCGATATAAAGCGCTGTCATAACTAGGATTGAATGAAGCGCATAAAACACTGTGCCCCCAAGTGCAGCCTCTGTACCGATGGCAACACCCATGAGCATGACGCCAATTCCGGACACGACTAAAAAGCCCAATAAACGGCGAACATTTGTCTGCGCCAGTGCACCCACCGAACCCAAGACCATGGTCAAACAAGCAACAATTGCCACCGCAAATGACAAGGCATCAATATTGACCGTAGGCTCAAGCGCTTCACGCTGCAATGAAAATAGCATCGTGTATACGCGCAGGATCGCATAGACACCCACCTTGGTTAGCAGGCCCGCAAAGAGCGCAGAAACCACTACCCGTGGGGTGTGATAAGATGCAGGCAACCAGAAGTTAACCGGGAATGCCGCAGCTTTCATGATAAAGGCGAGAACAAATAATCCGGCAACTGTGTTAAGCGGTAATGTGCCATCACTCTGTGCGATCTTAAGCGCGATATCCGCCATATTCAGCGTGCCAAAGATACCATAAAGATAAGCCGTGGCGATCAAGAAGAGCGTTGTCGCAACGAGGTTTAAGAAGGCATATTTGGTGGCGCCATCAAGCTGGCCTTTTTCTGATCCCAAAATGAGCAAGCCAAATGAAGCAATAAGCAACACTTCAAACCAAACATAAAGGTTGAAGATATCACCGGTTAGAAACGCGCCACTTACACCTGCCATTAACAGGAAGAAGAATGAGTAAAAACCGTATCTGCGGCCAGAGGAATTGACGTCCCTCACCCCGTAAATTGTACATGCAAGCGCTACAACAGCTGCAACAAATGCAAGAACCGCACCTAAAATATCGACGGTGAATGCGATCCCAAATGGCGGCAACCATCTGCCCATGACCATCGTTGTTGGGCCATTTATCACGATCTGAGCTAACAAAGCTCCGGTGATTAAAACCTGAACGCCCATCGCAGGAATTGCAATGAAATGGTGTCGTGCAGTGTTCTTGCGCACCATTAATAAGATGGTGCCAACTAAGATACACCAAGCAACTGGCGCGACAATCAGCCAGTCAAGCAATGCGACCGGTTCAAGGTTCATTGCAGGCGTTAAATCAATTTGAGCTTCGCTACTACCGGCCATTTACTTCAATACCCCAAAGGTGGTGTTTGATCATCCACCGGTTCTGCAACGCGCATTTCATCGGTATTGTCCGATCCCAGCTCCTGATAAGCGCGGTAACCTAACACCAATAAAAATGCGAAAAACGAAAATGCAATCACAATAGCCGTCAGGACAAGCGCCTGCGGTAATGGATTTGCAGCTTGCGCAGACAAAATGCTTTCATCTGCACCGATAATTGGCGGGACTTCGCGTGTTAATCTGCCATTTGTGAAAATTAGCAAGTTCACAGCATTACCCAAGATCGCAGCACCAATTAAAATACGAATAATGTGTTTTGACAGCATCAAATAAATTGAAACTGAAAATAACGCACCAACAACAACGGCCATCCAAGCTTCCATTATTCGCGCTCCCTTTCTTCCAGGGCCAGTGCAATGGAGGCAATTGCTCCTACAACAACCAGATAAACACCAATATCGAAAAACAAGATGGACGAGATTTTAATCTTCTCACCAAGGAAATAAATGCTGCCCCAAAGACCAGTCATAAATGGCACACCAGCAAACACCGAAACCAGACCAGAAATCGTCGACATCAAAAGCCCTGCCGCTGCAACGGACATTGGGTGGAAATGCATTGCTCTGCGAACAGGTGCAACACCGTTTGCGATCCCGTAGATGGCAAACGCAGAAGCTGCAATCAGCCCGCCAATAAAGCCACCACCAGGCTCATTATGGCCGCGCAATAGCACAAAGATTGAAAATAAGATCATTAAGCTGGCGAGATAAGGTGCCGCCGTTTTGAAAATCAAAGTTCTCATTTGGACGCCTCCGCTTTTGCCAGCATGTCTTCGTTCACTGGCGCATCTGGATCGTTATCAGCCACCACTTTTCCATGCGGGCGAATGCGTACGAGCGCAAGAACTGCAAGTCCTGCAACCATAACAACGGCAATCTCGCCCCAAGTATCAGTTCCGCGGAAGTCCACCAGAATAACGTTCACAACATTTGTGCCGTTGGCGATAATCTTCGAATAGGCCGAGAAGAATTCAGACAGATATGGATCAAACTTACCCTGGGTAACGCGCATGAGATAAAGCATGAAGCCAACACCGCAGGCGAGCGCGACTGTTCCATCAACAATCACTTGTCGCCAAGATCTGTGATCAGCAGCTGTGAGTTTGAGCCTTGTCATAACAAGAGCAAGAATAACAACCGAAAGTGTCTCAACCATGAACTGGGTAAACGATAGATCTGGCGCACCAAACAGCATGAAGAGAACCGCAACCGCAAAGCCTTGAATACCAAGAGAGACAATCGCTGTGAGACGATCTTTCGCATAGATAACAGCTAATAGACCCAGGATCAAAATGCCCATGATGGCAGCCTCATAGAAGTTCACTTCGCCGGTAAAATCAGGCATAGCTGGGAACTCATCATATACCCACATCGGAATGAACAATGAGAGCGCAATGATCGCAAATGTAATTGTCATATAAACTTCAAGGCGGCCTGTTTGAATTCTGCTCGTAACAGCAAAAGACGCTTTTACGATGCCGGAGATAAACTGATCAAAGCCCTTATCTGGACCCCAACCACCGAAGAACCAGTTGTAGAAGTTGTCAATTGCGGTACGCAAGCGATCAATATTTCGATAAGCAAGAACACCAAATGCGACCGTGACAGCAGATAATAACAGCGGCAAGCTAGGGTGGAATAGAGCAGCAAGCGACAGATCAATATTGACCAACTCACCCCAAACAGCAGAGCTCATCGGGTTTGAAATATAGAAATGGCTGACGCTTGAGAAAACGCCTGCAAGGACCGCGATGGCTCCGAGCACAACAGGCCCAAGCCATAACAATGGCGGTCCTTCATGTGCGTGTTTCGGTGTTTCAACTTTCTCGCCAAGAAACGGTTTCAGCGCGACGGCAAAACCAACAACGAACATCAAGCCATTACCGATGATTGCAATCACTGTGAAAGCAATAGACCAGGCATCTGCACCTATCAGTGCATAGTAAATTTCTTCTTTCGCCAAGAACCCAAATAGTGGCGGCAAACCAGCCATTGAAATTGCGGCGACCAGTGCAGCCCCAAAAGTGATCGGCATGGCTTTTCGCAAACCACCCAGCTTGGTGATATCGCGCGTACCTGCTTCATGATCGATAATACCTGCGACCATGAACAATGCGCCTTTAAACAAGGAGTGCGCCACCAAATAAAGAACCGCAGCTGCAATTGCTTTTTCGGTTCCAAAACCGATCAGCATGACTAGAAGCCCAAGCGATGAAACCGTGGTATATGCAAGCATCAGCTTAAGATCTGTTTGACGGATCGCAAGCAGCGTACCAATAATCAGCGTCGCGCCACCAAAGACAGGTAAAATGGTTAGCCATTCTGTCGTACCACCCAGCACTGGGTTAAGCCTCATAAGCAGATAAACACCTGCTTTCACCATCGTCGCTGAGTGCAAAAATGCTGAAACAGGCGTTGGCGCCTCCATGGCATTAGGTAGCCAGAAGTGGAACGGGAATTGTGCAGATTTTGTAAATGCACCGCCCAATACGAGGAGCAGAAGAGCCAGATAGAACGGGCTTTGCGTAAGATACTCGTTGTAGAATTCAATGCTTTCTGTCGATGCAAGCATGAACGAAAAGCTATTCGTGCCAGTTGTGAGCCATAGCACAATCAAGCCAGCCATAAGAGCTAATCCACCGCCACCTGTAACGACCAAAGCCTGAATAGCTGATCTGCGAGATGCAGCGCTTTTGTGGTTAAAGCCGATCAACAAGAACGAGGTGATGGACGTTAATTCCCAATAGATGAAGAACGTGAAGAAGCTATCGGCTAATACGACACCGAGCATTGCCCCCATGAACAAAAATAGGAACGAGAAGAAACGACCTAATTGCGCATGTCCGCCCAAATAACCGCCAGCATACAAAATGATGAAGGTGCCGATACCAGAAATTAGCAGTGCAAATGTCGCTGAAAGTCCGTCGATGAACCAGGAAAAGCTGACAAAAAACTCTGGCACCCAGAGATAACCGCCGGTTATTGGCGGATGATCAGGACTTGTGCCGATAAGTGCGACCTGTGGCAAAAAACCAGCGATGTGCAAAAAGATAAAGGCAGGCGCAAGCGCAAGGACCCAAGCGGCCTTTGAACCCATAATTTGCGTGAGTTTAGGAGCAATGAGGGCAGCCAAAAACGGCAACAACATTGCAAACATCATCATGCCATTGGCATCACCAAACATCTAAACTCCACCTCCGAGCGAAAGCCCTAAATATATTAGTTTCACAATTAGGGCGCGGCTGTCAAAAGTACAAGGGTAGAATTACCGATTTTCAGCACAAAATGAGCGATCAGCATTGCGGGTGATAGAACTGATACTTATTTATATACGTAAGAGAAATGAGGAGATAAAAATGACCGATAAAATTGTTGATAAACTGGTCCTAAGTGACGCCGAATGGCGTGAGCGCTTGACACCTGAGCAATATAAAATCGCACGAAAGCATGGAACTGAGCGCGCATTTACCTCCCCGTTGAACGATAACAAGCAAAAAGGCATCTATCGATGTGTGGGTTGTCAGACCAAGTTATTCTCATCGGAAACAAAATTTGATTCAGGCACAGGATGGCCAAGCTATTACGCGCCATTAAACGAAGAAGCCGTGTCAGAACATACAGATCGTTCGTTTTTCATGAAACGCACCGAAGTTAGATGTGCTGTTTGTGACAGCCATTTAGGCCATGTTTTTCCAGATGGTCCCCATCCAACCGGATTACGTTATTGTATGAATGGTGCTGTGCTTGATTTCGAAGCCGAAGACGAATAACGATTAACCACCTCATTTTGGCAGCTTATCGGCTGCCAATTCCAATTTCATAAATTAAATTTCTAATTTCGGAGTACCGCCTTGAGCGTATTTTCAAACCTTCCTAAAGCCCCAATCGCTGACATCAAGCCACAAACTGATACACGTCACGGCATCACACGAACCGATGATTATGCTTGGCTGCGCGCTGATAATTGGCAAGAGGTATTTCAAGATCCAAGTGTCTTAGATCAAAATATTCGTGATTATTTGGAAGCAGAGAACGAGTTTCAGGATGCAGCATTGAAGGATACGGAAGCGCTGCAAAAGACGTTATTTGGCGAAATGAAGGGCCGCATCAAGGAAGATGACACCTCAGTGCCAGTGAAAGATGGGCCGTATGCGTATGGCGTTGAATTTGTGACCGGAGGCGAGCAGCCGCACTATTTCCGTATCCCGCGCGATGCAAATAAAGATAGCGCAGACAAAGAGATTTTGCTCAACGGTGATGATGAGGCAAAAGGTAAAGACTATTTCCGGCTTGGCGGCATTTCAGCATCTCCCGATCATTCGCTCGGTTTATGGGGTTTTGATGATAAAGGCTCTGAGTTTTTCTCATTGCGGGTTCGTGATCTTAAAACTATGCAAGACCTTGATGACAAGCTTGAAAACACAGGCGGATCAGGGGCTTGGGATGCATCAGGCAGCGGTTTTTTCTACACAGCCTTAAACGAAAATCATCGTCCATCGAAGATCTTTTATCACAAGCTTGGCACTGACCAATCAGATGATCTTCTCATTCACGAAGAGGACGATGCAGGCTACTTTATGAGCGTGGGTCAAAGTGCGCTTAATGATGTGATTTATATCAGCATCCACGATCATGAAACATCAGAAATCTGGCTGATCCCAGCTGATAGCCCTGAGACAAAACCAAAGCTGGTTGCCAAACGAGAAACCGGTATTGAATATGATCTCACTGAAGGTGGCGACGAGTTTTTCATCCTTACAAATGATGGTGGTGCTAAAGACTTCAAAATCATGCGCGCACCATTTGCAACCCCAGAAAAAGAACACTGGACTGAAGTTGTTGCGCACAAGCCGGGTAATCTAATCATTAGCCATGGTGCTTATAAAAACCATCTTGTTTGGATGGAACGCGAAGAAGGCTTGCCGAAAATCAACATCATGGACCGCACGAGTGGCGACATTCATTCCATTGAATTTGACGAAGAAGCATTTTCACTTGGCTTCTCTGGTGCTGCGGAATACGACACGGATGTTGTGCGTTTTTCCTATTCATCGATGACCACACCTTCCCAACTTTACGACTATAATTTGACGACCCGCGCCCGTGATTTACTCAAAACGCAGGAAGTGCCATCTGGTCATGATATC
>JAHDEP010000123.1 GCA_020628775.1 Rhizobiaceae bacterium | reverse complement strand
GCGAGAAAAATCATCGCCTGTTCTTTGACCATAATCGTCGTGTCACACATCGCGGGAACATAGGCGCCACCAGCGGTGCAATTGCCCATCACAACTGCGATTTGGGCAATGCCTTTGGCGCTCATTCGTGCTTGATTATAAAAAATTCGACCGAAATGATCCTTGTCTGGAAACACTTCATCTTGGTTAGGTAAATTCGCGCCACCGCTATCAACCAAATAAAGACATGGCAGCATATTCTCTTCTGCAATTTCCTGCGCACGAAGATGCTTCTTCACTGTGAGCGGATAATATGTGCCACCTTTAACCGTTGCATCATTGCAAACAATCATGCAATCACGGCCATTGATTTGCCCAATGCCTGCAATGACCCCAGCGGCCGGAATATCCGCATCATAGGTATCTTTTGCTGCAAACAGGCCAATTTCTAAAAATGCAGAACCAGGATCAATTAAACCCTCAACGCGGTCTCGCGGCAATAATTTACCCCGAGCAACATGACGCTCGCGCGCGCGTTGAGACCCGCCTTGTAAGATGCGCGCTGCTTCACTGCGCACGCCATCAAGTTGAGTATGCATCGCCTTGGCATTATCCGCATTTGGGATTGATGTACTTGATAGTTTACTCATCTATGCAGTCTCACTGAAGATTTCGCGGCCGATTAGCATGCGGCGAATTTCGCTGGTGCCAGCGCCAATTTCGTAAAGCTTTGCATCACGCAATAAACGCCCGGTTGGGTAGTCATTGATATAGCCGTTTCCACCCAAACACTGGATCGCTTCAAGCGCAACTTGTGTGGCTTTTTCAGCGGCGTATAAAATACAGCCAGCTGAATCTTTTCGCGTGACTTGACCGTTATCGCAAGCGCGGGCCACAGCATAAACATAGGAGCGGCAGGCGTTCATAGTGGTATACATATCGGCAAGCTTGCCTTGCATTAATTGGAATGTACCAATTGGTTTTCCAAACTGCTCTCGCTCATGCACATAAGGCACCACAATATCCATTGCAGCTGCCATGATCCCGATTGGCCCGGCGGCTAAAACCACGCGCTCAAAATCCAGACCGGACATGAGGACTTTTACGCCCTCACCTTCTTTGCCCAAGATATTCGCTGCAGGCACTTTGCAATTTTCAAAGACCAATTCGCAGGTGTTGGATCCGCGCATACCCAATTTATCGAGCTTTTGAGCGGTAGAAAAACCTTCCATTTCGCGCTCAATAATAAAGGCTGTTATGCCTTTTGAAGCGGCTTCAATATCGGTTTTGGCGTAGACAACGAGCGTGTTTGCATCCGGACCATTAGTGATCCACATCTTATTGCCATTGAGCACAAAGTGA
Source organism: Rhizobiaceae bacterium (assembly GCA_020628775.1). GTDB lineage: Bacteria > Pseudomonadota > Alphaproteobacteria > Rhizobiales > Rhizobiaceae > Lentilitoribacter. Next base: position 7,776 of record JAHDEP010000123.1, on the reverse strand, counting down.
TCGCCAACTTTATCAGCGCGAAGTTTCATCGAAACCACATCCGAACCTGCTCCCGGTTCTGACATTGCAAGCGAGCCGACATGTTCACCTGATAAAAGCTTGGGCAGGTATTTTGCTTTTTGCTCGTCAGTACCCCAGCGGTTGATTTGGTTCACACACAAATTGGAATGCGCACCGTAAGAAAGGGCGACAGACGCAGATGCACGAGAGATCTCTTCAATTGCAACACAATGTGCAAGATAACCCATGTTAACGCCACCGGCCTCTTCAGACACCGTAACACCATGCAAACCAAGCTCACCCATCTTCATCCAAAGATCGTTTGGGAACTCGTTTGTTTTATCGATCTCTGCGGCGCGAGGTGCAATTTCATCACTTGCAAACTTACGCACCATCTCACGCAATGCATTAATATCATCACCTAAGCCAAAATCCATAACCTGATCAAACATGTATAACCTCCTCCTTATCGGCAGTGTCAGTCACAATTCCCTGCGACTTAAGCACCATCGATGCATAAATATTTTCGATTTTCTTTTGTGATAGGCGACCACCAGACCGGTACCAGGTGTTCACACCTGTTAGCATGGCCAAAATAGCCATGGCCGAAACGTGGGGGTCATCAACTTTCATTACGCCTGATTTATCCCCATCGCGTAGGATGGACTTCAATATCGTCTCATACTTACTGCGTAGAGCTGCGATAGTCGCAAAGCCTTCCGGCTCAAGCGAGCGCAACTCCATGTAAGATAAGAACACTTCATCAGGACGATTGATATTATAGCGAATGTGGAACCGTGCGAATTGCTCTAGTCGCTCGACGGGATCACTTGTTGTTAATTCTTTATGACAGGCTTTAAGCAGTCCATCCATATGGTTTTGCAATAGGCTGACCAAGATTTGCTGCTTGTTGGGATAATACTGATAAATCGCGCTGGCTTGCACACCCACTTGACTTGCGATCTGCCGCATGGAAACCGCCGCGTACCCACATTGAGCAAAGAGCGCAAGGCTGACTTTTCTAATCTCGCTTCGGGTAACTTCACCATCTGATCCGGCAATGCGCGCCATAAAAATTCCTTGCTAATTAAATGAACGTTCGTTAAATTAATATCAGATAACAAAATAGATTTCAACACTGCAAACTTTTGCCAAGAGTTTAAAGTCGCTAATTAAAGAGAAATATCACTGCGAACTTTGCGCCAGCAGCAAGACTAAATTAGTGACATTTAAGGTCGGGCATGAGTTCAATGGGCACAAATTCATCAACAGATAAAGTAGTTCTATGACGGATATCAATATCAGAAAAAACGGCAATATCGGCCACATCACACTCACCCGCGAAAAAGTTCTCAATGCATTGTCACATGATATGGCGCTGCAAATTGAAAAAGCCCTTCATGATTGGTCAAAAGATAACGATGTGAAACTAGTGCTAATTGATGCCATGGGTGAAAAGGCATTTTGTGCCGGGGGTGATGTGCAGGATCTTTATGCTCAAGGTAAAGCTGGAAACTTTGAAAGCGGTACGAATTTTTGGCGCGACGAATATCGCCTAAACGCACTCATTGCTCATTACAACAAACCTTATATCGCTGTGATGAATGGCATTGTCATGGGTGGCGGTGTAGGCATTTCAGCTCTTGGTTCCCACCGAATTGTAACTGAGAACACAAGCTTTGCTTTACCGGAATGCGCTATTGGCCTCATCCCTGATGTTGGCTCCTCACACCTGCTTGCGCAGGCTCCAGGACATTTAGGTGAATATCTCGCACTCACCGGAGGGCGAGTAGGATATGAAGACGCGATTTATTGCGGATTTGCTGATCACTTTGTCCCAAAAGACAATCTCGGCGCACTAATAAACGCGCTAACCCAGTCTGGCGATACAGCAGATCTTTTGTCCCTATCGCAAACGACAGAAGCAGGTAGCCTGTCTAAAATGCGGTCAGAGATTGATGCAATATTCAGTCTTCAAACGATTGGCGAAATATTATCAGAGTTGGAAAAATCCGAAGCAGAATGGGCATCGAAAGCACTTTATAAAATTAAAAGCGCTTCCCCTATATCAATTTGTGTAACTCTTGAAACGATCAGAGCCGTGCGTGCAAATCCCGGGATAAACAATGCCCTTCGTCAGGAGTTTCGATTTGTGTCTCGCGCCATGGAACATGGTGATTTTATCGAAGGGGTGCGGGCACTTATCATTGATAAGGACAAGCAAGCAAAATGGCGTTTTCCAACAATTTCAGATGTTCCAGATGACGTTGTGGCGCTGTTTTTATCACTACCCCACGATGGCGATATAGAATTTGCCACATAAAAATAGCTCATTGATTTGAGCTATATCAATGTTCTGTCATCCAAGATGAATACAATAAGGCCAAGGCAACTCAAACAGGAGTAGACCCATGGCCCAAAAAGTTACACAAACGCCAGCTATATTAACGACTGATAATGAAGGTGTTGAAACCGCTTATGAACTTATTCATATCAGCTCGGATATCGTCGCTGGTTGGTCAAAATACCAGCAAGAAATTATCAGTTTTTATTCAAAACGCATGATTGAAGATCTCGAACTTCAGCGAAACCTCATGACGTGTAAATCCATCAATGAAATCTGGGATTTACAACGCAGCTTTTTTGAAAACTCCTCAAAACAATATTCAGATGAGGTGCAAAAGCTCGCAAAGCTTGGACAGCACATTCTCCCAACAGAATTAACCGGAGTGAATGATCAGATTAATCAGTAACGCAACACTTCAAGCAAAAAGGAGTGAACATGTTTGATATTAAAAAGAAAATACTCGTTACATTTGCCAGCGTATTGCTGACAGCCCCGCACGCAATTGCGCAATCCACTAACCCCGCATGGCTTGATGAAGTGACCATGCAACTGGCTTTCGAAGAACAATGCAATGTGGGCTATTTCATTTCCATGAAAGAAACTGAATTGGCAGGGCAATTGTATTTTGAAGCCCGCGCACAATGTGAAGATGGCCGTCAATTTGACGCTGTTCGCGAAGGACGCATTCAGCCATTTAAGATCACAAAATGCAAAGAAACGGTGGTGTGTTGAAGCATCAAACATCCTGTAATTTAGCGAAAGGATAAGCCATGTTGAAACGATTATTTCTCACCACAATCGCCAGCGTAGCAATTGGTATGGTCGCAAGTTCAATTTCCACAGCTCAAGACGCCAATTCAAAAGCGGATATCTCGCATGGCCGTGATTTGGCGCGTGCGAATTGTGCTACTTGCCATGCGGTAACAATTGATGGTGCGAGCCCATTGCATCAGGCAGTTCCATTTTGGCGCATGACCATTCATCGCGATGTAACAACGATAGAACGCGATCTGCTTAATCACGCGCTACCACAAAACAATGTAATGCCAGTATTTAACCTCACAGCAAAACAGGCGAGAGATATTGCTGCTTGGATTGCCTGGGTTCAGCCTAGGGCACATGGCAAACGGATATTGGAGGCAAATTGTGCAAAATGTCATGCGATCAGCGCACAAGGTGATAGCCCGCATCCGGATGCTCCGCTATTTCGCGAGCTTATGCAATTCTATCCGGTCGATGCAATTGAAGAGGCTTTTTCACAAGGCATCGAAACAACGCATCCTGACATGCCAATTTTTAAAATGACCGAATTGCAGGTTGCTGATGTGATAGTTTATTTGCAATCCATTCAGAGCGAAAAATAAAAACGCGCCACAATCGGTAGCGCGTTCGAAACATTCAAATCGGGTGTGATAAAATGCACTTATGAGCGCGTTGGCCTAAACCGCCTCGCGCTCTCGTACATTTGTTTTTTAAACTTATCGATTAGATAAAGTTATAAGGCTGTTTGAAAACACCTTTATCAACCTGACGCATACGATACTCTAAATCTGCCAAGTTTTTTGCATTGTTTAGATATTCGCGCTCGTTACGTTTACGGCTGTCTTCTGCTTTTAAAAATGAGAACATTTTCATTGTTATTATCCTTGCTTAATTTTCATTTTGTTTTGTATCAAGGAGACATATAGGACTTTTTCAAAAAAATGAGTAGCGCAAGTTCTGCCTACCAGCTATGCAAAAATAGCGGGCATATGATCATAAATTGTTCATATTTGGCGTTTTTATGCCGTATTTACACGGTTTTTGCAAAAATTTCAGGCATTTTAGCCTGCATCACGCATTCCTTCAGCAGTCTGTAAATCCACCGAAACGAGTTGTGACACGCCCTGCTCTGCCATGGTGACACCAAACAAGCGGTTCATTCGTGACATGGTAATTGGGTTATGCGTGATCAACACAAAGCGTGTTTCTGTGGAGGACGCCATCTCATCCATCAAATTACAAAAACGCTCAACATTGTGATCATCAAGCGGCGCATCGACCTCATCAAGCACACAAATTGGTGCTGGATTTGTTAAGAACACAGCAAAGATCAACGCCATTGCTGTCAGTGCCTGTTCACCACCTGAAAGCAACGTCATTGTTTGCGGCTTCTTCCCAGGAGGTCGGGCTAGAATCTCAAGACCAGCTTCGAGCGGATCATCACTTTCCACGAGCTGAAGTTCAGCTGTACCGCCACCGAATAGATGCGTAAACAATCGGGTGAATTGCTCATTCACAACATCAAATGCAGCCAATAAGCGCTCGCGACCTTCTTTGTTTAGGCTTTGGATACCAGCACGCAGTTTGCGGATCGCTTCAATAACATCTTCACGTTCATTGATGATCGTCTCATACTGCTCAGAAAGCTCCGTCTGCTCTTCTTCTGCACGCAAGTTAACAGCGCCCAAACGTTCGCGTTCCATTTTCAAACGTTCAAGCGAACGTTCAATTTTATCTGGATCAAGTGCTGTTTCATCACCCTCAATTTGAGCGAGTTTAATAGCTTCATGCGGTTCGCAATTCAGCGCCTCGCGAATACGAGCTTCAGCTTCTTCGCGGCGTTCTTTGGCTGCAACCACACGCTCTTCTGCACGTCCACGCCCCTCACGCGCTGAGGAAAGCGCAGCAATAGCTTCGGTGGCGACTTTATCCGCATCACGCGAATGTGTTTCCGCAAGCGCTAAGACATCAGCACATGATTTGCGCAATGTTTCAGCTTCGGTTAGCTGGTTCATCAATTGTATTCTGCGGCTGGCAAGATTATCAGGCGCATCTGCAAGTTCCTGAGCTTCAACCGATGCGACATTTGAACGTTCTTTTAGCGCTTTAATTTGCCCATCTGCATTTTGACCACGCAAGAGCCAAGTTTCGCGCTCGTTTCCGATAGCTGTTAAACGTTGTTGGCGATTTCGATTATCGCGTTCCATACTTTCATGTGCAGCGCGGGCTTCAGCAGCTGCCCCACGGTCGGTTGCGACTTCGGAATTGGCTTGACCTAAACGCTGATCGAGCTCGGTTAAATCCGGTGCCGATAAAACAGCCGCCTCAACTTCAACCAGTTCCGATTTCACTTCGTCTAACTGGTTAGTAAATTGCGACGTTGACTGGCGAAGCACTTCTGCTCGATTTGATAATGCACCAGAAGCTTCTTGCGCCTTAGCCAATGCTTTTCGCGCTTCACCAACGGCAATATTAGCAAGGCGAACGTCTTCACGAAGCGCGCGCTGACCTTCTTGTTGGTCCTTTACGCTCTTAGCCGCGTTTTCTAAATTTTCTTCGGCTTCACGAAGAGCTTTTGTTGCATTTATGGCTTGCGCATCCAGCTCTGCCAAACGGTTCTTTTGCGCTAATCGCATCGCGGCTGGGGTCGGCGCATCCGCAGATGCACGATATCCATCCCAACGCCACAGCGCACCATCTTTACTCACCAACCGCTGCCCTGGAGATAAAGCTGCATGAAGAGCATCGCCTTGCGCTTCATCATCCACCAATCCAATTTGCGCCAAGCGGCGTGCTAATGCTTGTGGGGCTTCTACGAATGCATCAAGCGCCGTTAAACCTGCTGGCAATTTAGGATCATCTCCAGTTCCAGAAATGTGCGACCAATGCGCTGGCGCAGAGGCATCCATTGGCAAATCAAGATCATCGCCAACCGCGGCACCTAAAGCAGTTTCATAACCGCGCTCCACCTTCATTTTATCAACGACGGGCGCAAATAATTCAGGCTCTGATCCGGCATTTAAAATCTTTTGAATAGTGCGTGCTTCGGTCTCAATTTCATTTAAATTACGGCGGGCTTCTGATAGCGGCTTACGTGCATCATTTTCGTTTTGGCGGGCTGCTTCAAGCTTTGCTTCACCCGCTTCAACCTTGTCTTCACAAGCAGCTAAATTGACTTCACTTTGTTCAAGCTCGTTTTGCTTAACTTTGGGGTCCGGCAAGCCAGCAATTTGCGTTTCAATGCCAACGAGTTCTTCGCGTTGTGCGGTCAATTGACGTTCAATGCGCGACTTACGCTCGTTTAATTCCTGATTTTTACGTTCAAGCTGAATTTTACCTGCAGCCGCTTCCGCGCGTTCAGAGGTAATCGCTGAAAGGGCTTTCTCGCTCGCCACAAGTTTAACACTCGCCGCTTCAAACGCATTTTTCAAATCCGCAGCATGCGCATCAGAATTGGCTAAAATGTCTTTCAGCTCTTTCTCTTCATCATCCAGTCTTGCTAAAATCGCGCTATTATCCGCTTTCAGCTGCTCTTCACGTGCAATGTCTGAAGCCAATTGCGCTAAGCGTTGCTCAAGTTCAACTTTGCGCTTCTCAAGACGTTGAGCTTCTTCCTCAAGCTGAGTTTTACCAATTTGAAGACGTTGCAATGCAGCTGCACTTTTAGCGTCTTTATCTCGCAAATCTGGAAGCTTATGTGCTTCAACGGCTTGATTGCGGGCCGCTTCGGACTGTTTTGCCGCCATCTCCGCAACTCGTTTTGTTGCTTCTGATAATTCAGACTGAGACTGTCCTTCAGTTGATTTGGCTTGTTGCCAACGCAAATGCAAAAGCGTTGCCTCACTTCGGCGAATGTCAGATGAGATTGCTTTAAAGCGATTAGCCTGACGCGCCTGGCGTTTTAAGCTTTCGATCTGGCTTTCAAGCTGCGCGGTTACATCATCCAATCGCTCTAAATTGGTTTCAGCGCCGCGTAGTCGCAATTCAGCTTCATGGCGGCGGGAATACAACCCTGAAATCCCGGCAGCTTCTTCAAGCAGTTGGCGGCGAGCTTGGGGTTTTGCTTGGATCAGCTCACCAATACGCCCCTGCCCCACCATGGATGGTGATCGGGCACCGGTGGATGCATCCGCAAATAATAATTGAACGTCTTTCGCGCGAGCATCTTTGCCATTAATGCGATATGCGGATCCAGATTCACGTTCAATTCGGCGGGAAACCTGCACCTCATCAGCATCATTAAATGCAGCAGGTGCATCGCGTTCGGAATTATCAAGATATAGCGCCACTTCCGCAGTATTCCGCGCTGGACGATTGCCAGAACCTGAGAAAATCACATCATCCATGCCGGATGCGCGCATGTTTTTATAGGAGTTTTCACCCATCACCCAGCGCATGGCTTCGACAAGATTGGACTTACCACAGCCGTTTGGACCAACAATTCCTGTTAGGCCACGCTCGATGTAAAATTCTGTGGGATCAACGAAGGATTTAAAGCCTAAAAGGCGGAGCTTATTGAACTTCATGAGCGAATGGCTCCGCCGGGAGTATCGCTAGGTTCAATAAAATTGTAATGAAAATGAGCGCCGGGCACACTTACCCAGCGCTCTATAGAACGTTTATTATAGATAGCTGTCGATAAGTGCCGACATTGTATCAACTGACAT
>JAHDEP010000122.1:7151-9139 GCA_020628775.1 Rhizobiaceae bacterium | reverse complement strand
AGGGCCATGATGACCTCTAATGATAGATATGATCGTTGAGCTAGGTTGGTTCTTGAAAGACCTGCAGCCTCACGTTCATGTTTGATGAAAAGTCCTAGAAGTTCAAGATCTGAATATGAATGTGAATTTAAACAAAAATCTAGTTCATTGATGAGTAGTCGCATATCTCTATCCTCAAGTTCGGTTTCTTCATCTTGATTAACTTCACTGTTTTGATTCTCATCGGGCAGTTCTGCTCGAGAGCCGTTTGCGGTAACAACACTTTGAATTAAAGTGATCAATAATTGGTTTAATCTGTTTTTTTTGTACATGTTAATCCTCTGTTGGCTCGACTGGGTATTGTAGTGCTTGGGTTGGATATATCTCTAGTTTGGTTAGATAGTAAAAAAATTGATATTGATGGTGGATAAAACGTACCAGAGAGTTGAAGGTGTTAGGAGTCATTTGTCTTGTGGTTTTCTTGTTTCAAGCAATAAAGCTATTTATATATAAGTCCGAATCATTTATTCTCCTTAGGATTTACGCGCTTGAGCTTGTTAATTGGCGGCCGTTTTGTTATTCAAGGTGTCAACTGCTTCGGTCGGCGATTGCAAAACCTTTTTGCGTAAGTCCTGCTCCTTTACCCTTCATTTTATTTACACGATTGTTTGTAAAATCTAACAACCTTTTGGTACTAATGTCACAGGACCTTTGCATTTGAGTCGAATTTAAGCTGATGGACTGACCTCATTCATGGTTTCAGGAAATTAAGAGTTGTTTGGTGATTGCAATTTGTTCAACTTGTAAGTTGCTATGTTTGTTGATGCTCCCATAGACTGCGGCCAATTGTTGGCCGTTAAGCTTCTATTGGCCGCAGTATGGATCAAATTTTCATGTTAGGGGGCGGGGGGAGGTTCAATCTTTAGATTGGTTGTCTGGGTTATATCGAAGGTGACTGATATTTTTTGTCTTCATCTCTTGCTTGACAGCCTTGGCAAGCGCGTTTTTTGCACGGGTACGTAGCACATAGAGATGGGCTTTTTTTCGTTTTGTGCGAGCGGAAAATGCGCTTAGGCTTTCTTGAGAGGCGTACTGTTGGATAAGTATCTCTCGATACTCTGTTGAAATCTGTTTGAAGCTTTCGATCATAATATCGATGACAAGTTGCTCTTCATCGCAAGCTTCGATTTCTTCGGTGAACTGATCTTCGGCCGAGGGGGCTGATTGACGAGTATCGGATAGATACTCTAGATTTTCTGCATCAACATCAAGCCGTCCTTTTTCCTCGCGGGTTAAAAAGAATCCTTTGGCGCGGTGGCTTACTGTTGTATACAGATATTTCGACATGATTTCTGGGTCACAATTGCTGCCTTTGCAATTACATTCCCATGTGCGGTTCTTGATCTTCTTTCTCAATGAGAAAAAGGCGTTGAAGACAATATCTTCGGCAGCCTCGGCGGTTAAGCCTTTGCTGCGAGCGATACGGAGCAGATCAGGTAAACTTTTATCGAACGTAAGTCTCAAGGCTTGTAATTGGCCTATTGGTCCTTCCCTGCATCCTGGTGTTAGTTCTGGTGAGATGTTTTTTCGCATGTTATTCCTCGTTTATGCTCAAAAGCTGCTTGTGGGTTCAAAGTTAAAGTCTTTATGTTTAGATTAATTACAATTTGGGTAAATTCCTCCTTGAAGCGGACTGTCACATTATTTTGGCACCAGTCCAGAAGCTACAGATGTTTGTGGCTAAACATTGTTTAGTGGGTGATCACCTCCAAATCACAGTTGGCAAAAATGGATTAGATGTGGGGTAAGGTGAGGGTGTAGTTGATAGGCAGGGGAGTAGCTTGATTGTGATGGCTGTGATGGCCCCCTCTATAAAAGACAACTCTAAATCCACTTTCACACCTTCCTTTTGCTCATGGGTCAAAAGGCGTTACCGTTAATGACACATTCATTAGCGGATACATCCCTGTACTTATTTACGGTGTTTTGGGTGAAACCTTACAAACTAG
>JAHDEP010000122.1:0-7051 GCA_020628775.1 Rhizobiaceae bacterium | reverse complement strand
TTCTCGAAAGATGAACTGAGGGTTTTGTGCTTTGATATTGGACTGGATTATGAGGAATTTAGTGAGAGGAAGAGTGTTTTAGTTATCGATTTACTTGGCCACTTAATACGTAAAAGGAAATTACATCTATTGGAGGATTGGTTGGCGGATGAAGGGAACTGTTAGCAGACTGCATGCTGTAGAAATAAATTGAGGTGGCTAACAACGGGCGTTGCCGAGCCACCTCAGAGGGAGCCTACATGTGGCTGAGTATAGCTTAGATTTTGGGTGGGGCAAGTTTTATTTCGGGGATGTTTTGTACCCTTTTTTAAGCTTGGATTTGATAATCTTTTGAGCTATGTATCGAGCTTGTTCGAGGGTGTCAGGGTGCTTGATTTGCTGTTGATAATAGGCTGATTTGAGGGATCCCCAAGCGGTGATAAGGGATAAACGGCCGAAGAGATCTTCTTGGATTATGACAGTGTACCAGCGATGCGTGTTAGTTTGGGCGTTGATACGGGTCAGGAAGACGTGAAGGTTTTGCTGTGGAAATTCTGGGTTTGGCTGCTGAGGGGCTGAAGGCGCTGAGGATTTCATTTGAGTAAGGTGAAAGTGAGTTGGATGCAGGAGCAGGGTCGGCCAAAGGTTGGGTTGGTACGAAAGTGGGCTGTTTCACGGCCGGTTGGCTCTTGAATGAAGATTTCGGATTGATGCTGAGTTTCGAGAGATTGGAGCCATTGGTCTAGGTCGAGAAGGTCTTGGTCATTGATGCCGCTGTAGTTTTGGTTGAAGTATGGGTTGATCATGTGGGTTGGGAACCAAATCTTCTGCATTCTTGATTTTGGATTGATGATTTACGATTCTTCTGGCTTGCTGGACCAGTGGGCTTTGGTGGCTTCTTGGGCGACGATAATGGGGAGGTCGGGGCGTTGGCCCGTGTCGTATTGTTGGAGGGCGATGTCGACAAGCCAGCGGTAGAAGGCGAGTTTTGACATTTGATTTTCTTCTGCGAGTTGTTTGATGTGTTCGACTTGGGCGGGTGGGAGTGTGATGGCTTCGCGCTTGTATTTTCCGGCTTTGCGGGGGTCTGTGGTTTTGGGTTCGGGTGTGCCGATCTGCTGGACGTCAGCCGGGTTGATTTGGTCGGTAGGGGTGTTGAATGATGGCCGACGGCGGCGGCTGGTGGGTTGGCTCTCTGGGGTTGAGCTTTGGTCCGGTATGTTGTCGAGAGGGTTTTTGCGCTTTTTTGTCATTTATTTCGTCCGTCTTTATTTATTACAACGAATTTTCTGATTTACTCGAATTGGTTTGGGATCAAGGGTAGAAATGATTTAAACGGGTTAATGGACCGAAGGAAATGGTTATATTGGTCTGGGTATTGGGGGCTAGTTGGTGTTTGGGTGCTGAGCTGGTTTAGGGTGTAGCTGATGAAGTTTTTATAGGTTTGAAGGCAGTAGATGGTTTCGTTGGTTGGGTCGGTGGGGGTGGTCCATTGATGGGTTGATGGGTGTTTGTAAATGGGCAGGCCATCGACGAAGGTGCCATCGCTTAGGGTGAAGTAGAGTTTGATGGCGGCTGGTCGGCCGGGAACGGCGGGGGTGTGTTCCCATTGGGTGGGTGTAATGGGGTGGCAGGTGGTTTGAGCTGTGGTGTGGGTTGTTAGGAACCAGAAGAGGGTGATGGTTAGAAGTGTCCGCAAATTGCGGACACTTCTAAACCGGTTTTTAAACACAGAGACGCAGAGATGGCTGAGGATTTTATTGATCTTTATCATCGTTTTTGATTTGTTTGATTTCGGTGCGAATGTGGCCGAGCATCATGCGGATGGTTTCGTACTCCATGTGGAGGAACTCTTGTTCTTTACGGAGGTTGTTGAAGTCGTCTGTAAGTCTGAGCACTAGGTTTAGGCCTATGCTGGGTCCGTCGTAGGGGCCGAGGGATTTGGGGCTGAAAGCGGCCGCAAGAACGTGATAGCAGGAGTATTTGTATTCACGTATTTTTTTGCGGAGTTCGGGTTTGACGCGGGATGATTGGATTCCGAAAAGCCATCCGTTTAGATATTCGATAGGTAGGCAGACCATGGGTTGGTCGCCGGAGGGGGTAGTCATCATGACTACCCCCCTTACTTCGGAGAGGATTTCGTCGCGTTGGATGCGTTTGCTTTGGGATGCGAAGTTGAGACCGAGGAATTCGCAGAGGGGGCGGATGGGGACATATATGGTGTCGTTTCCTGCTTTGGCGGCCGGGAGGGTGTCGCCTTGGAATTGGATGTTTTTTTGTTGGATGGGGATGAGATAATTTTCGGTTGGTTCGTTCATGATATTTCGATGCGGGTAGGGTCAAACATAATTAATTTGTATTTTTACTGATACCGATTAAAGGGCTTTTACCTTGTTCACTAAATCTAGGAATGCGAGGGCTGGGGCTGATTTGGGTGCGTATTCGAAGAGGGAACGGCCGTTGGCGGCCGGGGATTCTTTGACCTTGACAGATTGGGGGATGGGTTCTGTCACCCGGCTGGGGCCGTAGGTTTGCAGTAGGCCGTCTAACATTTGTTGGGCTAGGATTTGGCGACGATCGTGCATAGTGGGGACGATGAAGGCGAGTTGGGCGGTGACGTCTCCGGCGGTGTGTAATTCGGCAAGATCTTTGGTGTGTTGGACTGCGCCGGTAACGGATATGTGGTCAGTCTTTACAGGGACGATGACGTATTGGGCGAAGCGATAGACGGTGAGTTTGAGGGTGTCTAGTTTAGGAGGGCAGTCGATGAGGATGTAGTCGAAGGCTTGGGTGGCGGGGGTTAGGTAATGGGTGAGGATGTCATCGATTGAAACAGATCTGCGGTTTGATCGACGGCTAGCAAAATCCTGGACGAGGAGTTCCTCGGCGGTGTATTCGAGTTCTTGGCTGGCGGGGATGAGGAACAGATTGGGGCGAGGTATGTCATCTTCAGATCGATCGGCAGGGATTATCGATTGCTTGAGGGTGGCTTTGCCAGTGATAAGTTTAGAAATGCAGGGGCCATCTGGATTGGAGCTTCTGAAGACATTGGCGCGCAGGCCGAAGAAGTCAGCAAGGTTGCCTTGAGGGTCAAGGTCGACCATGAGGACGGTGTGAGATTCTGAGAGTTTTGAGGCTAGGTTGGCAGTGGTCGTTGTTTTTGCAACGCCGCCTTTATTATTTGCAATGGCTATGATCATGATATTGATTTTTGTTGTCTGTCACTGATACACGGTTTTAGGATTGGTCGGACTGTGGTTGAAGCTGTATGGGCATGGTGAAGGTGCGTGAGCTGTGGGTGTTGAAGTTGAGTTCGATGATGTGGTCTTCATATCCTTGGGCTCGGGTTTGGATAACCCAAACCCAGTCTGGTTGGGTTGGGGTAAGGGTTAGGTTGCATTGATGAGCCTCTTCGCAGGGGATGGTGGGGAGTACGTTGAACTGTTTGATGCTGGTGTTGGGGTCAGTGCGCATTTTCTGGTGAAGAAAAGTATCGGCCGGAATGGGCTGGCCGGTGATGGCGTCGGTGGTGGTGATTTCGACGAGGAAGAGAGGATTGCCTTCGACTTGGTCTGGATCGGTTTTTTCAAGCTGGACGGCGGCGCTTTCTCCGCTTTTGAGCTGGTTGGGGAAATGGGAGGATAGTTGGGTTCTGGGTTGGCATCCTAAAAGAAATATGGTGCCAAATAACAGTGAGAGGATGTAAGGACGTAGAGATTCAATCTTTAATTTGTAGCTTGTTTGCATGATTTTGGTAGCTGCATGGTGACAGTGAGCGGCCGCCGGTGGCCGCTCACTGTCACCAGTTAGGTTAATTGGGTGTGTGAATGCCGGGTTGGGCCTGGATGTTGCCAACGGCGATGATTAGATAGTTAACTTCAGCAGCGAGAGGCAATGATTCTTCATAACCACCGTCTGGATGGGATGCGTCGAGGGTGACTGCACTGATTTCTGCTGCTACTGTGTCTACGAGTGCGTAGATGTTTGTGATAGGGGTACCGATTTCACATTGGCGCAGGTTGGCGACGATTTGATTTAAGTCGCTTGCCTTTGGCGTGTTTTGTTTTGTATTGCTCATATTGTTCCTGTGTAAGTGTTGATAATTCGGGTATATAGATCGGTTTAGATTTGACCCATTGCTGGGTGCTGCTGTCCCATTGCCACCGTCGGCGGCGCGGGTAGCGGCGTTTGCCTGTTTTGGTGGTACGTGCAGTCCATTCGATCCAACCGGATTTGTGATCTAGTTTCGGCCGTTTTGCGATACTTCCGGCTGGCCGTTGGGTAAAAAATCATGGGGTTGAGCTTGGCTAGGGGTAGGGTAAATAAGCGCAGGTTCAAGTGTGGGTGGCCGTGATTGCTGATGCTGTTGACGTGTGGATTGTTGGAATTCTGGCAAGGCGATGCTGTTCATATCGTCTCGATTTAGGTCTTCATAGTCACTGAAGTCGATAACGCCCGTGTAGCCCATTTCGCGCAATTCTTGAATAGCCTCTTTGCGGGCATTGAGGGTGGCGGTTAGGTCCATGTATTTAGCGATCATTTGGTGTTTCTTCTTGTTTTGCTTGCCAAGGCGTTCTAGTTTTAGGCTTTGATCATTGGCATGTTCAACCGCTTTGATTCGGTCGTAGGTGATTTCGGGGTCTGCCATGAGATACCAGACGTTGTAAAGCATCTGGGCTGAAATGACGGCGACGGTTAGGGCGACGAGAATCCCCTTAATAATTTCGACATAGGGAATAATAGACGGCATCCAAGCAGACATTTGGAGCAAGACGAAAATGGCACTTGCAATGGTTGATGAGTAGAGGCTGGCCTCTGCCATTTCATGGGCCATTTTGTATTGTTCATTTGCTTGGGCGGTACGGGTACGGGACTGCCAGACGATGAGCATATAGTCGAAGGCTAGGGCGATGGTGATGGCTCCGAACAGGCTGTTCCACCCATCGCTAAGGCCGGTCCATCGATATGAAAGCGGTCCGATTAGGTAGCCGAAACCAATTGAACCGGCCGCATTTAGGCCACGTGCGACCCAGTTGCCGGTGTTTGACGTTCTGCTTTTGTCAAACCATTTGATTTGTTCATGGGTATTCATGACTTTCGTTTCCTTCAAGATTTATCGATTGCCGATATAATCTTGGCTAAGCTGACGGGGTGTTTCCTTCCCGTTGGCGTTGTCTCTGGGTCCGTGTGTTTAGATGAACCCAGGGACATTAATAAAAATTTATGCAATCGATTGGTGGCAAATGGGTCCTCGATCGCAAGCGGCTACAGCGCGGTTCGTCACCAATTGCTGATCATATGATTGCGTCACAGCCTTTTAGGTTTATGCCCAAGCTTCAGCTTTTACCAATCGGTAAAGTAAGCATTAGACTTATAGAGTTGATAAAAGACGTTGAGGGATTCTTCATAGAGGTCAGGCAGAAATTCTTCTGGTAAAAATTGTGCAAATGAGTCATGGGTGTTTGTGCCCGTGGCAGTGTAGCTATGTACATGCGCGCGCAATATTTCTCGGTCAGAAGGGTCTAGGGACAGCCATTTACTGGCAAGATCTGCAGTGTTAACAGGTGGTGGTGTTTGGGTTTTTAGCTGGTTGACGATATATCCCGGGATGTATTTTTCATTCATCTCTTCGAGCAAAACGGTCCAGTACCATGCCAGTGCATTTTCTGGATAGGTGGTAGAGAGGAGCTTTGCATTTTTGCCAACGATTCCGATGTGATCTAGCAAGTTGGTTGTGTGGTGACTGCTGGGCTTGGCTTTTTGAATTTCTGTAATTGGAAGCTGAGGCTGGGGGGTTGGAGCAGCCGGTATGGTAGTGATGACGGCTTTTTGTTTGGTTTTGCTCCAGTGAGCTTTGATGGGTTGCCAATTGTCTATCCGGTCTAAGATGGTGATTAAGATGGGTGGGATAATGCCAGAATCAATTTTGGTTTGATAGGCTTGGGCTTTTGTTAGTAGCTTTTGTTTTTCAGCGTTGATAATTATTTTTCTGGCTTTGTCGTGCAGATTTTTGATTTTGATCTGTGCTTGTTTGGTCCGCCTCTTAATGTCGAACTGAATTTGTTGTTGCAAATGTTCAATGGCATCGTCGTTGACTTCTGGAATATCGAGGATGTAGTAGGTGTTGGATTTTGTGCGGCCGCCGTCTTGAATATGGATGAGTCGGCACCATGCGAGAATACGGTTGTAGTCAGAAATAGTGGCGGCCCCCATGCCCATATGTGAGGCGATCATGCGGATAGATGGGTAGCTTTTCTCAGACTCCTGATCGGCCATACGTACATATAGGCTATACAAAGAATAGCCATATGGTCCGATTATTGGGAACCATTGATCGATTATTCGGTTGTGTATTGAGAACTGTGATCGCCCTCTGCGGTCACGGATGATGAGGGTGTTGTTCTCGGGTTCTGGACTTACATCGTTTGTCATCGGCTTCTCTTCTGTCTATTAAAGTTAAAAAATTAGTGAGGTTTACAGTGTCAGTTGAAATATCTCTTTGTGATGTATTTGAAGAATTTTTGAGTTCGATCGCAGGTCAGTCATACTCTTCCCAATACAATTACAGGCGTCGTTTAGAGATTTTTTTTGATCGGGTTGGGCATAAGCAACCTGAAAATTTGACTCGGGCAGATGTGAATGAGTGGTATGCTGAAATTCTGCTGTTTGGTTTTGCTGAGGCTACATTGAGCGGCTATAAGCAGGCGATTAAGTCGTTTTGTAAATGGTTGAAATTGAATGGGTATCATTCAATTTAACCTGCCAGCCATTTACAGTCAGGTCGATTTTTATCGAAGAAGAATAAGGTTCCGAATGAGGATGATGTACGGAGTGTCACTCTTTTTGCCTGTCAACTCGTTAAGGATGAATCTAGCTCACCTATACAGGTTATGCGTGCGTTGGGCTGGTTGATCTCTTTGGAATCTGGGGGCCGTTTGGGGGAGTTGGTGAATATCCGTTTTGTGGATGTTCGAGATGTTGTGGAGGCTGGGCCAAATGAGAATGGAACTTATTTGATTGTTTCAAATGGAAAAACGAAGGAAGTTGAGTTGGAGTTTTCGGAGTTGACGGC
>JAHDEP010000121.1:6942-9153 GCA_020628775.1 Rhizobiaceae bacterium | reverse complement strand
GAGAACTTGAAGAAAAAGATTTCTGATATCACCACCCAGCGAGACAAGCAGCCGCATATTCTGGTCGCCAAAATGGGTCAGGATGGCCATGATCGCGGCGCGAAAATTATCTCAACTGCGTTTGCCGATATGGGCTTTGAGGTGGAATTATCCGACATGTTTGAAACACCAGTGGAAATTGCCGATAAAGCTGTTTCCAGCAAAGTTGATGTCATTGGGGTATCTTCGCTAGCTGCTGGGCATAAGACACTCATCCCTGAACTTATCCAAATGCTGAAAGACCGAAATGCAGATGACATCATTGTTGTTTGTGGCGGGGTGATTCCCGAGCAAGACTATCAGATGTTAAAAGATGCAGGTGTTGCGGAGATATTTGGTCCCGGTTCGAACGTTTTGGATGCTGCAAATGCAGTTTTGGGTCAAATTACAGGTCAATTGCGCAATAATTAGTCCAAAAATTCAAATATTTAAACCAAAGTCATATGCTCACCCGAAAGTATTAAATAGATTCTTAAGAAGATTGGCTGATAATCATACCTAGTATTTTCACGGTAGTAAGGCAGTATGATGGTCGGACAAAAATCGTCCAAAGGTCAAAGTAAAGGTAATTCAGGTAATTTTCTCTCACGTTTAATCGTTGAGGAAAAACGTGAGCATGTGCGACGACAAATGTATGCGCCTTGCAAAGTTGGTTATATGAAGGACGGTTTGCGCGGATATAGCGTCATGAAAGGCATGATTGTCGATTTATCTGAAGGCGGTGCGCAGCTTAAGTTGCCATTTATGTTGACCCGTGGTCAGGATCTTTACTTATTGCTGCAAAATTTTCCATACAAGTTAGCTGCGGTGGTAATGGAAGTTACAGAAGTTGGCTCGCACATTAAATTTGCAAATAACATCCCTGCGGATGCCGTGCATCAAATCGCATCAGGCCGACCTTATGTTAAGCCTACAAAGCCTAATACCCCTAAAAAAGCGCCTAAATAATACTTTAGTATGATTCCCTATACCGCCAAAGCGTTGCACAAACGCAATAGCGTTGGAATTATTGATAACATTCGCGTTATTAATCGGTTTAGGGCTTGCAAGTCGTTATTAATACAAAATAAACCATAATCATGAGATTTGCCTTAACTGGCAAATTACGATTGGGGATATCGAGTATTATCATGCAGCGTCGCAAATTTCTTCAGCTTGGACTGGTTTCAACATCTGCGCTTTTAGTGGGATGTACAACATCGAGTGAGACAACCAACAAAGTTTCTAACTCACCATCGAAAAACAAAGTTGGAACAATTTATTCCGATGCTTATGGTTCAGTAACCGATGGTGGCTTCCGTGTTCCTGCGGTTCCTATCAATAAATTGGACAAAAAATTCCATCGCCAAATCGTAAAATTTAGAACACGTCATCCGAAAAATACGGTGATCGTTAACACAAAACAGCGTCACCTTTATTACATCTTGGGCGGCGGAAAAGCTGTTCGCTACGGTATTGGTGTTGGTCGTGCCGGATTTGCATGGGAAGGCGAAGCATATGTCGCTTGGAAACGCCCATGGCCAACCTGGACACCGCCAAAAGAGATGATCCAACGTCAACCGCGTTTGAGAAAATATGCGGATGGTGGCATGAAGCCAGGTCTACGTAATCCGCTTGGCGCACGCGCATTGTACCTATTTGATAGCGAAACCAAGCAGGATACGTTGTATCGCCTACACGGAACTCCTGAATGGAATTCCATCGGAACGGCTGCCTCTTCTGGATGTATTCGCTTGATCAACCAGGATATTATCGATCTTTATGAACGTGTGAAACCTGGTCGCCGCACGAAAGTGATCGTTATTCAATAAGACGGTTTTCTAGTTAGTTTAAATTAAAAAAGCCCCGGAAATTGATTTCACAATCTCCGGGGCTTTTTTTGATTTGTAGTATTGTTTAGCTCGCTTTTAATTCTAAGCGGCGGCGGTGCAGAACAGGCTCTGTATAACCGCTTGGCTGAGCTTTGCCTTCTAGAACCAATTCAAGCGCTGCTTGGAATGCGATTGATCCGTCAAAATTGCCAGCCATATTTGTGTAATTTGCATCGCCTTCATTTTGGCCATCAACCACAGCTGCCATCTTTTTCATGGTGCTAACAATCTGGTCTTCTGTCACCACGCCGTGATGCAACCAGTTTGCCATATGCTGCGCTGAAATACGCAATGTGGCACG
>JAHDEP010000121.1:4664-6842 GCA_020628775.1 Rhizobiaceae bacterium | reverse complement strand
GCAAGGCCACATTCCAAACCAATATCAACATTCCAATTTTCATATGCGGCAATCCAAGCGGCCTGCTTCATATCTCCTTTACGGATCATCGGACCTGCTTCCATGGACGTATGCATTTCATCGCCGGTACGATCTAAGAAGCCTGTATTAATGAAAACAACGCGTTCTTTTGCGGCGCGGATACATTCTTTAAGATTAACCGTGGTGCGGCGCTCTTCGTCCATAATACCCATTTTAAGCGTGTTCGGCGCCATGCCGAGTGTTTGCTCAACACGACCGAAGATTTCGCTTGCAAATGCAACTTCATCAGGACCATGCATTTTCGGCTTAACGATATACATTGAGCCTTCTTTGGAGTTTGCGCGGCGGCCATCTGGTCCGATATCACGAAGTGCGATCAAACCAGTGATCATCGCATCCATCATGCCTTCAGGTACTTCATTACCGTCTTTATCAAGGATAGCCGGGTTGGTCATAAGGTGACCCACATTGCGGATCAACATAAGAACGCGGCCAGATAATGTCAGATCAGACCCATCAGCTGCTGTATATTTGCGGTCCGGGTTTAGCTTTCTGACGATGGTTTTACCGTTTTTCTCAAGTGTTTCCTCAAGATCGCCCTTCATCAAGCCAAGCCAGTTGCGGTAAACAACGGTTTTATCTTCACCATCAACGGCAGCGATGGAATCTTCGCAATCCATAATTGATGTGAGCGCAGATTCTAAGATGACATCTGAAATACCCGCAGCATCTTCGCTACCAATTTGACTATTTGGATCAATGGCGATTTCAACATGCATTCCGTTTTTCACGAGAAGAATTTTTGATGGTGCGTCTGCTTCACCGCCGTAACCGGCAAATTGGCCACCATCTTTCAAGCCAACTTTGTCACCATTAGAAAGCTCTACTTCAAGCTGACCTCCAGAAACGCTAAGCGCTTTTGCGTCATGCCAGTTGCCGGAAAGCGGAGCGCTTTCATTAAGGAAATCTCGAGCCCAGGCAATCGCTTTTGCCCCGCGGACTGGGTTATAGCCTTTACCTTTTTCCGCACCATCATCTTCAGATAATGCATCAGTGCCGTAAAGCGCATCATATAATGAACCCCAGCGCGCATTGGCTGCATTCAGAGCAAATCTTGCATTCATAATAGGCACAACGAGCTGCGGGCCTGCAATTTCGCAAATTTCGCTATCAACATTGCTTGTGCTAACTGCAAACTTATCGCCCTCCGGCACAAGATAGCCGATGTCTTTCAAAAAGCTTTTGTAAACTTCCAGATCATGTGGGGCGCCATTGTCACGGTGCCATGCATCGATCTTATTTTGTAAGTCATCGCGCTTTGCCAATAGATCTTTATTTTTTGGCCCAAGATCGTGGATAAGTGCGGAGAATTCTTCAAAAAACTTGGCTTCGTCTACGCCGGATCCTGGCAGCGCTTCATTTACGAGGAAATCATAAAGTCCTTGATGAATTTTAAGACCGTTTCGTTCTTGCATGGCCATGTGTTGCTCCACTTATTATATGATCGAAATTTTCTATCGTTATTAAAGACAGCCAATTATTTGTCAATCGAGAGCTAAAGAATAAGATTATTTCCATTTTGGAAATAATCTTATTCTACTCATGACCACGCAGCCTAACGGTCATTGGCAAGCCGCCTTGCGGTTGAACGGTCAATTTTTGTACAGGCCATGGATCTGTCTGTTCAGTTACATCAAACCGATAGTTTCGAAGCAAGACACCCAAAGCGATGATTGCTTCTTGCAACGCAAATGTTGCACCGATACAAACTCGCGGCCCTGCACCAAATGGAAGATATTGAAATCTATGAAGTTTTGCCTTGTTTTCCGGCAGAAAACGCTCTGGCCGAAAGACCCTTGGATCATCCCATAATTTCTCATGACGATGCAACGTCCAAGGCATGACAAGAACCGTTGTATCCTTTTCAATCGTCACAACTTCTCCGCTTGCAGACGTCCATTTATCATCGGTCAAAGGTGCGCGATTTATCGACGGTGCAGGTGGGTAGAGCCGCATGGTCTCTTCAAAAACGGCACGCGTCCACGGCATTTCATCCAGCCAATCAACAGGATCAACCTTATTTTCGTGAACTTTATCGGCTTCCTCCTCCATCAATTCGCGATGTTTTGGGGAATTTGCGACGCAATAAAGCGCCCA
>JAHDEP010000121.1:0-4564 GCA_020628775.1 Rhizobiaceae bacterium | reverse complement strand
GACACATCAACTGTTTCATTTTCTAGCGCGATAGGTTCGTATTTCTCAGCATATTGGACGGCGCGTTGATGCATGAGTTTGGCAAACCCTTTGGCATGTCGCGGGGCAAACACGGGCGCGACCGATTTGCGCGAGCGCTTCCACACCAAACCTTCAGCCGTTAACAAGCCATCGCGCAAGATTGGCCGTAAAATAAGCTGTCGCACTGTTGCCATACGGTAATTTTTTGCGTTTTCAACGAGCACATAATGCACAAGGTCAGGATCATTAGCGATTAAGATGCGTTCATTGAGAAATTTAGTCTTAATCCACGGTAGCGTATAAGACGGCTGCCCCCAAACCTCTAATGGGTTGGACAAGGTTGATTTAATTACCTCAAAAATTGACGGTATTGTTGTCCGCGGCACAGGCGCCGGCGGCACAAATTCGACATTTTTTTCCGGTATATCATCCATATTTTTATCAACGTTATCTAACATTTGGGTCAATCTTACTCCAAGGCACTGAATTATCGAAAAAATCCGTGAAAACACTCACGAAATCGACCTGCAAATTTGGCATTCAAAGCACTTGCGATTATAGATTAAGCATATGATTTTTGCGTGATTCGCATGTCTAATTATACATACGCAACCAAACAGGATTTGGGTTTTAATGAACGACACTCCAATGGACGAAAATAGTGCTGAATATGGCGCTGATTCAATCAAAGTTTTAAAAGGACTTGATGCGGTTCGCAAACGCCCAGGTATGTATATCGGTGACACCGATGATGGTTCAGGTTTGCACCACATGGTCTATGAGGTTGTTGATAACGCGATCGACGAAGCCCTTGCTGGTCACGCTGATATTGTCACAGTCACGCTTAATGCTGATGGGTCATGTACGGTCACCGATAATGGTCGCGGCATCCCAACAGGCATTCACGAGGAAGAAGGTGTGTCCGCTGCTGAATTGATCATGACGCAGCTACACGCCGGCGGTAAGTTTGACCAAAACTCCTATAAAGTTTCCGGTGGACTTCACGGTGTGGGTGTTTCCGTGGTGAATGCGCTATCCGTTTGGCTGAAAATGAAAATCCACCGCGACAATGAAGTTCACGAAATGAGCTTTACCCACGGTGTTGCTGATGCGCCTCTTGCAAAAACTGGAGACCGCGAAGGCCGTTCAGGTACAGAAGTTACATTCTTGCCATCGACTGAAACATTTACAATGACTGAATTTAAGTATGAAACGCTTGAGCATCGTTTGCGCGAGCTTGCGTTCCTAAATTCTGGTGTTCGAATTGTTCTAACCGATAATCGTCATTCAGATGTTCGTTCTGATGAACTTTATTATGAAGGTGGGCTTGAGGCATTTGTACGCTATCTCGATCGCACGAAAAAGCCATTGGTTGACGATCCAATCACAATTTCTAGTGAACGTGATGGGATCACCGTTGAAGTCGCGATGTGGTGGAACGAAAGCTACCACGAAAATGTTTTGTGTTTTACCAATAACATTCCACAGCGCGATGGCGGCACACATATGGCTGGTTTCCGCGGCGCTCTAACGCGCCAAGTTACAGGCTATGCTGACAAATCTGGTTTGACCAAAAAACAAAAAGTATCTCTCACTGGCGATGACTGCCGCGAAGGTTTAACAGCTGTTTTATCGGTTAAAGTTCCAGATCCGAAATTCTCATCACAAACCAAAGATAAGCTGGTTTCGTCCGAGGTGCGCCCTGTGGTGGAAAGCCAGATGAACGAAGCTTTAGGCATGTGGCTTGAAGAGCATCCAAATGAGGCTAAGATTCTTGTCGGCAAAGTTTGTGAAGCAGCTCATGCACGTGAAGCTGCCCGTCGTGCACGCGAATTAACCCGCCGAAAAGGCGTGCTTGATATTGCATCGCTTCCGGGGAAACTTGCCGATTGCTCCGAACGCGACCCAACAAAATCTGAAGTCTTCCTAGTGGAGGGTGATTCAGCGGGTGGATCGGCCAAACAAGGCCGTTCGCGTGATAATCAGGCCATTCTGCCACTGCGTGGTAAGATCTTGAACGTTGAACGTGCGCGCTTTGATAAGATGCTATCGTCGCAGGAAATTGGCACGCTGATTACAGCGCTTGGCACAGGTATCGGTAAGGACGAGTTTAACGCTGACAAGCTGCGCTACCACAAAATTATCATCATGACGGATGCGGATGTCGATGGCGCACACATTCGCACATTGCTTTTGACATTCTTCTTCCGTCAGATGCCGGAGCTTATTGAACGTGGGCATTTGTATATTGCTCAGCCACCGCTTTACAAAGTGGCGCGCGGTAAGTCCTCTCGCTATTTGAAAGATCAGGCGGCACTTGAAGATTATCTGATTACGTCAGGGCTTGAGGAAGCTGCACTTGAAGTTGCTTCTGGTGAAGTGCGTGCCGGATTGGATCTACGTTCAGTTGTTGATGATGCATTGCGTTTACGCACACTACTTGATGGTCTTCATTCTCGTTACAACAGATCGCTCGTTGAGCAGGCAGCAATTGCCGGTGCGTTATCAGCGGAAACATTTGCTGATCCTGCACAAGCGGCAGCGCTGGCGACACGTGTTGCCGAACGCATGGACATGATTTCTGACGAAACCGAACGTGGCTGGAGTGGGAAAGTGACCGATACTGGTGGGCTGTTGCTTGAACGCGTTGTTCGCGGCGTGACAGAGATTGCACTTTTGGATGCGGCACTTCTTGCAAGCCAAGACGCACAAGCTATTCATCAGCTGAATGAGCGTTTGAAAGATGTTTATGATGAACCAGCAACGCTGAGACGTAAAGCAGCTGTTGAAATCATCGGAGGCCCGATGGCGCTACTTGATAGCGTGTTCTCAATGGGACGCAAAGGTTTGACCGACATCCAACGTTATAAAGGTTTGGGTGAGATGAATGCGGATCAGCTTTGGGAAACCACACTGGATCCAAATGTGCGCTCATTGCTGCAGGTTAAAATCAGTGATGCTGTTAATGCCGATGATCTGTTCTCACGCCTTATGGGTGATGAAGTAGAACCTCGACGCGAATTTATTCAGGACAATGCACTGAGCGTTGCAAACTTGGATATCTAATGCAAAGCGGAAATGGATATAAAGGCGGGGTCAGTTTATGAGCTCGCAACAAATATCCAATATGGCGGAATATACCGTCACAGAAATTTCTGGCTCGATCAAAAAAACGGTCGAAACAGCGTTTACCCACGTCAGAGTTCGCGGTGAGATTTCTGGGTTTCGCGGACAACACTCATCTGGTCATGCATATTTTTCCATAAAAGACCAAAAAGCCCGGATGGATGCCGTGGTTTGGAAAGGTGTGTTTAATCGCCTTAAATTCAAGCCCGAAGAAGGCATGGAGATGATTGCGACAGGGAAAATCACCACTTTCCCAGGGTCATCTAAATATCAGATAGTTATCGAACAGCTTGAACCCGCAGGTGCGGGCGCGCTTATGGCGCTGTTGGAAGAACGCAAGAAAAAGCTAGCAGCTGAAGGCTTGTTTGATGCGAACCGCAAACAATTGCTGCCTTATCTTCCCAAAACAATTGGCGTTGTGACATCTCCGACAGGTGCGGTTATCCGCGATATTTTGCATCGGATATCTGATCGTTTTCCGGTTCATGTGATCGTTTGGCCGGTACGCGTGCAAGGGGAAACCAGCGGTGATGAAGTCGCTGCTGCAATAAATGGATTTAATGCGCTTGATGATACTTCAGGCATGACCAAACCTGATCTAATTATTGTCGCCCGCGGTGGTGGTAGTTTAGAAGATCTTTGGGGCTTTAACGATGAAGCGGTGGTTCGAGCTGCAGATCAATCTGATATTCCGCTTATTTCTGCGGTGGGGCACGAGACCGATTGGACGCTATTAGATCTTGTCGCAGATGAGCGCGCGCCAACGCCCACAGGTGCTGCGGAAATGTCTGTTCCTGTGAAGGCTGATCTTGAAGCGAGCCTATCGAATTTATCTGCTCGTTTACGCTCAGCAAGTTCTCGCAATGTCGATCAAAGACGGCAAAATTTCATTGCGCTTTCGCGCGGATTACCATCGCTTGATAATCTGTTAGCATTGCCCAGACGACGCATAGATGAAGCAACGAGTAATCTCTCTAAAGCTATTCATTTAAACACGATCAACAAACGTCGTGGCTTTGATCTGGCGGTTAATCGCTTAACGCCCATTGCTCTTCTCGCAGCATTGCGCGACCGCAATGCCCGCGTGCAACAAATTGGTCAGCGCTTAAGTACAAGCTTTGAGCGCATCGGTGATCGCAAGAAAACAAGTCTGGAACGTTTGGACCGTACGCTGCAACCTGTGCCGCAACAGATCATAAAAAGGATTGGTCAAAACCGGTCTCAGATAGATCAATATTCAGCACGCAATGACAATGCGGTCAAAAGCCTCCTCGGACGCTTGTCACAGCAATTACAAGCGCACGATCGCATAATGCAATCTCTGGCCTACACCAATGTGCTCAAACGTGGCTTTGCATTGGTGCGAGATGAGAATAATAAGCCAATAACCTTAGCCGGCAATGTAGCAAGCGGTCAG
>JAHDEP010000120.1 GCA_020628775.1 Rhizobiaceae bacterium | reverse complement strand
CCTTCACCGCGAAGTTTATCAAGCGCTGCCAAATGGGCGTTTACCAGATCTGTGACGTGGATGAAGTCGCGAATGCATGTGCCGTCGGGGGTATTATAATCCGTTCCGAAGACCTCAATATGATCGCGTTTGCCGGCAGCTGTCTCGCATGCAACTTTAATCAGGCTCATAGCGCCCTTTGTTGATTGACCTGTTCGACCTTTCGGGTCTGCACCTGCAACATTGAAATAACGCAGAGCTGAATAGTTAAACACATCATGTGCGTTTGACGTATCTTGCAACATACGTTCTGTCATCAGTTTTGAATGGCCGTAAGGAGATTGCGGTCGTAATGCGTTATCTTCCTTCACCGGCTTGGTTGATGTCGGTGTTCCATAAACGGCAGCCGTTGATGAGAAAACCATTGCCTCAACACCGCAGTCCAGCGCGGTCTGAATAAGACCTTGTGAATTGATGGTGTTGTTTTTGTAATAAGCGAGCGGATTTGCAATTGATTCAGGTACTGAAATCGACCCAGCGAAATGCACAATTGCATCAATCTTATGTTCTTTAATGATCTTAGCAATCGTATCGCGATCGGCGATATCTACCTGATAAAACGGTACTTCCGATGGAATGGCCCAACGAAAACCGCTTGATAATCTGTCCACAATGACCGGAGTTTCCCCGCGATCAAGCAACGCCCACATCATATGGCTTCCAATATAACCGGCACCTCCGGTTATCATAATCGGCATTTTCATGCTCCCCGACTTAAATAATCACTCAGCCACAATTTACGCGTTAGTTCTAAACGCTGATTTAAAGAGTGAGACTAAAATAAAGCTATGCTGAATAAGTGGTTAATCTGAGCACTCTCATGTGGTTTACGAGGAGGGATCGAATTAGAAGGTTGCTTGTTAGAAGGGATATGCGTAATACATTTGCTGCCGACATGATGGGCGAGTATAGTGGGCGTTTATAACAGAAGGTGTTTGCTGCGGTGATTGATAGCAAAATGATTGATGTCTCAGACGAAGATATTTTAAAAATATGCCGAGATGCAATCGTCTCTGAAGCGAATGCGCTGTTGGATTTTAGCGAGAAAATCGATGATAAAATCCTAAAGTCTCTTCACTTGATTAAAAATTCTACAGGACCTCTAGTGGTCGTCGGGATTGGCAAATCCGGACTGGTTGCGCGCAAGATTTCTTCGTCTTTTTCCTCAATTGGCCAACCATCACTATTTTTGCACGCGGCGGAAGCGAGCCATGGTGATTTAGGTCAAATCAGCAAAGATAGCGTTGTTCTAGCCTTATCAAATTCGGGTGAAACATCTGAGCTGTTTCAGGTCATGAGCTTTTGCTTGGAATATAATATTCCGATCATTTCAATCACTGCAAATGATGATAGCACTCTGGCGAAAAGTTCAGAAATTGCAATTACTTATGGCAAACTTGAAGAAGTTTGCCCAAATGGATTGGCACCAACAACAACCACCACATTAAGTCTTGCGATTGGTGATGCGTTGGTTGTGGGCTTGATCAATATGATCGGGTCGGAACCCGAAGATTTTCACAAATACCATCCCGGTGGGAAGCTTGGTGCAAAGTTTTTAAAAGTTGCGGATCTTATGCATGTGGATGATGCGCTCCCAATTGTTGCACCAGATACGCCAATGTCTGAAGTGGTTATTACAATATCAGAGAAGTCGCTCGGCATGGCGGTTGTCATCGAAAACGGCAAAATTCACGGCGTGATTTCCGATGGTGACTTGAGACGGAACGCTAAGAATTTATGGAACCTCAACGCATCGGAAGTGTGTTCGACAAATCCGATTACTATTAACGCTTCGCAATATGCGACCCAGGCTTTGAAGCTTATGAATAGCCGCGAAATTACCTGTTGTGTTGTCGCAAATGAAGACAATGAACTCACGGGTGTTCTGCATATTCACGATTGTTTGCGCGCAGGAGTGACATCTTGAAAACTACGATCCTAATTCCGGCTCGTTATGCGTCAACGCGTTACCCCGGCAAACCGCTTGTTGCGCTTAAAGGATCCGACGGTGTGTCAAAAACTTTGATCCAGCGCTCGTGGGAGACCGCAAAAGCTGTGTCCAATGTTGATGATGTGTTTGTGGCAACCGATGATGATCGCATTAAAGAGCATGTGGAAGCCTTTGGTGGCAAGGTCATTATGACCAGCGAGGATTGCGCTAATGGAACCGAGCGCTGCGCCGATGCTTTGCAATATTTGGATGGAACGCCAGATTTAATTGTGAACTTGCAGGGTGATGCACCATTAACTCCGCATTGGTTTGTTGAAGATCTGATTGAAAAAATGGCGAGTGATCAAAGCTTTAGCGTCGCAACGCCGGTTCTAAGATGTGATCAGGAAACATTTGATAACTTTAAGAATGATCGCGCGGCAGGGCGCGTTGGTGGCACAACTGCAGTATTTGATCAAAGCGGAAAAGCGCTCTATTTCTCAAAAGAAGTGATCCCATTTGTGCCTGAGGGGAAACCGCAGGAGCAAGTTCCAGTATTCCATCATGTTGGTGTTTATGCTTATCGCCCTGATGCGTTGGCACAATATATGACTTGGCCGGAAGGCGTTTTGGAACGCAATGAAGGTCTTGAGCAACTTAGATTTTTGGAAAATGGCGAAAGTGTTGCCTGCGTTGAAGTCGACGCTCGCGGCAGAGTATTTTGGGAATTAAACAACCCCGTTGATGTCGCACGCATTGAGAGCGTCTTGTAGGGAAAGCGTTTTATAGGAAAGCGTTTATAAAGGTATTTTATGACAAATTCAGCAAAGCAATTTAACGTTGGTGATATCGAAATTGGAACTGGATTGCCGTTTTCGATATTAGCCGGTCCCTGTCAGATTGAGGGCTTGGATCATGCGCTCTTTATGGCTGAAAAAATCGCTGCGGCTTGCGAAGAAGCCAATGTGAAATTTGTCTATAAATCGAGCTTTGATAAGGCCAATCGTTCATCAGTTTCATCCCAACGCGGGGTTGGCATTGATGAAGGCTTGGAGATTTTAGCTAAGGTTAAGTCTGAATTTGGTTGCCCGGTGGTAACTGACATCCACGATCAATACCAATGTGATAAAACAGCAGAAGTTGCAGATATTTTGCAGATCCCGGCGTTTTTGTGCCGCCAAACAGATTTACTATTGGCTGCGGGGAAAACAGGCGCTGCCATCAATGTCAAAAAGGGACAGTTTTTAGCCCCATGGGACATGAAAAACGTTGCTGAGAAAATTGCATCAACGGGTAATGAGCGCATCATGCTGTGCGAGCGTGGGACGAGCTTTGGTTATAACACGCTTGTTTCGGACTTCAGAGGATTGCCGATTATGGCTGAAACTGGTTATCCGGTGGTGTTTGACGCGACCCATAGTGTTCAGCAGCCTGGTGGTCTTGGCGCCACAACAGGTGGAGATCGTCGCATGGTTCCTGTACTTGCACGGGCCGCAGTTGCTGTTGGCTGTGCTGCATTATTTATTGAGACTCACCAAGATCCTGATAATGCGCCATCAGATGGCCCCAATATGGTGCCAATTGATGAGCTGTCGGGCTTGTTGACGCAGTTGAAAGCTGTTGAAGCGGCTGTTTTGTAAAAATAGTCGTTATCTTACGTAATCGATATTTGACATTCCGATAAAACAGGCATTGACTGCTAAATAAGCAGTCTGTGTTTGGTGGTAGGGCTTTGTTTACCACGTTGTGAGCATAATACTGTTGCGTAAACTGTGATTAGGTTGGGTTGTGGCTGACGAAATCCAAATCGACCTCGAGCTGCTTAAGCAGACCGAGTTTCAAGAAAAGCTTTTGGCAATCGCTTGTAAAGCTGGTGCAGCTATTATGGAAGTTTATAGCCAATCCAATCCAGATATTTCAATAAAATCAGATAATTCGCCGGTAACCAAGGCTGATCTTGCGGCCAATGATATCATTGAAGAAAGCTTAGCTAAGCTTACCCCTGGGGTTTTGGTCGTCTCTGAAGAAAACTTATCGCATTTAAAAGCGGTTTCTTGTGATTCCATTTATTGGTTGGTGGATCCGCTCGATGGTACGCGAGAATTTATCAAAAAGAATGGTCAGTTCACCGTCAATATTGCGCTCATCGTCAAAGGTGAACCAGCATTTGGCGTGGTTTATGTTCCAGTTCAAGACACTTGTTATTGGGGTGGGGAAACTATCGGGGCTTGGCGCAGAATAGCTGGTGATGTGACCGAAATAAGCGTTTCGACCTGTAATATGCCGCCGCGTATTGTTGCCAGCCCAAATTACATCAATGATGAAACCAATGCGTTTTTAAATCACTTCAGCGATTATAAAATTCATCATGCGGGAAGCTCTGTAAAAATATGTATGGTTGCAGAGGGAAGTGCTGATTTTTATCCAAGATTCGCACCAACAAATGAATGGGATACCGCGGCCGCGGATGCAGTATTGCGCGGAGCAGGGGGCGTTCTTGCACAATTTGATGGTACGCCTTTACGTTATTGTAAAGAGAAAACTCTCAATCCGAACTTCATTGGTGCAAACCGAAAAGATCCGATTTTCCGTAGCGAATAGTTTGATCTCAACTCCCGTTTAATCAATTTTTTCAATAGAATAATTAGGTTTCATACTGTGGAGCTTGTGCCGTGCTTGTATGCTCTATGACGTTCTTTGATGAATGAATGATCGAGAAAATTGCAGAATATATTCGACTGTGAAATAAAATTGATACACCATTGATTTGTTTTTTGTCTGCTGTTATGCATAGATAACAATTGATTGGGGATTGTATCTATGTTGCAAATGAATAGTTTTCAGCCAACGGCTGATAATAGTCGTAAATTTAGACAAGCATTAGGTCGTTTTGGTACTGGTGTGACTGTGGTGACAACATCAACAGATGATGGTCCATTGGGCATGACTGCCAACAGTTTTTCATCAGTTTCGATGGATCCGCCACTTGTGTTGTGGTCACCGTCTAAATTTTCCAGCCGCTATCCGCATTTTGAGCGCTCAAGCCATTTTGCAATTCATGTCCTCACTGAAGATCAAGCCGAAATTTGTAATGGATTTGCCAAGTCGTCAAACGCATTTGACGGTTTGAATTGGCACTATAATGATGCGCGTACGCCGCTGATTGACGGATGTTTAGCACGGTTTGAATGCCGCAAATCTGCTTGCCACGAGGGCGGGGATCACATGATCATGGTCGGCGAAGTTGAACGTGCAGCATTATCAGATGGTTCGCCGCTAATGTTCTTCGGTGGTAAATTGGGTAGCTTTGGTTGTTTTGAACAAGCAAGTTAAGCCTGCTTGATCGCTTCTCCAAAGAAAATGAGCGTGCAGTCTTCATCGATTACGTGAAACTCTCTCTGGCCGTAATCTTGATTAAACGGCGCTCGAACCCGCCCTTGGGGCAGAGTTGAAAGCTCAGCTTCTAAACTTTCATAAAGCGCATCAATGTCTGTTACGTCAATATAGAACGAATTTTGGCGTTCAGGGACCGAAAGATCAATATCATCATCAACTTGCACGATGCGAATTGCAATCTGATCATGTCTTAAAAAGGCATAATTATCAGCTTTAAACGTGCAATTAAATTTCAGATATTTCGAATAAAAATCAACCGCATTGTCTAATGATTTAACCGGGATAAATGGGGTAATCTGATGCAATGTTGGCATGATTGGCTCCGCTATCTGCTTTTGTCGATAATCGCTTTAATGCGCCCGTCAGGTGCGGGGTGGGTTGATAACCATTCTGGCCCATCTTCACAATCTTCGCACTGTTTGGTTAGTCGTCTTAAGATGTTTGCTAAGTAGCTTGGATCCCGACCATCGGCTTTTAAAAGTTTGATGGCGAAATCATCGGATTCAGTTTCAAAATCACGTGATGCGTTAAGTTGAAATACAAAAGCTGCCTGATTGACAACTTCTTGGCTGAGATCGATGCCGCCGCCGCCAATCATCGTAAACATGGCGTAGAGCCCCATCGCTTCGTATATTTGCCGCAGGCTATGTTGGTGACGCACATGACCAATTTCGTGTGCAAGCACGGCAATGATTTCATCATCATCTTCTGCAAGTTCGATAAATTGATCTGTTGCGATGACTGTGCCGCCGGGAAGCGCAAATGCATTGGCACCCACAGATCCGCCATCGCGGAATAATAGCTGCATATTATCAATATGCGGATAATTAAGACGTTGTGCTACGGCGACCAAATCTTCAAACTCACGCGTGATTGCGTCTTGTCGTTCTTCAGGCAGATTACTTTGCGATAACATAATGCTATCGATGGTTTCTAAGGCAGATGTATCAATGGTTTGAGCAACAATATCTGGCGTTAGATAAGCTGCAATCCTTGCACCCACAGGCAGGCCATATTTAAACACAATAAAGATCGCTAACACTGTTGCGATAACCAAGAATATCAACGGTTTTCGCCATTGGTCTAGGCTGTTTGATAGTTTTGCAAGCCAAGATATTTGATCGGAGAATATCGCATCAATGCCATCATTATCGGGCGTTTCAAACACAATACCATCTATAAACGTAATGCGCCTTGGGATCGAACCCAATCGGTCTGTGATGTGTTCGATATCGCTGTGCGAATAGATTTTGTCATGCGCATCGCCAAACTCAATTGAGCCATCGGGCAAATACACCATTGTGCAATTGGTGCTCTCGGAGCTAATTTTGGTAAATATTCGACCGCGAATGTTATGCATTTTTATCTAGCCTAAAGTCCAAAATCAATTCCATCGAGATCCATATATTCAGATGATGCAACATTGCCTTCACTGCGTTCGCGATCAACAAATTCATCCAGCGATCCTTGAGGGAGAATGAAGAAATGTGCCGCAAGATATTTCATTTTTCGCACATGTGCCCAAGGCGCCATCAATCCAAGCGTAAGAAGTGTAACGATGAGATTTGATACCAAGATCCAAGCATATTCTCGAACGACTACGTTTGAGCCAAATCTGTGTTTGCTATCAAGTGTTAGATGATTGATAGCAAGATTAAACGATCTCACACTGTAATAGATATAGGGCAAAATGAAGGTGAAGATCATTCCCAGATAAAGAACCACGATAAATGGCAGGAATATAAATATATTTGCCGGATCTGAGAGCATTTCTTCATCGATTGATTCAAACGCGGCTAAAATGCCTGTTGTTCCAGCCACTATAAGACCAATGACGAGAATAGATCCAAAGAGCAAAAGCGCTGAAATGAACAAAGCTTTGTACAAAGGTTTTAGCGAAAAGTGCGTTGCAAATTTTGCATTTCCAAAACTATGGTTTGAATAGATGTATTTTGCTTGTTGTTGAGTGGATAGTGGCAGCAAAAGCCCGAGGGATAAGAAGCCAACAAATGGCAGAATGACCAGCGTTAGGAGTGCTTTCCAATAATTGCCTTCAAATCCAAAACGAATATTGCGGTAACTGGTCATGCGGGCGTTAAAGGACAATCCTTTATTGATCAGCCAAGGTAGAACGATAGCTAGTATCAAAGTCAGAATTCCTGCAACTTCGGGCGCAAGATTTGCTGTTAAATTATAGGCCACAAACAGCACAAAAACGATGATACGGCCTTTGAGAATAGACACAGGATTTGCGTGATATTCAAAATTATGACCCGCGATCCAGGTATTGCCATTAAAGTACCGCTTGCGACGGACCTTCGCCCAGGCTGAATAAATACCCAAAGTGAGAATGCTCAGTAGGATATTGACGATCCAAATCCCGAAATATTCTTTTGCTGTTCCGGTGAATTTAACATCAAGGACTGTGTCCTGCTGCAGACTTGAACCTTGAAGATTTGTGCCCATATCCTGGGTATTCGTTTGATCAACCACGTATTACGCCCCGCTTAGTTTGCATGCGCTTATAAATTGATAAGTCATCGTGAACAACTCCTCAAAACTAGTATTTTTGCGATAGATTAAGCCTCGCGAATGGCGAATCAACTAGTGTGATTAGATCAAATTTTGCCGATTTATCCGCAATGCTCGGGATTTGTGAGCGGAATTTAGGGTTATGTTTACGGTAAACCCTCGTATTTTGTGCTCTTGTTAAAAGTCTTGCGGGATTTTTACCTGCCGTTAATAGGGTATCGGTCACAAGTAGGTGTTTATTTCGATATGTCGTCTTGAAGCTCAGCGTATAAAGAACATATCTATAGATGACGAAAAATTAGACCCAGATTTTTGGGCAGATAGAAGAACAGGGGCCGAGGATGGCAAATACAGTTGATACAGCAATGGCACTCGTGCCGATGGTCGTTGAGCAAACGAACCGTGGCGAGCGCTCATATGACATTTTCTCAAGATTGCTGAAAGAACGCATCATTTTTATTACAGGCCCAGTTGAAGACCAAATGGCGACATTGGTATGTGCGCAGCTTCTTTTCCTAGAAGCTGAAAACCCGAAAAAGGAAATCGCACTTTACATCAACTCACCAGGTGGTGTGGTGACTGCGGGTATGGCAATTTATGACACCATGCAGTTTATCAAGCCGGCAGTTTCAACATTGTGTACAGGCCAAGCAGCATCAATGGGTTCATTGTTGTTGTGCGCAGGTCACAAGGATATGCGTTTTGCAACGCCAAATGCGCGCATCATGGTTCACCAGCCTTCAGGCGGTTTCCAAGGTCAGGCATCTGATATTGAGCGTCATGCGCAAGACATTTTGAAGATGAAACGTCGTCTGAATGAAGTCTATGTTGAGCACACTGGCCAGGACTATGAAACAATTGAGCAAACTCTTGATCGTGACCATTTTATGGATGCGGAAGAAGCTCAGAGCTTTGGTTTGGTCGATCGCGTGATCTCTTCACGTGCAGCAATGGAAGGTGAAACTTCCGAAGAATAGGTTGAAAACACTGATTTATACGGGGTTTCTGTCAAAATTAATAATAAGTATTAAGCTTATTTTGATGGAATCGCCGTTAGTGTTGATCAATCTTACAGATATGATTGCAGTTTTTTCTAAAAAAGGCTTGAATATCTAGGTAATTGCAAATCAAGTTGATTCTGACGAAAGGTTCAGAAACCAATTTGAAGCTATGTTGGCCGCAATTTAGCGGGAAGGAATACAATATGAGCAAAGTTAGTGGAAGCAATGGTGGTGATTCAAAGAATACGCTTTACTGTTCTTTTTGTGGGAAAAGCCA
>JAHDEP010000119.1 GCA_020628775.1 Rhizobiaceae bacterium | reverse complement strand
TGGTGTCAATTTACCGTTGCCGTCAGCGTCAGCAGCATCGAAAGCTGCGCGGTCGTAGGCACCAGTCTTGTTACGTAGTTCGTCGTAAGATACGAAACCGTCACCAGCGTATACGCTTGAGATTTCGTCGCTTTGGCCAACAGCTGCGTCAACTTGACCGAAAGATAGTGCAGACGCACCAGAAACAGCCATCAAAGATACAGTAGCAAGAGCAATAAGAGTTTTCATAATTTTAGTCCTTTTAGTGTGGTGCAAATTCGTTTGTGGAGCACCGTAATGTTTCATTTAGTTTGTTTCATCGAAATCTCTGATCAAGGTTTGTGGCCGTCTGACCCGAGTGCCGTTTGGCGTTTCGATGAGTGGAATATAGTCCCAATTTTTGCGTTTGAAAACACAAATGCAGTGCACAAAAATGTGATCAAATTCTAAGTTTGAAACTCTTGAAATGCCAAATTGGGTACTTAGAAAACAAAAAAGTGTTTAAAACCAATTATTAGGCAAAATTGCGAAAAAACAGTGTGAGACATAATGCTCGATTTAATGCGGAAATTGGCATGAAAAAAAGTTTTTTTGACTAAAAAAATCAAGTTAAATGGGTCGCTAATTGTGGCGATTTGTGAACATTTTAATGTTCCAAATGAGAAAATATGCTGAAAATCTGTGATAAAAAACGTTATTGATCAAATGATCAAAAAGATGATTCTGGTATAGATACGAATCTAAGATTGAAAACATCAAAGCTAAGAATAGTCTCAGCGGAACAATTTTAAATGCGATAATCTTTTGGCTTTTAACTGCCGCTACTTGCCGCTTGGAAGCTAATTTGCTTATGTGTTGATAGTTGGAGGAACTATGCTGCACAAACCGGACTTAAGAGATGTTGATCTCAATGATAAATTCGACATCAATTCAGAACAAGTTTTCCTAAATGGTACGCAGGCATTAATTCGTCTGTGTTTGGCTCAGAGCCATATTGATCAAAATAATGGATTAAACACCGCAGGCTATATCTCTGGTTATCGCGGCTCACCATTGGGGGCGCTTGATCAACAGTTCACCCGCGCCAAAGGCTTATTAGAACCGCGCAATATTATATTTGAAGCCGGGCTCAATGAAGATCTAGCAGCAACAGCTTTATGGGGCACACAGCAAGCCGAACTCAGAGGTGAGGGCAAGTATGATGGCGTGTTTGGGATTTGGTATGGCAAAGGACCAGGCGTTGATCGTTCAGGGGACGCGTTGCGTCATGGCAATCTAGCAGGATCTTCCAAACATGGCGGCGTGCTTGTTGTCATGGGTGATGATCATACATGCGAAAGCTCGACAACCTGCCACCAAAGCGAATTTGCTATGGCAGATGCGATGATACCTGTTCTTAATCCCGCAGGTGTTGCTGAAATTTTGGACTACGGGCTGCACGGATGGGCGCTTTCAAGATTTGCCGGGGTCTGGTGCGGGCTTAAATGTGTGAAAGACAATATCGAATCAACCTCATCCATCACCCACCGATATGAAGAGTTCAAACCAATCCTTCCTGAGTTTGATATGCCGCCTCAAGGGCTGAATATTCAACTCGGTGACAGCTCACAAGCGCGCGAAGCTGTTCTTCATCGCTATAAGCTCGATGCTGTGCGTGCTTATACACGTGCAAATAAGCTAGATAAAATTGTCTATACGGGTGGCGATAATCCAAAAATCGGTATTGTCACCACCGGTAAATCCTACATGGATACGCTTCAGGCGCTCGAAGCACTTGGCATCGATGAGGCAATGGCTGATAAGCTTGGGCTGGCAATCTATAAAGTTGCGGTCACTTGGCCCTTGGAGCCGCAAGGTGTTAGCGAATTTGCCCAAGGTCTTGAGCGCATAATCGTCGTTGAGGAAAAGCGTTCTCTTATTGAAGATCAATTAAAATCGATCCTTTATGATTTGCCGATCCGTCCGCAAATTACCGGCAAGAAAGATGCAAATGGTGAAATCCAGCTGCAGTCTGAGATGGATTTATCCCCGGTACAAATCGCAATAGTGATTGGTGGCAATCTTGTTGATTTGAAGAAGAACAAGAAATTATCAGAGCGCATTTTAGAGCTTCAGGATTTGCGCACGCGTGAAATTTCGGCGTTACCGATTGATCGTGGTCTATTTTTCTGCGCCGGATGCCCGCATAACACATCTACCAATGTGCCTGAGGGTTCACGCGCCTATGCTGGGATTGGTTGCCACACAATGGTGATCATGATGGACCGGAAAACCAATGCCTATACGCATATGGGTGCTGAAGGTAGCAATTGGATTGGTGAAAGTAAGTTTTCCAATACGCAACATGTTTTCCAAAACCTTGGTGATGGTACCTATAATCACTCTGGTATATTAGCCATGCGCGCGGCAGTCGCTTCAAACACCACGATAACCTATAAGCTGCTTTATAATGACGCTGTAGCGCTCACAGGTGGCCAAGCCATGGATGGTGGCGTTGATGTTTACCGTATTGCAGATGAGATTTCAGCCATCGGGGTTGAAAAGCTGGTTTTTGTTGGTGATGAGCTGGCGCGCATTAATACAGGCCGCTTGCCACAGGGCGTTAAAGTCTACCCACGCGATGAATTAGATGCGGTTCAGCGCGAACTTGCGCAGATCAAAGGTGTAACCGCGCTGATTTACGATCAAACCTGCGCGTCGGAAAAACGCCGCCGCAGAAAACGTGGGATCATGGACCCCATTGATAAGGGCGTTGATAAACACGTTTATATCAATGAGGATGTTTGTGAGGGCTGCGGGGATTGCGGTGTTGCAAGCAATTGCGTTGCAGTTCAGCCAGTTGAAACAGAATTTGGCCGGAAACGCAAAATTGACCAGTTCAGCTGTAACAAAGATTTCTCCTGTATCGATGGGTTTTGCCCAAGCTTTGTAACTGTAACCGGTGCTGAACTTAAAAAGGCCAAGGCGAGGGCTGCAAAAACCAAGCTTTTGCCGGAACCAGCTGTCGAAGTCTCGCTTGATCAGCCATATTCGGTTTTGATCACCGGCGTTGGCGGCACAGGTATTGTTACAATCGGTGCGCTTTTAGGTATGGCAGCGCATTTAGAAGGCAAAGGTTGCGGCATTATCGATATGGCAGGCTTGGCACAAAAAGGCGGCTCTGTCACCACGCATTTAAAGCTTGCCGCCAGCCCATCGGATATTAAGACCATTCGTGTTGCTGAAGGTGGTGCTAATTTGTTGTTAGGTGGCGATCTCATCGTCTCGTCGGGTGAAAAAGTTTTGGGAATGCTCAATCCAACAACTAAAGCACTGGTCAATGCCCATGAATTTATGCCCGGTGACTTTACCATGCAGCCTGATCTGCAAATGCCATCGGCTCTTATGCATAAACGTCTCAAAGATGCAGTTTTGGATGGCAACTTAACCAGTGTGAACTCAAGTGATCTGGCACTAAAGTTGTTTGGCGATGCGATCGCGTCAAACATGTTTATTGTCGGTGTTGCCTATCAAAAAGGTCTGTTGCCGCTATCTCGTGATGCGATATTTAGAGCAATTGAATTAAACGGCGTTGCGATTGAGTTAAACAAACAAGCCTTTGATAAAGGGCGGCAATGGGTTGTTGAACCGGAAATTATCGAAAAAGAAGCAGGTATCGACGCGCAAACCAAGCCGAATATAAAAACCAAATCATTGGATGAGCTTATCGAGCATCGCGCTGGCATTCTTATTGATTATCAAGATCAGGCCTATTCTGATCGCTATAGAAAAATGGTCGCGCAAATCAGAACCGTCGATCAAACCAAAGACCTGCAACTCACCCATGCTGTTGCGAAATATGCATTTAAGCTAATGGCCTATAAAGATGAGTATGAAGTCGCGCGGTTATATTCAAACGGCGCTTTTGCAGACGGTTTAAAACGTCAATTTGCTGGCAGTGATAAAGATTACAAATTGACCTTCCACATGGCACCGCCATTTTTATCAAAACCGGATCCGGTGACAGGTAAAATTAAAAAGCGTGAATTTGGACCTTGGATCTTACCTGTCTTTAAAATTCTGGCGAAGTTTAAAGGCCTACGAGGCACAGCATTTGACGTCTTTGGATATGCGCAAGAGCGCAAAATTGAAATAAGTTTAATTGATAAATATCAAGAGGATATAAGCGTTATTTCAAGTAAAAATGACCAGTTGAACGAAAATGCGGCGCTGGAGCTGTTACAATTGCCTGAGCACATTCGTGGATTTGGTCATGTGAAGCAAAAATCCATCGATAAAGCTGAGCAAAAGCGATTGGAATTGATCGCTGGTATGGAGCAAAAAACGTCTCTAAGTTTGAGCGCTGAACCAGCTGAATAGCCGATTACACAGCAAAAAGGCCTGCGGGGTTGCTCAGCAGGCCTTTTGCGCTTTGCTATCAACAATGTTGATGAAGCGTGAAATTCTTTAAATTAAGCTGCCACTTTGATTGAGCTGCCTGACACAAACACTGTCTTTGTTTTGCGTGGTGTGTGATCTGTTCTATTCGCAAGATATGTTTCAAAATGCTCGCGAGAAGGTTTGCGAAATGCTGTTTCGATATGCAGCTGTTGCGCAGCAACCGGATTTAGTGGCGTAGCAGAATGACCTTTTTGGTAAAACTGACGGTCCAAATTAAACTTTGCATTGCGCTTTGCTTTTGCCTCTTCACCAGACCCAATACGTCCAAAGAAATCGGCGATGCGCTCAATTGTCGACTTTTGATAGATCATCTTATACTTCCCTGTGAATGCCCGTTTCATTTTTGTTTTCGGGTTCGTTTGAGATGATTATGGCAAAGAAGATCAAAAGTTGCGTTAATTGCTGAGCCCGTATTACCAACAGGATTAATAGCAAATTAATGACTGTGACAATTGATTGAAACTATTCAGTTTTTTGAATGTCACAAATCAGTTGGTCAAAAACCACAATTGGTCAATTTTCCAAAACCCTGAGAAAACTACCTGGAATTGTTAACGGTTGTAATAAGCCAAAGCCAGAATATATCCCAAACCCGGAA
Source organism: Rhizobiaceae bacterium (assembly GCA_020628775.1). Lineage (GTDB taxonomy): Bacteria > Pseudomonadota > Alphaproteobacteria > Rhizobiales > Rhizobiaceae > Lentilitoribacter. The sequence goes on along the minus strand of JAHDEP010000119.1, from coordinate 4,159 downwards.
TATATCCCATAATAGGAACTAGATTGCAGCGAGATCTAATTGGCGTAATCAGACTTTGTCTCTGGTTCAGGGTAAAGCTCGTTCATAGGGAGTGATTTGCCGTTATCTTGCATCACACGTACATGTTTGCGCGTTAACAGGCGCGGGCGTCCGACGCCGCATGAGTGGGATATGACCTCAACCTCATGCACCAAGTTCTTGTGATAATTAGCAACACGAACCGCCTTATCTTCAGGATCAAGTCCGCGCTGAAGGCGTCTGTTATGCGTTGTGATACCTGTTGGGCAGGTGTTTTTGTTGCATTTAAGTGCTTGAATGCATCCAAGTGAGAACATAAACCCGCGCGCTGAGGTGACAAAATCTGCACCTGTGGCGATCGCCCATGCGACTTCGGATGGATTGATCAATTTACCGCCTACAATCACACGAATACGATCGCGAAGTCCGTATTTGCATAAAATATCGACCGTTGCAGGCAGGGATTCGCGAATGGTTAGACCAACATTGTCCATTAACGGCATAGGGGCTGCACCTGTGCCACCATCACCTGAATCGATTGTGAAAAAGTCTGGCGCATGTTCAATACCGCGTTTGTGGATTTCAACGCACATGTCTTCAATCCAAGAGAACTCGCCAATCACGGCTTTAAACCCAACGGGTTTGCCGGTGACTTTCTGGATGCGATTTATCACATCCAACATATCTTTAGCTGAACTGATATCTGGATGACGGTTTGGCGAGATTGAAGCTTGCCCTACATCAATGCCACGGATTTTTGCGATTTGTTCGGTTACTTTCACCGCTGGTAATATGCCGCCTTTGCCCGGTTTTGCACCCTGGCTCATCTTTAATTCAAACATTTTAATCTGAGGGTGAGCAGCAACTTCACGAAGTTTTTCATCACTTAAATTGCCTTGCTTATCGCGTACACCATATTTTGCCGTGCCGATTTGGAATACAATATCTGCACCGCTTTCAAGATGGTGAGGGGCCACACCACCTTCACCAGTATTGAGCCAGCAATTGGCCATTTTCGCGCCATGCGAAAGCGCACGAACAGCTGGACCGGACAAAGCGCCATAGCTCATGCCGGAGATATTGAAGAAACTCGGCGCATCATAAGGCGTTTTTGCATATGGCCCGATTTGCAGCGATTGCACCATATCCGCTTCTTCATCTAGCGCTGGGAAAGGGGAGTTTACAAAGATGGATGTCCCTGGAGGTGTCAGGTTTTTCGTTGAACCAAAAGCAATCGTATTGCTCTTGCCTTTGGCTGCTCGGTCTACCCAGTCGCGCTCTGCACGATTGAACGGCATTTCCTCCCGGTCCATTGCGAAGAAATATTGCCGAAAGAACTCTCCAAGTTCTGAGAATAAATAGCGAAAGCGGCCAAGAACTGGATAATTGCGCCGAACTGCATCAGATGATTGCGTGACATCAATGATGAACATGATCACGATAATGGCGAAAACCACACCAAGTGCGACAACAAATAGTGTCGATAACAAGTCCAATACGCTGATTATAAATAGCGCAAACGGGCTTTCCATCATGATGTCCATAGTTCGACCTCCCCAAAACTGATTCAATTCTTATGGCTTTAATAAGCTTATGTGTCAGGGATTACGAGATCAATTGGAAATGAAAGTTTTGTGAATGCCAAGTGAGGTGGGCCGATATGAGCCAAGATGTATCGTGAAGTGGCGAATGGCACCGATCGTCAAACCGGTGCGCATCATTTTGTCATCTTCTGTGCTAGCGAATGACCATCACAGAACATTTTGCATGGCGAACCACGCGCGCTGCGGTGGATCCGATGAGATAATCCATTAATTCAGGCTTATGTGACGCCATAATGATGAGATCAACACCATTTTCTTCGGCAAAATCCAAAATTGCCGACCCTGGTTTGCCGCGCAGGATATCAAACCCTGCTTTTATACCTTCATTTTTGACCATGTTCTCAAGGTGATCCTGCGCTTGAACTAAGTGCTTTGCGGCATAGTTTTCAGGCAGATCAAACTCGACATAGGTTGGAATATCCTCAACCACGTTAATCAGCGTGATCTTACCTTTATTGTCGAGCAATTGAGCGGCGCGTTTTAAATTGTCTTTCGCGCGGGCAATATCGGCAAGGTCTACTGGTATCAAGATGTTACTAAACATGATGTCTCCTTTGCTGTTATGGCCAAAATTACCAATTTTGCGCACCAGACACGTTGATCTGGGTCAAGAAATTCGATTTTTCATAAATAATCGCAACTTTCTCAGATCTCACTTGACATAGTACGAAAAGGTATCATATATGATTTATGAAACCAAAAGGTACTATTTAAGTTTGGACATGAAATGATCAGTGAAATACAATCCGATAAACTCTCAAATTCAAATTTGATCGAAACACAAGGTGCGTTTCGTGCGCTTTCTGACCCCACACGTCGCGGTATATTGATGCTGTTATCTGAGCAGGAGATGACCATTGGCGATGTATCTGAGCATTTTGATATCACCCGCGCTGCGGTCAAAAAACACTTAAACATCCTAGAAGAGGGCGCGTTGATTTCAGTCCATGCTAGCGGGCGCGAGCGGATCAACCGGCTTGAACCCTTGGGGCTAAAATCTGCTGTCGACTGGCTCAACTACTTCAACCAGTTCTGGGATGAGAAACTATCAGCGCTTCAACAAGCTGTTGAAGATGAACAAAATAATCAAAACTAAGGACAGAAACATGACAACCACAACGATCCACAAAACCGTGTTTTTTAACGCAAAGCCAGAAGTTGTCTGGAGCTTTTTAACCGATAAAGACAAGCTTGGAACCTGGTATCACCCTGCAAAAGAAGACCTAGCAGAAGGGCAAGACTATGCGTTGATTGAAACGTCAGATGATGGGGTCGAAAAAACCATCATCACCGGCAAAGTTAAGGAAATGTCTGCGCCGCATAAGCTAGTGACGACATTTGTTATTGGTCCATTTGGCGAAAATTCTACAACGCTGACTTGGGTGCTCGAAGCCTTTGCTGATGGCACGCGTTTATCGCTCAAGCACGAGGGCATCGCAGAAGCTGCAGGCGAGGGTGCAATTGGCCTTCTTATGGCACTTGATAAAGGCTGGGACGAACATTTCGGAACTTTGCGATCAAGCGTGAATTAAGCAAAATTTTGATTGTATGAATTAACACCCGCTTTGTCTGATTGTCTCATTGACGAATGGCGGGTGTTTTGATGCGTGTCTTGGTGCTAATGTGCTGCAAATCACTGTTGCACATACCCATATTGCACAGACCTCTTTTGCAAAGACCTATTTTGCCTATACCAATTAAGGACAATTTATGCCGACCACGCTCATTGTGACCGCTCATCCTGAACCAAACTCATTTACAAATGCATGGGCGCGGGCAAGTGCAAAAGCATGCGAGGAATTAGGTCATAAAGTCATCTGGTCAGATCTTTATGAAATGGCGTTTGATCCGGTCGAGCGCGCCGCAAACTTTAAAGATCATTCCCCAAATGCTCATTTTGATATCTTAAAAGCACAGGACACAGCGACCGAAAACAATAATTTTGCCCAAGATATTGCTCGTGAGCAGGATAAAATACGCCAAGCGGACCGTATCATTTTCCATTATCCGATTTGGTGGTTTAAAGAGCCAGCGATCCTAAAAGGCTGGTGCGATCGTGTGCTGGCAAGCAGCGCCATGCACACAGTTGATGAGCGCTATGATCAGGGGCGATTTAAATTTACTCGTGCGCTTTTCTGCGTAAATACTGGAGCCAATGCCCATGAATGCGCACCCGATGGCAAAGAGGGAAACCTTGAAATGCTGTTATGGCCAATGGCGCACACATTGCGATATCTTGGCATGACCACGATGAAACCAGTTTGCGCGCATGGTGTGCATAGCTACCACGAGGGTGACACCAAGATTAAACTCGAGACATATCTCAGAGGCATTTTAGACAATCAGATCAACGTTATCCGTGATTTTGACACACGCGACATCATCCACTTCAACGCAGATGATGATTTTGATCATAATGGCTCCTTGAAACCTGACGCGAAAAGCTATTCAGATTTCGTCCGGTGTGGTGTTAAAGAGTAACCACCCATGGCCATTTATCTGCATAAAATCCTCCCCATACTGTTCTCGCCGCTCTT
>JAHDEP010000402.1 GCA_020628775.1 Rhizobiaceae bacterium | reverse complement strand
TTCGAGCTACTCTTTGACTTGTTATTTTGGCCAAGAGGTCGATTGAGATCCGATTGCATGGGCAACAGACTTAGTTTGCGTTGCTTGCCTGATCCTTTTGCGGTGGGAATGCATCATCTTCGATTTCACCACGAAGCAATTTCAATGCATGACCAAGCTGTACATCGTCTTTTGGATCCGGAGGTACATAGGCGATTGAACCAGAACCTTCTTCATCTTCTTCCTGACCTTGGATGTGGCCACGAAGCTCAGATTCGCCAGATGCACGCACACGACCCTGCAATTCTTCAGGAATTGGCTGATCAACCTTAATGTCAGGTTCAATGCCTTTGCCCTGAATAGATGTGCCAGACGGTGTGTAGTAAAGTGCTGTTGTTAAGCGAAGTGCACCAAATTCCTGTAGTGGAATGATGGTTTGCACAGAGCCTTTACCAAATGAACGCGTACCCAATACGGTCGCACGTTTATGATCTTGCAGCGCACCAGCTACGATTTCAGATGCTGAAGCTGAACCACCATTGACCATAACAATAAGCGGAAGACCACCTGTTAGATCACCAGGACGCGCATTAAAACGACGACCTTCTTCAGGGTCACGGCCACGTGTTGAAACAATCTCACCACGATCTAGGAATGCGTCTGATACACTAATAGCTTGGTCTAACAGACCACCTGGGTTCAAGCGAAGATCAAGAACAAAGCCTTTCAGTTTATCTTCACCGATTTCGTCAGTGAGTTTTTCAATTGCTTTTTCAAGATCAGTATAAGTTTTTTCAGTGAATGAAATCACACGCAGATAACCAATGTCATCTTCGGCACGTGAGCGAACCGCACGAATTGCAATCACATCACGTACGACTTCAATTTCAAGCGGCATATCAGCGCCCTGACGAAGGATTGTGAGCACGATAGGTGTGTTAACCGGGCCGCGCATTTTATCAACGGCATCGGTGAGTGAAAGTCCGCGAACAGGTTCGCCATCAATTTCTGAAATAAAGTCACCGGCAAGGACACCAGCTTTTGCGGCAGGTGTGTCATCAATTGGTGTGATAACTTTTACCAATTCATCTTCCATGGTGACTTCGATACCTAGACCACCGAATTCGCCACGAGTTTGCGTACGCATGTCACCAGCTGCATCCGGATCAAGATAGCTTGAATGTGGATCAAGTGATGAAAGCATGCCGCTAATGGCGCTTTGGACAAGTTTCTTCTCATCCGGCGGTGTTACATATTCAGCGCGAATACGCTCGAACACGGAGCCAAAAATTGAGATTTGTCGATAGGTATCAGATCCAGCGGCTACAGCGGAAAGGCCTTGTGTCTTCACAAAACTGGTCGCTGCGGCACCTACAAAAATACCTAAGGCGAGAAGTGTTATTTTACGTATCATTACTTGCCCTTCCAGAAGCGATGTTTGCCCACCAGGGGGCAGAATCAATCGGTGTTTGATCTTTTCTAAGTTCAATGTAAAGCGT
>JAHDEP010000118.1 GCA_020628775.1 Rhizobiaceae bacterium | reverse complement strand
TTGTATCAGTCATTTCATTCTCATCACCAACAGTCTCCCATGATCTGAAAATATTTACCATTGGAACGGGCGGTGCAGCTTATACTTATCACCCTGTGGGCGGTATGCTGGCAAATGCTATTTCAAATCCGCCGCAAGCCTTGCCATGTGGGAAGGGCGGCAATTGTAACCTAAAAGACCTGATTGCTGTGAGCGTGTTGTCAAACGGATCAATTGACAATGTGACTGCTATTTCAGAAGGCAAGATAAATTCAGGATTTGTGCAATCAGATATTGCTTACTGGATGTATACGGGCACAGATATTTCTGGACAAAATCAACCCAAAACTAATTTAAGAGCGATCGCATCATTGTATGAAGAGCATGTTCAACTTGTAACTTTGAAAAGAAGCGGAATTGAAACAATACAAGACTTAAGGGGTAAACGCATTGCTATTGATGAACCGGGCTCTGGTACGCGTGTGGATGCTCAGCTCATTTTAGAAGCTAGCGGTATTTATGAAGAGGATTTTCAGGCGCGAAGTTTGCGCGGTAAAGATGCAGCCAATGCCTTAAGACTAGGTGCAATTGACGCATTTTTTGTGGTCGCGGGTTATCCCACCGATTTAATCACTGAGTTAGCAAACCGGGTCGATATTAAAATCATTCCAATAGACAGCGCAGCTGCTGATGGATTGACCAGTGAATATGAGTTTTTTATCTCAAATATCATACCGACTGGGACCTATAGAGGTGTTGAGGAGACTGCGACATTGTCCGTCGGCGCATTGTGGATTACCTCGGCAGAAGAAGATGACGCGCTCATATACGGCGTTACCAGCACGCTTTGGAGCAATAGTACGCGAAAATTGCTGGATGTTGGACATGCGCGTGGTAAGGATATTACCATTGATACAGCGCTTTACGGCATTGGAATTCCACTACATCCTGGGGCAGAGCGTTTTTATAAAGAAAAAGGCTTATTGGAATAATCGGTTCCATTAGCAACTCTTGAAGTTTCCAAGCGCAATGCCCGTTTACAGTCACAAATCTGTGTATATTGGCTCTTCAGACAATATAATTTTGACCAATTTATCAAAAAAATCAATCATTTAAAAACGCAATCGATTGATAAAAATTATCTATTGAAATGTTTTTGGAAATCGCGTAACTCTTAAGACGGAAACGGGAGACGCTGGTTTTATCGCCAGGGCCGAAGGAGCAACCGCCTCGGAAACTCTCAGGCAAAATGGACCGTTTTCGCGAATTAACTCTGGAGAGTGGCAGTTTGCCCGCCGAAGGGATAGCGATCTCAGGCATCAGGACAGAGGAGGCATCTTTGCAAAGCCGCACGGCTTTCATGTAAAAGGTGCTGATCAATATCAGCCGAAATTGAGGATTAATATGGCTGACTTATTGCGAACTCCATTATATGATTTTCACGTCAAAAACGGTGCAAAACTCGTTCCATTTGCTGGATATGAGATGCCGGTACAATATCCGCTTGGCGTCATGAATGAACACAAACACTGCCGCGCAAGTGCAGGATTGTTTGATGTTAGCCATATGGGCCAAGTGCTTATCAAGCCAAAATCTGGAAATATCGAAGACGCTTGTCTCGCGCTCGAAACCCTTGTTCCGATGGATATTTGCGCATTAAAGCCGGGTCGTCAGCGTTATGCATTCTTCACAAATGATGAGGGTGGTATTCTTGATGATCTGATGGTCGCAAACCGTGGTGATCATTTATTCCTTGTCGTCAATGCAGCCTGTAAAGATGCTGATATTGCCCATATGCAAAAGCATCTTAGCGAAACCTGCGAGATTTCGGTGATTGAAGATCGTGCGCTTATCGCGCTTCAAGGGCCAGATGCTGAGAGTGTTTTGTCATCGCTAATTCCATCGATGGCTGATCTTAAGTTTATGGATGTTGTTATTGTTGATTATGACGGTATGGAGCTCTGGGTATCTCGCTCAGGTTATACCGGAGAAGATGGTTATGAGATCTCAGTGCCCGCTGATAATGCATCGCAATTTGTAACTAAGCTTGCTGATAACGATTTGGTAGAGCCGATTGGTCTTGGCGCACGTGATAGTTTGCGCCTTGAAGGTGGGCTTTGTTTGTATGGCAATGACATTGATGAAAGCACAACACCTGTTGAAGCTGCTCTGACTTGGGCAATACAAAAAGCTCGTCGCGCTGATGGTGCACGGGAAGGCGGCTTCCCTGGGTCAGATAAAATTTTAGCACAATTCGAAAACGGTGCAGAGCGTAAACGTGTGGGTCTTTTGCCAGAAGGGCGCGCGCCGATGCGCGCGGGGACAAAGCTCTTTGCATCTGAAACATCCAGCGATGAAATTGGTGAAATCACATCAGGTGGCTTTGGGCCATCGGTGAATAGCCCTGTTTCAATGGGATATGTCTCAACAGAATTCAGCGATGAAGGCACACAAGTGTTTGCAGAAGTGCGCGGTAAACGCTTGCCTGCAAATGTCAGCAAAATGCCATTCGTCGCGGCAAACTTTAAAAGATAAACTTAGGAGAGAACTATGAAATATACCGAAGAACACGAATGGCTGAAGCCTGAAGGTGATGTTGTGATTGTGGGTATCACACAGCATGCGGCTGATGCGCTGGGCGAATTGGTTTTTGTTGAATTGCCTGATGTGGGTACTGAAGTTGAAAAAGGCGAAGAGATCGTTGTGATCGAAAGTGTGAAAGCTGCGTCTGATATCACGGCTCCGCTTGATGGTGAGATCACCGAAGTCAACCAAGCCATCGTTGATGCGCCAACACTTGTAAATGAAGATCCAACGGCTGCTGCGTGGTTCTTTAAGATGAAGTTGAAAGACCCAAGCGAGATGGACGGATTGATGGATGAAGACGCCTACAAAGCGTTGATCGATTAATCAAAAGCCTGCTGGAACCCAAAGATATCAAGGAATTGCAATGAGCTACAATTTGACAGATTACCAACCTTACGATTTTGCCAATCGACGCCATATCGGGCCGTCTCCAAAAGAGATGGAGGAAATGCTTGAAGTTGTTGGCGCGTCTTCATTGGATGATCTAACGGATCAAACGGTTCCAGCTAGCATTCGTCAGTCTACGGCACTGTCTTCTCCGGCAATGTCTGAGAGCGAATTGCTTAATTTCATGCGCAAGGTTAGCCGCATGAACATCGTTGTGACATCTCTGATTGGGCAGGGATATCACAATACGTTTACGCCTCCAGCAATTCAGCGCAATATCTTGGAAAACCCGGCATGGTACACGGCTTATACACCTTATCAGCCTGAGATTTCGCAAGGACGCCTTGAGGCTTTGCTCAATTTCCAAACTATGATGATCGATCTAACCGGGTTGGAAGTTGCCAATGCATCGCTTTTAGATGAAGCAACAGCTTGCGCAGAGGCCATGACAATGGCGCAGCGCGTTGCAAAATCAAAGGCCAATGCATTCTTTATTGATGAGAACTGCCATCCACAAAATATTGATGTGATGCGCACGCGTGCAGAGCCGTTGGGGATCGAATTGATTGTTGATGACCCTGAAAACCTTGATGCAAGTCAGGTGTTTGGCGCTATTTTCCAATATCCAGGAACGCACGGTCATGTGTCTGATTTCACCTCGAAAATGGATGCTCTGCATGAAAATAAAGCGATTGGTATCGTTTCAGCTGATCCCATGGCGCTGACATTGTTAAAAGAGCCGGGTGCAATGGGTGCCGATATTGCAGTGGGTTCAACACAAAGATTTGGTGTGCCTTTAGGCTATGGTGGCCCGCATGCGGCTTACATGGCAACAAAAGATGCGTTTAAACGTTCAATGCCTGGGCGAATTGTTGGAGTTTCCATCGATTCCCACGGCAACAAGGCCTATCGCTTGGCGCTTCAAACACGCGAACAACATATCCGCCGCGAGAAAGCAACATCTAACGTTTGTACAGCGCAAGCATTGTTGGCTGTTATGGCGTCCATGTATGGTGTGTTCCACGGTCCTGATGGCTTAAAGGCGATTGCGCAGCGTATTCACCTCAAAGCATCGCGCTTAGCAGCTGGTTTGCAGACGTTGGGCTTTGAGATTGAGCCAACGACTTATTTTGACACAATCACAGTAAATGTTGGTGGCTTGCAAAGTGTTGTTATGAAGTCTGCGCTTAATGAAGGTGTGAACCTTCGCGCGGTCAGTTCTAATAAAATCGGTATTACAGTCGATGAGATGACCGATGAAGACACTTTGGAAGCTGTTTGGACAGCTTTTGGTCTTGAGCGTAAAAACTTCCCTGCGAAAGCTGATTATAAGTTACCGGACAATATGGAACGTCAATCTGAGTTTATGACGCATTCAATTTTCCATATGAACCGTTCAGAAGCTGAGATGACGCGTTATATGCGTCGTTTGGCTGATCGTGACTTGGCGCTTGATCGCGCGATGATCCCGTTAGGCTCTTGTACGATGAAGCTGAATTCTGCCGCTGAAATGATGCCAATTAGCTGGTCTGGTTTTGCCAATATCCATCCGTTTGTGCCTGAAGAGCAAACACGTGGTTATCAGCTCATGGTCAAAGATTTGTCTGATAAATTGTGTGAGATCACCGGTTATGACGGTATTTCCATGCAGCCAAATTCGGGTGCGCAAGGGGAATATGCGGGGCTTTTGTCCATTGCATCATATCATAAGGCCAATGGCGAAGGGCATCGTAACATTTGTCTTATTCCAATGTCTGCACACGGGACTAACCCTGCCAGTGCGCAAATGGTGGGCTATAAGGTTGTGCCAGTTAAAAGCTCTGATAACGGCGATATTGACGTTGATGATTTCAGAGAAAAAGCTCAGCAACATGCAGATAATCTAGCAGCTTGTATGATCACATATCCTTCGACCCATGGGGTATTTGAAGAGCGTGTACGCGAGATTTGTGACATCACCCATGAATTTGGTGGTCAGGTCTATATGGATGGTGCGAATATGAATGCGATGGTTGGTGTGTCTCAGCCAGGCGATATCGGTTCTGATGTTTCGCACTTGAACTTGCACAAAACTTTCTGCATCCCGCATGGTGGCGGAGGACCTGGTATGGGCCCAATTGGTGTGAAAAAGCATCTGATCCCGCATTTGCCCGGTCACCACACACAAGGCAGCAGTGGCGCGGTGTCCGCAGCTCCTTATGGATCGACAAGTCTTTTGCCAATTTCTTGGGCTTATTGCTTGATGATGGGCGGCGAAGGTCTAACACGTGCAACGAAATTTGCGATTTTAAATGCAAACTACATCGCCAAGCGTTTGGGAGATGCGTATCCAGTGCTTTATCAAGGTCCAGGTGGTCGTGTTGCGCATGAATGCATCATCGATACACGTCCTTTGGCGGAGTTTGGTGTGAGTGTGGATGATGTCGCAAAACGTCTGATTGATTGTGGTTTCCACGCGCCAACCATGTCGTTTCCGGTTGCTGGTACATTGATGATTGAGCCTACAGAATCAGAACCAAAAGCTGAACTTGATCGTTTTTGTGATGCGATGCTTGCCATTCGTCAGGAAGCACAGGATGTTGCTGATGGAAAATATCCTGCGGACAACAACCCGCTTTGCAACGCGCCTCACACAATGCGTGACCTGGTGGGTGAATGGGATCGTCCTTATTCACGAGAGCAGGGTTGTTTCCCTCCGGGTGCATTTAAGGTTGATAAATATTGGGCGCCAGTTAATCGTGTCGACAATGCCTATGGTGACAGAAATCTTGTATGTTCGTGTCCGCCAATGGATGAATATTTGGAAGCTGCGGAGTAAACCAAGACCCCGCACAATATTATTGGATTTAATATGATTGCCGTTATCTTTGAAGTTATCCCGCATCCTGAACATAAGCAGGAATATTTAGATATTGCTGCAAGTTTGCGACCGGAGCTTGAAAAGATAGACGGCTTCATATCCATAGAACGTTTTCAAAGCCTAGTTGATCCAAACAAACTTTTGTCATTGTCATTTTATGAAAATGAAGAGGCGCTCAATCAATGGCGCAATGTGGAAAGCCATCGTATGGCGCAATCTATCGGGCGGGATAAAATCTTTGAAGATTATCGCATCCGAATTGTTAGTGTCATGCGCGATTATACTATGAGCGAGCGCGAACAAGCGCCCGCTGATAGTAAATCAATTCACGATTAGTTTTAGTTGCCTTGATAAGCTTCAAACGCATTGTTTGATGCAGCGCTTAAATTCGCTGGGCAAGAATTAACATGCCGATCAAAGACCAGTGTTTTGCCGCGACCAGCACCACTTTTTTCAATAAAGTGTCCGTAACAATTTTGATCACAATAAAACAGTGATCCTTGGGCTCCGCTAACATCTTCAACACTACCATTGTTGAGCTGTACACGCGTGGAACCCATCGTACCTGTCATCACATAGCAAGAATCGTTGCCATTCGGTACAGTTGTGAATTCGCTAATGGCAAATTTCATCGGAATTCCAACAATTTCTTTGCCGGAATTATCAAGACGTCTGTCCCATCTATCGCGCACCGAACCGACAGGGGTTCCGCTAAAGCAATCAAGTATCGCATAATCATCGCTTGATTTTGCATTGTAGAAATAGCTTCCGTTTGCATCTTTAACGCCGCGGCATTCGTCGAGTTTGTCTTCAATATCATTTGCACTGTCAAACCAGCCGAGTGCAAGAATTGGGAAGCCGTCATAGGCATAACCGATTGGTTGGCGGTTCACATCGATTGCTTCGGCGCCCATATCTTCGATTAAGCATTTAGGCGCCATGTGATAGTGATAGTCATCACCACGACCTGCATGGCCGCCGCATTCATCCAATTCGCCACGTTCCATAGCGCTTGCTGGTTTGCCAGTTGCTGCTTGGATCGGACCTTGCGTGCTTGGATCAAAAATTGGAACTCCATTGACTGCAATACCAATCGGCCCGGGTTCTGTATATGTGGGTTCGCTCGCTAGTGTTGGATTACGCTTGATGCTGACATCTAAATTATGCGGGGTAGGGAATTGCTGGTTGGTCCCTGTTATGCCTTCCATAAGCGTATGAGAATGATGCGGCAGGCCATTTGATTGGAACTCAATGCGATCCGATGTGCATTGAAGATTTTCAACTTCCTCGGTGTAGCAAGCGCTATCGCAATCACAATCCGCTATTGTTTCCTTGATAGAATGGGCTTGAACGGAGACGGCTGTGCAAGCCGCTAAGCTTAAAGGTAATAGAGCTGTGCGAATGAGAGAATTGCTGTTCATGGCTAAGGTTCCATATTCAATTGATAGCGATCTTATGATTATGGAAAATTAAATTAACAGTGTCGAGAAAGTGTGGAGAAAATGCGGCTTTTCTCCGTCAATGCAAACCTGATGAAATGTGGTTCTAGTACCGAGCCTAATACATTGTGTAATTATGTTTGCTTCCGGTTCCTTTATAGCGTCGAAGCTCAAGCTTGTTTCCGCCAAGTAAAGTGATTTGCTGGCATTCGCGCGGCACTGGAATAATGCCAATTCTTGCGGTACGGCACCAGTAATTGCCCTGCCAATACCATTTGCCGGAGACTTTGATGCCTTTAACACGACCTTCAATATTACCGTTTGGTGCCATTCGAAGCCATGTACTTTCACTTTGAGCTACCTTTTTGCCAACGACTTTTTGAAGAAACTCATCCTTGTTGTCGATCAGGTCTTTTGAATGCGCAACATTGGGCAAACTTACAGATAGCGTGAGAGCAATAACGGAAATAGCTGTTTTGAACATGATTTACCTCATTTTTTAGGTAATTACGTTCGGTTATGCGCCTTAGATCACCTTTCGTTTCAACGTTTTGTTACAAGTTGAAATGAAATTCACATTGAGTTCACAATTGTCGACAAACAATTTGGCGGTTTAAATTTGGAGGATATCAAGTGAAACGGCTTATTATTGGAACGATATTTTTGTTGCAAACATTCTCCGCAGCTTTTGCTGTTGAGGTGAGTAAGCCCAATATTTTGTTGATAATTGCCGATGATATGGGGTTAGATGCTAGCCCTTGTTATGATGTGGCGGCTGACAAACCAAATATGCCAAATCTTCAGCAACTATGTCAAAATGGATTGGTGTTTGATAATTTTTATACAAATCCCATGTGTTCTCCCACGCGCGCAACGATGATAACCGGTCGTTATGGTTTTCGAACCGGGGTAGGGACGGCTGTTGGTCGCAATTCAGCAAATGGCCTTGATTTAAGCGAGACAACATTATTCCAAGCCTTAAGTGAACAAGCACCTGATTATTCTCATGCAGTTATTGGCAAATGGCATTTGGCGACCCAAGATAACGGTATGGCTGATCATCCTGAGCTAGCTGGTGTTAGCCATTATGAGGGGCTGTTAAGTGGCACTTTAGATGATTATTCAAATTGGCAACGCACTCAAAACGGTGAGAGCACGCAAGTAAATGAATATATTACAACCTCACTGACGAATAGCGCGCTCAATTGGATTGACCAGCAAGGAAATAAACCCTGGTTTTTGTGGTTGGCACATGTCGCGCCTCATACACCATTTCATCTGCCACCAGTTGGGTTATATTCCGATGATGGATTAACAGGAACGCAAAGAGATATTCGCAGCCAACCGACAAAGTATTATTTTGCCGCATTAGAAGCGCTTGATCATGAATTAGGTCGCTTATTTGCGCAAATGGATCAGCAAGTCCTGGATAATACAATTGTGATGTTTTTAGGAGATAATGGATCGCCAAATCGTTCGGCTCAATTTCCCTATGAGCGCGGAAAGGTCAAAGCCAGTATTTATGAGGGTGGGGTCAACACACCACTTATTGTATCTGGCCCCGGTCTATCACGAGTTGGGGGCAGAGAAAGCGGCCTCGTTAATTCAACCGATATATTTGCAACAATTGCTGACTTGGTCGGGATTGAAAAATCACAGATTGGATCGGCAGAGGACAGTATCAGCTTCAAACCATTGCTTTTCAGCCATAAACGCGCTGGTTTAAAAGAAAGCTCAAGACGTTTTGCTTATGTTGAGCATTTTGGCTCTAGCCAGGGGCGGGCAGGTCAACGTCGCAAGGATCAATATGGCTGGGCTATTCGTGACGATCAATACAAATATATTAAGCTGGATAATGGCAAAGAATATTTGTTCGATCTGGATAAAGATCCTTATGAGCAAGACGATATTCTAAAAGAAAATCCAACTATTGCTCA
>JAHDEP010000117.1:6963-9192 GCA_020628775.1 Rhizobiaceae bacterium | reverse complement strand
GATCATTTTGTCACTCGCATGGCAGCTGTTGCGGGTGCTGTGGCTGATGAAATTATGTACACGATGAAATCCGCAGCAGATTTTAAAAAGTGCTACGTGAATAATGGTGGTGACATTGCGATATACTTAGAAGACGAGCAACGTTTTGTTACGGCTATGGCATCACATGATGGTGTTGAACTTGGCCGTATTGAAATTGGCGCGAGCGATCAAATATCAGGCATTGCAACAAGCGGGCAAGGTGGGCGAAGCCACAGTCTTGGAATTGCAGATAGCGTGACTGTACTTGCAGAAACAGCGGCAAAGGCAGATGTTGCTGCAACCCTGATTGCGAACGCTGTTGATATACCAAATCACCCGTTTATTGCGCGCCGGCCCGCAAGTGAATTATCCCCTGATAGCGATCTTGGAAATCAATTGGTTGTTGTTGGTTGCGGTGCGCTATCACCAAAAGATCAGAATTTGGCAATTGAAAAGGGCAGGGCAAAAGCGGACGAGTTTTTGCGCAATGGGCTGATTAAAAGCGCTGCTATTTTCTTCCAAGACGAACACCGTTTAATCGGTCAAAATAATCTCAAAATACATGAAAGGATGATCCAGTATGCCTGACGTCATTTTAAGAAAACTGGTGACCTCTGTTGAAGAGACATATCATGAGGGGGGGCCAATTTCCGATGTGCCGGTCAAGCGCGCATCCATACTTGCGATAATCGAAAACCCATTTGCAGGCCGCTTTGAGGAAGACATTCAGGGCTTTATGGATGATCTAAAACCATTGGGGCTCGATATGTCGAAAAAGCTTGTTGAATTGCTCGGTGGTGCTGATCAAATTCAGGGCTATGGCAAAGGCGCGATCATCGGAGAAGCTGGCGAATTAGAACATGGTGCGCTTTGGCATGCACCAGGTGGCTATGCAATGCGCGATCAATTGGCAAATTCAAATGCGATTGTTCCGTCCACGAAAAAAGTTGCCGGTGTTGGTGCGAGATTGGATGTGCCAATTACCCATGTGAACGCATCTTATGTCCGTAGTCATTTTGATGCGATGGAAGTTGGCGTCAATGATGCACCTCGCGCGAACGAAATGGCGCTTGTATTGGTGATGTCAACTGGGCCCCGGGTGCATTCACGTTCTGGAGGGCTTGAAGCATCACAGATTAAGGGAGAGGACGGATTAAGATGAGCATGAAGATCAGAAAAATTGCGGTAAATGTTGAAGAAACACATCGTGAAATTGGTCGAGAGATCTCACCTGCAACCCGAAAAGCGGTCGCGGTCGCGGTGATCGAAAATCCTTTTGCTGGGGTCTATCAGGAAGATTTGTCAGAGCTGATGGAAATGGGTGCCGAGCTTGGCGGATTGTTAGGCGATAAATGCGTTGCAGCTTTGGGGATCAATCCTTCCGAGGCTGA
This sequence comes from Rhizobiaceae bacterium, assembly GCA_020628775.1. Taxonomy (GTDB): domain Bacteria; phylum Pseudomonadota; class Alphaproteobacteria; order Rhizobiales; family Rhizobiaceae; genus Lentilitoribacter. The sequence goes on along the minus strand of JAHDEP010000117.1, from coordinate 7,780 downwards.
AAGTTACGGTAAATCTGTGATGGTGGGCGAAAATGGTGAGCTTGAGCATGCAGCGGCTATTTTGCATCCAAAGCTTGGTGCGCCATTGCGCAAAGCGGTTGAAAAAGGCGCTGCATTAGTTGCCTCATCGAAAAAGATGGGAAGCCCTGGGCAGGTGCTAGATGTTCCATTGGGACACAAGGATGCAGCTTATGTGCGTTCGCATTTTGATGGCATTGAAGTAAGATTAAACGATGCACCCCGCGCCAACGAATTGATGGTGGCAGTTGCGGTAACTGATAGCGGTCGTCCGCTTCCACGGGTTGGCGGTTTAACCCATGAGGATGCCAAAGGCGAAGATGGTTTGCGCTAATGGGGCATCTGAGATTTAGCGAAAAAATCTGGTATTGTGTAAGTCATGTCTTTCCCTGTAAGCTTTGCATATGACTGAGACTTCTAACGGCAAAATGCGTCGATATAATTTAAGCGATCAAGTTGGGTATTTGCTCAGGCTGGCGCACCAGCGGCATGCCGAAATTTTTAAATCGCACACAATTGAAAAGCTCACCCCCACTCAATTTTCGGCACTATTGCGAATTTCTCAGAAAGGCAAAGTTTCGCAAAATCATCTTGGTCGTTTGGCTGGTATGGATGTGGCCACGGTGAAGGGCGTTGTTGAACGGCTCAAAGATAAGGGATTTGTGGTTTTAAAACCCGATCTTGAAGATAAGCGGCGGCTTGTCATATCGCTTTCTGAAAAAGGTGAAAACCTTGTCAAAGGCTTGGAAGATATCGGTGTTAAAATTACCGAGGAAACCCTCTCGCCTTTAAACGAAAC
>JAHDEP010000117.1:0-6863 GCA_020628775.1 Rhizobiaceae bacterium | reverse complement strand
TCTTCTAATGCTTCTAGCAATCCAAGTTTTGTCCAGTTCAAACACGCTGCTTGCAAAAGCGGTGTGAGTTGAGAGCGATTTTCGACGCGCTTTGAATTGGTCAGATAATCCTCATGGCTTGAAAGCTCTTCCAGCTTTAACACTTTGCATAGTGACTGGAATTGACGGTCGTTGCCGCAAGCGATGATGATGTATCCATCTGAGACTTCAAATGTTTGATAAGGCACAATATTGGGATGTGCATTGCCCATGCGTTTAGGTGTTTTGCCAGATGCAAGAAAGTTCATTGCTTGATTTGCCAAAACACCTGTCATGCAATCAAGCAGAGAGATATCAACATGCTGGCCTTTGCCACTGCGTTCTCGCTCGGTTAGTGCTGCTTGGATGCCAATAACACCATAAAGTCCGGAGAATATGTCTGCAAATGCAACACCAATTTTTTGTGGTGAGCCATCTGGTTCCCCGGTCAAATCCATAATGCCTGACATGCCTTGGATTAAGAAATCATATCCAGCACGATGCGCATAAGGACCGTCCTGGCCAAAGCCTGTCACTGAGCAATAAACCAGTCGCGGGTTCAAGGCATGGATTGATTTATAATCTAGCCCATATTTCTCAAGGCCACCCACCTTAAAATTCTCAATAAGAACGTCCGCTTCAGCAATGATTTTGAGAAGTTCGTCGAGATCATTTTTATCACTGAAATTAAGGCAGATACTATCTTTTCCCCGATTGGTACCGTGGAAATATGCCGCTGTAATATCATCATCACGCTCAATAAATGGAGGACCCCAGCGTCGAGTATCATCACCATTTACGCTTTCAATTTTAACAACGTCCGCGCCAAGATCAGCCAGTGTTTGTCCAATCCAGGGGCCAGCAAGAATGCGTGCAAGCTCGACAACTTTGAGCCCGTCTAGCGGCGTGTTCAAGTGATAATCTCCGGTAAACGCTCTGCAGGAGGGGTGTTGCGACTGCGTTCACTGCGCACAACGCCATCAATAATAGTCATGCCTACGCCTGGAAGGTTGCCAAGCTGAACGGATTCAAGCAGGTTCTTTCCCGGCGCATGTTGTGCTTGATCCATGAGAACAAAATCAGCGCTTTTACCTTTTTCAATCAATCCAACATCTAAATCTCTTTGGCGGGACGTATTGCCATTGGCAAAACAAAATGCAACTTCCGCCGGGACATTACCCAGTGAAGACAGCATTGCCACCATGCGCATGATGCCAAGCGGCTGCACACCTGAGCCAGCAGGACCATCAGTCCCTAAAATCACCTGATCAAGTTTATCCAATTCACGTGCAGTATTGAGCGTTAAAAGTGCTGCGCGTTCATTACCATTATGAACAATTTCTAATGCCGCCTTACAGCTCTCGCATAGGCAAATAATCTGATCATCTGGCAGAGCAGAATGACCGCCATTGATATGTCCTACAACATCGGTGCCGGTTTCAAGAACCATATCAGCGTCAATTAATCCCGAGCCTGGGATAGATGGACCACCTGTATGAATAGTACTTTGAATGCCGTATTTACGCGCCCATTCGACCATCTGATGTGCGGTTTTACCGTCTTTAACAGTGCCTAATCCAACCTCGCCTAAAAGCTTAACGCCAGCATCGGCGAGATCCTTAAAATCATGTTCTTCCATGCCATGTTCGATGACCGGTGCACCTGCATGAACTTTTACCCCTGATGGGCGGAAATTTTCGTACCAGCGTTGGGATGCTATCGCCATCGCTTTGAGCCCGACAACGTCTTTTGGGCGGCCGGGCATGTGAACTTCGCCTGCAGAAATCATCGTCGTAACGCCGCCATGCAAGGTAGAATCAATCCAGTGAAGCTGCTGTTGGCGGGGGGTGTAATCGCCAACAACCGGGTGGATGTGGCTATCGATTAAACCGGGTGCGAGGGTTACCCCATGGGCATCAACGAGTGTATCCGCTTCTTCAATATCTAGGTCTTTTTCCTTGCCCCATTCAGATATTTTGCCGTCGATTGCGATGAGGCAGTCACCTTCAAAAATCGGCTCTTCAATTTTTCCAGACAGTATTTGACCAATATTTTTGATAACTAGTTTCATTGATATGTCCTCACCGTTTGATGAATTCTGCCTGGGTAGAATTCGTTTGTGTGCAAATAATTATACATGCCGTTCTATTAGTCAATTGCTTGCGACATTTTCACAAAGACGTATTTCTATACTTTACACAAAGACGCATAATTATTAGCATACTAACGAATATGCTGCTGCATGCGGATCTGACTGGAGGAATGAATATGAGCAATGAACTACCGGCAAAAAGTCGCCCGGACCTCTCCAAATTTGTTTGGGATGACGCGTTTCATATGGAATCTCAGTTGGATGTGGATGAGCGTATGATACGCGATAGCGCGTTTGAATATGCGCAGGATAAGCTTCAGCCGCGCGTCAATGAGGCATTTGAAGAAGAGCATACAGACCCGGCCATCTTTGCGGAAATGGGCGAGATGGGATTGTTGGGGATCACGATCCCAGAAAGCTATGGCGGTCTTGGTTCAAGCTATGTGAGTTATGGATTGGTCGCGCGTGAAATTGAGCGTGTTGATAGCGGCTATCGCTCGATGATGTCTGTGCAATCTAGCTTGGTTATGTATCCAATTTATGCTTATGGCACAGAAGAACAGCGCAAGAAGTATCTGCCAGGCCTTGCTGCCGGAACATCAATTGGATGCTTTGGATTAACCGAACCAGATGCAGGTTCAGATCCTGCAGGGATGCGCACAACGGCTAAGAAAACGGATGGCGGTTATGTCTTAAACGGCGCAAAAATGTGGATCTCTAATTCACCAATCGCGGATGTATTTATTATCTGGGCAAAGTCTGATGCGCATGATGGTAAGATCAAAGGCTTTATCCTTGAAAAAGGCATGAAGGGTCTTTCCACGCCGAAAATCGAAGGCAAATTATCTTTGCGTGCATCCATCACCGGCCAGATTGTTATGGACAATGTGGAAGTGGGTGAAGATGCATTGTTGCCGGATGTCGCAGGGTTAAAAGGACCATTTGGCTGTTTGAACAGAGCACGTTACGGTATCGCTTGGGGCGTGATGGGCGCTGCGGAAGCCTGTTGGTTTGCTGCACGACAATACGGTTTGGATCGCAAACAATTTAATAAGCCAATAGCGCAAACACAATTGTTCCAGCTTAAGCTTGCAAATATGCAAACTGAAATTGCTCTTGGTTTACAAGCAGCTTTACGCGTTGGTCGTTTGATGGATGAGGGCAATGCTGCACCTGAAATGATTTCGCTCATCAAGCGCAATAATTGTGGAAAGGCATTGGAAGTGGCTCGTAATGCTCGCGACATGCATGGCGGCAACGGTATCAGCATGGAGTTTCCGGTGATACGCCATATGGTCAATTTGGAAACTGTGAACACCTATGAAGGTACGCATGATGTGCACGCGCTAATTTTGGGGCGCGCACAAACCGGCCTGCAAGCTTTTGCTTGATAATCGTGTTTATCTAAGCTGCTCTTTTACGCCAATATAACTACCCGACTTCGGGAAATATTCAGGCGGAAGATTGTATAATTCGCACTCGCTAAGATATTTGGCGAAAGCATAGGCTTGGCATTGATTATCGGATGCGCATTGGCGCTGGCACTGCTCGCGATCTCCTTTGATGCTGACAGAATAGGCCTTGGCAGGAAAATGTCGGTCATCGCGTCGTTTGAATGTCGGCGTGCTTTGCGAATATGCGATGTCGCTGGTGTTCCCTAAATTTACATAAGTGTGTGACTTGGGCTGCATGAGCATTGTTTTACTGCTTGTGCGGAAGTCTTTTAAAATACAAATATTGTTCCAGCTATCATAGGTTAGCGCTGTACAATCAGCGCGGTTCGAGCATTGGCGAATACAAGCGTCTTGTTGAATACCGCGCTTTATGGCGACATCGCCGCCCTTAAGATCAAAAGCCGGGAAATGCTTCATGCCCAACTGGCTGCTGTCATTTGTAACCGCAACCGTTTGTGTCACTGCTTGATTCGATAGCGGCGCGATATCGGATAGATTTGTCGATCCTTTGAAAAAAATGAGCGCGGTTGTGACAAAGTCATCTGCCTGATTGGCACCTACTGACAGCCGGTCAGGTGTTGTGCTTAAAGTTCTTATCTCTTCCATCAAAGCTGGTAACTTTAAATAGCAATCGTCTTCGAGATAGGTCAAAGCGCTAAAATAGACTTCAATCTTATCGTTTTTCTTCGTGACGTTTAAAATATCGCCCCCTGTCCAACCTACTCTCTCATCGCTTGAGAACACCGAACCTCTTCCTAAAGCCGTTCGAATATTGTTTTCTAAACTGCGCTCGATGACGTTATTGCACGCTGCGACATAACCTGAACGATTGATTGCCAAATGCTCTCTTGTCGGTCCAACATTGATACCCCAGCGAACTGCTTTCCAGACTTTATCGACATAGAGCATCTCATGAGGTGGGGTATTTAGCATATCGGTTATGAGTGTAACGGGTATGTCGATTGCATTTGAAATTTCATTTATTTCTGCAGCGCCTGCGAGTGCGACTTTATATGCCTTGTCGACCGCTGCTTTTTCATAATTACCTTCAGGTATTTCTAAGCTTGGCGAATGAAAACCTAGCTTCGCAGTGGGGTGAATAATGCGATCGACACCCTGGAAAATCCCATCTTCACCGATAAAACTGCCTGCCATAAACAATATAGAGCAAGCCGATTCACATGTTTCATTTGCACGTACCGCCGTGCCACCGTTTCCCGCATAAAGGCGCGCCATCTCAATCGCTTCACGTAGACTACCGCCAGGACTGTTCAAACATAGTCGATCCGGATAGCCGTTATTGGGAGCAGGATACATTTTGATTTTTTGCGTATCAATCATGCGCCGGAGCTTTTCAGCATCACCTTTTTCAATGATGCCTTCCATCAAAAATTTGCAATGGTAGAGGTCATCATCAATCGGGGTAAAGGTCGCAGATCTTGTTGGGTTTAATGATGCAATGATGAAGATGAAGACCAGTAACGCGGTCAATGGATTTAAAAGATTATTGTTCTTCTTCATTGATTTGCTGCCCCCGCAAATATGTTCACTCGCGATGCAATTTAAATACAAATTTTCCCCAATGACCAGAACCAAAACTTAATTTTATTTAGGTTTGGTTTTGTCGAGAACGTTCGCCAACGACTTTAATCATTGCAACCTAAAGATAATTACGCTTAGATTTGGATGTATCATTGTGGGGAGGTTGTCGGTTAACTTGACAATCTGAGGGTCAGGAATTTCCAATGCGTATTTCACGTCAGCTTAAACATATAATTGTGATTTTCTTGGCTATGATTTTCGCAAATGTTGCGCAGGCAGAAAATCGTGTGGCGTTGGTAATTGGTAATTCAGCTTATGAAACGATTGGCGCGCTTAATAATGCAGGCCATGATGCTCGCCTAATCGCAGACCGTTTGAAATCGCTGAACTTTAAAGTGTTCGAGCATTATGATCTCACCGAAGACGGAATGGCAGATGCGATTGATGCTTTTGCAATTGAGGCAGCTTCTGCGGATGTGGGCGCGCTTTATTACGCTGGGCACGGGATGCAAAAGGATGGTGAAAACTATCTCATGCCGATTGATACAGAGCTAAAGTCGCCCGCTTCTATAGAACGAGATGGCATTCCCTTGCGATCAATTTTAAACATTATGGAGAACCTTCCTACCGGACTTGTTTTCTTGGATGCATGCCGAAACAATCCATTTGCAGAAGCTATTTTAGCGAAGGCGAAAACTTCCCAACGCAGCGCTGGGTTAAGTCGTGGATTAGCCTTTGTGCGTCCCGTGGGGGATACGCTTGTCGCATTTGCAACTTTACCCAATGCAACGGCATCTGATGGCAATGATGGTAATTCTCCATTTGCGAAATCGTTAGCCAAACACATGACGACACCAGATATCGAGGTGTCGGTTATGATGAAACGCGTTACGCGAGATGTGATGGAAGAAACGAACCGCCAACAACGACCGCAACAATTATCTCAGATGCAGAACGAGTTCTACTTCTCTCAATCGAATAAAAATGACAGTGATGAAAAAGTAATTGTCGCTGTTCAACAGCCAAATCCGTTGCTTGCGGTTTATCCCCCTTATGTCACAGTGGGGGAAGAAGTTTCGGTTGTTGCGGATGTGCCTAAAAGCTGTAAGCCGTTTTTTCTCAACATTGGCCCAGGTGGTAAATTGACCCCTATCCCACTTCAGTTCTTCAAACAGGTTGAACTTGGTAATAGTCAGTTTCGATATGAGATTTCACCGGGTTCACGATATGGCCTTGTCGTGCAAGAACAAGATGAAAAAGGTAAGAACAATTTTGGCTATTTCTGTGAACCGGAAGGTACATTTGAAAAACCACAAATTCAGGCAGCTTTACGCCAGATTATCACCGAGATTAAGAATGGGCACATCGAAGGTGAATTTACTTTCGAAAACTTGACATCAAGTTTTCAATTTCGCGATTTCACCATTCAATAAACGCTATTAGTTCTTGAGCGGAATAAGCACCAATTGTACGCGGCGATTTCTTTCGCTAAACGGATCGCTATTGTCTTTTAGTCGTTCAAAACCAACGCCAGATGATACAATTTGTGTCGGAGGAATGGCTGTGTTTATACGAATGAAATCCGCAACAGCTTCTGCACGTTGGCTGGATAGTCTTCGGTTATACTCCGCTGAGCCTTTGGCATCTGTATGACCGACAAATAAAACCGAAAATTTACGAAAATCCGATGAGCTTAATGTGCGCGCCAGATCGATCAAACGTTCCTTTTGATCCCATCTGATATTGGATGAATTATA
>JAHDEP010000401.1 GCA_020628775.1 Rhizobiaceae bacterium | reverse complement strand
GCAAGTTGGGCAATTGAAATCATGAATTGATCAATGAGAAATCGTTTTATTCAGAATAACCAACTTGATGCTGTGCGCATCGAATGCGTGGAATTGGACAAGAAGAGTCGTGATAGTTTGCCCAAGTTGTTGGCTGGTTTGCAGTACATCTATGTTACACAGGAGTTGAATGAAGCTGTGTTTGCCAAGTTGGAGAAGCATATCATGCTTGGGAAGCAAAAGACTGGCCGCCCAGGTATGAGCTTGTGGGAGATTTTTGTGATGGCCATGATCCGAATGAACATGGAACTGGATTATGACAAGCTACAAGATCAGGTAAATCACCACGTTGCCATCCGTGGGATATTGGGTGTTCACAGCAAGCAAGTTTTCGAAGACGGGCATTATTATGAGTTGCAGACGATAAAGGACAATATCTCTCTATTGGATGAAGAGGTATTGAAGGAAATCAATGCCGAGCTGGTTAAAGCAGGTCACCGGGTAAAAAAAAAGACTCGCAAGTTGCCACGATATTAGCTTTGAAAACGGATAGCTATCCGGTACAAAGCAATGTTCATTTTCCCACCGATCTTAATTTGCTTTGGGATTGCGCACGCAAATGCATTGATACCGCTGTTGCTTTGCAGGGAGAAGTGGAATTGAAGGGCTGGCGAAATCATCAATCAATGCGGACCAAAATCAAGCGTTGCTTCAAAAGGAGTGCTGATGTCCTGAGAAAGAAAGGGGGCAATTACAAACAGCGCCTGAAGACGCAAACCCGCCGTTATTTGAAACGAACGAAGACACTGAGTCGATTAGTCAATGCGACGATCCAGCACTTGCAGCCAATTAGCCTGCTTAGGATTGAATTGCATTCTTTAGTCGAACAGCTCAAGTTCTACTATGAGCTCCTGATAAAGTTCATAGATTTGGCAGAGCGTCGGATCATGCAAGACGAACAGATTCCACATGGGGACAAGTTGTTCTCCATCTTCGAGCCCCATGTTGAATGGCTTCAAAAAGGTAAACAAGGCAACAAAGTAGAATTGGGACACAATGTGCTTGTGACTTCGGATCAATATCATTTCATCGTAGATTGGAAGGTGTTAATCAAGGAGACTGACAAAGAGCAAGGAATCGAATTAGGAAAACGTCTACAGAAACTTTTTTCATGCGGCTATGAATTTGATAGCATCAGTTTTGATCGGGGATTTTATTCACGTCCTGTAAAAGAGGCTTTGGAAAAGCAGTTCAAAAAGGTGATCATGCCCAAGCCGGGCAATAAAACGCAGCAACAGCTAGAGCTCGAAAATAGCAAGGAGTTCAGAATACTGAGTAACAAACACAATGCAGTAGAATCAAATATCAACGAGTTGGAACATAGTGGGGTCAACAAAGTGCCTGATAAAGGATTGCATGGATTCCACAGATATGTGGCAATGGGAGTGGTGGCTCACAATATCAAGAAACTGGGTTTGTTAGTCATGGAAAACCAACTACTACC
>JAHDEP010000400.1 GCA_020628775.1 Rhizobiaceae bacterium | reverse complement strand
GGAACAGATTGAATAAGTGGCGTCGAATTTTCATAAGACGCCCCAGCGACCGAATCGCCGATAATCACCATCACAGGGCCGGATAGATCATGTCGGTTTTCAAGTACTGGAAGGTTTTTGAGCGTGCCATGCAGCATTTTTTTGTTGGCGCGGCCGGCATTTTCAACAACAGCAACCGTTGTATTTTCGTCCAGGCCAGCTTCCATCAAGCGCGCTGCAACAGTTGCTGCTACAGTGCGGCCCATATAAACGGCAATTGTTGCGCCTGAAATGGCAAGGCGCGCCCAATCTGGTAATGCTTCGCCCGTTAGATCATGACCTGTTGTGAAGACAAGTGATGATGAAACACCGCGCAATGTAAGCGGCAGATCAAAATCCGCGGCCGCTGCAAATGCTGATGTGATCCCAGGAACGATTTCATAGGAGATACCTGCATCACGCAATGCAGCCATTTCTTCGCCCGCACGACCATAAACAAGTGGATCACCTGATTTAAGGCGCACAACGCGCTTTCCTGAACCTGCAAGCGATACAAGCAATTCATTGATTTCGTTTTGTGACTTTGAATGGCAACCTTTGCGCTTTCCAACAGAAACGCGTTCAGCATCACGGCGACCCATATTGACCACAGCTTCAGGAACCAATGCATCATATAAGATAACATCTGCTTCCATCATCACGCGTTGCGCACGCAAAGTCAGCAAATCTTCAGCGCCAGGGCCTGCGCCAACAAGCCATACATGGCCTTGTGCTTCTTCGCGTTCACGCAAAATACGTGTTGCGATGCGGCGTGCTTGGGAGGTTTCGCCCATTGCAACTTTGTCGGCGATATCGCCTGTGAAGAAACGACGCCAGAATACGCGACGTGTCACACCGCGCGGCAGCATATGGTCAACCGCTTTGCGATATTGCTGGGCTAAACGTGCAAGAGGACCAAGTGAGGGAGACAACATTTGGTCAATACGCGCACGAACGATTTGACCAAGAACGGGTCCTGCGCCTTCTGTACCGATAGCAACGGCAAGTGGTGCGCGATTAACAAGCGCCGGAGTATAAAAATCACAATAATCAGGTTGATCAACTGCGTTTGCGGGAATTTTAAGCGCACGAGCTTCATCAACGATTTGGCGATCTAGAGCATCATCACCAGTTCCGGCAAAAACCATGACAGCATGATTTAGATGTTCTTTCGTAAATGTCTCTCTGACGATCTCAACCTGGTTCTTTTTCGCAAAAGCAACAAGGTCAGCTTCAGGGGCATCAGCATAAACGATGATGTCGGCACGGGTGTTTGATAACAGACGCAATTTTGCGAATGCTTCGTCACCATTTCCGAAGATCGCAACTTTCTCGCCTTCCACCTTGAAGAAGGCAGGAAATGCAATCAATTTGTTCTCAACGTTAGACATAATTGTACCCAAGTAATTTCTTGAGTGCATTTTCATCAAAATGGCGCGCAAATTGAAGGAACCATTGTCGAAGTTTA
>JAHDEP010000399.1 GCA_020628775.1 Rhizobiaceae bacterium | reverse complement strand
GCTGTCAAATCCATTAGCCCACACTCCCCTCCAGTGAAATTCCAATTAACTTCTGTGCCTCAACGGCAAACTCCATTGGCAATTCTTGAATGACTTCTTTCACAAACCCATTCACAATCAGCGCAATTGCTTCCTCTTCCGGAATCCCGCGCGCCAAACAGTAGAACAACTGATCATCTGAGATCTTTGATGTTGTTGCTTCATGCTCAAACTGTGCCGATGCATTTTTAGCTTCAATATAAGGCACTGTATGCGCACCACATTGATCACCAATTAGAAGGGAATCACATTGCGTGAAGTTTCTAGCATTCGCTGCTTTTCGGTGCGCAGAAACCTGCCCACGATAGGTGTTTTGCGACACACCAGCTGAAATCCCTTTTGAGATGATACGGCTGGAAGTGTTTTTACCCAAATGGATCATCTTGGTGCCTGAATCCACTTGCTGGTGACCGTTGGACACCGCAATAGAATAAAACTCACCACGTGAACCATCACCACGCAAAATACATGATGGATATTTCCATGTGATCGCAGAACCGGTCTCAACTTGCGTCCAAGAAATTTTGGAATTCTTACCGCGACAATCGCCACGTTTGGTCACGAAGTTGTAAATACCACCTTTTCCGTCTTTATCACCCGGATACCAGTTTTGAACAGTTGAGTATTTAATCTCAGCATCGTCCATTGCAACCAGTTCAACAACAGCGGCATGCAGCTGGTTTTCATCACGTTGCGGTGCTGTACATCCTTCAAGATAAGACACATAAGCCTCATCTTCAGCAATAATTAGCGTACGCTCGAACTGACCAGTGTTTTCTTCATTGATACGGAAATAAGTCGACAATTCCATTGGGCAACGAACGCCTTTTGGCACAAACACAAATGAACCATCAGTAAACACCGCCGAGTTCAGCGTTGCATAATAGTTGTCCGTAGCAGGAACGACTGAACCTAGATACTTCTGAACAAGTTCCGGATATTCACGAATTGCCTCAGAGATCGACATGAAAATCACGCCAGCTTTAGACAACTCTTCCTTAAAGGTTGTGACCACAGACACACTATCAAACACCGCATCCACAGCAACTTTACGCTGCTGAACACCAGCTAGCACTTCCTGCTCACTAAGCGGAATGCCAAGCTTTTCGTAGGTGCGGAGCAATTCTGGATCAACATCATCAATGGTCATCGGGCCATTTTGGCCTTTTGGCGCAGCATAATAATAGATGTCGTTGAAATCGATTTTCGGATAATTGACGCGCGCCCAATCAGGCTCGTCCATCGTCAACCAACGCTCGTAAGCTGCTAAACGCCAGTCCAGCATCCATTGCGGCTCATCCTTTTTGGCAGAAATGAAGCGGATAATATCTTCATTTAGACCTTTGGGAGCTTTATCAACTTCGATATCCGTCGAAAACCCATACTTATATTGGTCAATATCAATCTCTTTGACCTGATCAATTGTTTCCTGCACCGCTGGCATGGAATACTCCTTTATTCAC
>JAHDEP010000398.1 GCA_020628775.1 Rhizobiaceae bacterium | reverse complement strand
ATTTCTTTACGCTGAACACCCGCAACATAACCAAGCATGCCTTGATCACCGAAGTATTCTTTCGCCAAATTATCAGTGGACAGGGCAGCCGTGTGATAAGTTGGTAGTGTGATCAAGTGGTGGAAGATACCTGCTTCGCGCGCTGCATCTGCCTGGAATGTGCGGATGCGGTTATCAGCTTCTGTCGCCAATTCTGTCTCATCATATGATGCGCTCATAAGTTTTGCGCGGTCATAAGCTGACAAATCACGTCCCTCTTCTTCCCATGCATCAAATACTTGCTGACGGAAGTTGAGTGTCCAGTTGAACGATGGTGAGTTGTTGTAAACCAATTTCGCGTTTGGAATTGTTTCGCGAATGCGGTTCACCATGCCACCGATCTGGCCGATATGCGGCTTCTCAGTTTCGATCCAAAGAAGGTCAGCACCGTTTTGAAGTGAAGTAACACTATCAAGAACGCAGCGGTCTTCACCTGTACCTGGACGGAACTGGAACAAGTTTGATGGCAAGCGCTTAGGACGCATCATTTTACCATCGCGATTGATGATAACATCACCATTTTGCATATTCTCAGGTGTGATCTCTTCGCAATCCAAGAATGAGTTATACTGATCGCCCAAATCACCTGGCTCATTAGAAACCGCAATCTGCTTTGTTAGACCAGCACCCAAGCTATCTGTACGAGTAACGATGATGCCGTTATCAATGCCCATTTCCAAGAATGCGTAACGACATGCACGAACTTTCGCCAAGAAATCTTCATGCGGAACTGTTACTTTACCGTCTTGGTGGCCACATTGTTTTTCATCAGACACTTGGTTTTCGATCTGAAGCGCACATGCACCAGCTTCAATCATTTTCTTCGCCAAAAGATATGTTGCTTCTGCATTTCCAAAGCCCGCATCGATATCGGCAATAACCGGAACAACATGTGTTTCGTGATTGTCGATTGCTTTAAGAGCTTCTTGCTCTTTTGATGCATCCCCTGCTTCACGAGCAGCATCTAGATCGCGGAACAAACCGCCAAGCTCACGTGCATCTGCTTGACGCAAGAATGTGTAAAGCTCTTCGATCAATGCAGGAACAGATGTTTTTTCGTGCATGGATTGGTCAGGCAATGGGCCAAATTCTGAACGAAGTGCAGCAACCATCCAACCAGAAAGATAAAGGTAACGACCCTTTGTTGTTTCAAAGTGCTTCTTGATGGAGATCATTTTCTGCTGACCGATGAAGCCGTGCCAGCAACCGAGTGATTGTGTGTAGTTCGCAGGGTCTTTATCATAAGCTTCCATGTCTGCACGCATGATGTCAGCTGTATATTTAGCGATATCAAGACCTGTTTTAAAACGGTTCTGCAAACGCATACGTGCCACTGATTCAGCTTCAATTGCATTCCATGGGTTGCCATTTGCGCCGATTAAGGTCTGTGCCTGGGCAATCTCTTGTGTGTATGTTGTCATAATCATGACTCCTTGGAAGTTTTACAAATATTTACACAACATCACA
>JAHDEP010000397.1 GCA_020628775.1 Rhizobiaceae bacterium | reverse complement strand
AATATGTGAGAGCTGCCATGGGATCCGCAATTTTCACAACACCATCAATTTCAAGAAAATTTGGCATTTCTCGTTCTGTTGTTGCTTTCATGACCTGCGCGAAAGTTTTAACGTTCCGCGGCGTAAACATGGGAGCCATGGCGCGCCGCGCGTGATTCCATTTGTCGCCTTCCGCCGTTATTAGGCCATCCCCGATAATGGCGCGCAATACGCGCTGACGTACGGCGCTAAACTCGTAGTTTTTCCTATTGTCGACAAAGCAATGCTTTATCATGTCGGGATCATTGATGACTGAAAAGGCTTGAACGATTAGCTTATATTGCGTGATTGGAGTCTCGAATTGCTCTGCGTTAAAGCTTTCTAGCGGATTATTCGCAATTGTCCTGATTGCGGAAAAACTATGATACCAGCGATAATCTTTCGTCTTTCGGGTGTCAGGTATTGGGACTGAAGGGATAAAATTTCCGTGCTCATCACAGTGCGGAGCTGGGCGGTTTTTAGCAGTCTGACGGGGCATGAGTCCCTCCAATCACCCTACCCTAACCTTCGGGTGCTGCGCGTCAATTTGATATATTGGAAACATAGAAGTGCAAATATGTTACACAAAATTTCCAATGATTACAGTAATATAATAAACTGTGGCATTTATGCACCATGTCAGGTGTAACTTTCCTCATTACAGCTATTTGTTATTGTTTACTTCACTTTTTTACACGAAAGACCTCGCCGTCTTTTAAAACAAAAAGGATTAGACAATGAAATTTTTAAAATTCGCTTTAGCGACAGCTGCAATTGCAGGTTTTGCTTCTACGGCTTCAGCTCAGGATAGCGGCGCATATGTGAACATCGGTGTAGACGCTGTTGAATTTGATGCGTTCAATATTGGTGGTAAAGTAGGCTACAATGTAAACGAATACTTTGCTGTTGAAGGCCAAGCTGCGTTTGGCGTGGTTGACTATGATGAAACATTTGACGGCGAAGAGCTAAGCACAGGTATAGACTCTACCTTTGGTGCCTTTGGTGTTGTGCGTTTACCTGTTGCTGACAATTTTGATGTTTTCGCACGTGCTGGTTACGCGTTCACTCAGGTCGGTATATCATCTGGCCCAGCAAGCATCGGTCTAGACTTTGATGGCTTTGCATTCGGCGCTGGTGGTCAATACATGTGGGACGGATTGAACGGCGTTCGTCTTGAGTATACTAGATATGACAACAATTTCGATGCTGATGGTATTGATGGTCTGGATGCCGAAGATGTTGCTGAGCTAGATGATCTAGGGTTTGGCGCGGATGTCTTCTCTGTATCATATGTTCGCAAGTTCTAAGGTTATCTACCTTTAATTTATTAGCCTCGGTCTTTGGCCGGGGCTTTTTTAATGGCAACAAGGCTTGCACTGAAGGCTGTCTTTCCCTATCTACCCGCTCGGAAGGCTGGCTTGGACGGCACTCTTGTTAACCCGGTCAGGTCGGGAACGAAGCAGCCGCATGCGAGTCCTTGTCGGGTCAGGTTCA
>JAHDEP010000116.1:6518-9396 GCA_020628775.1 Rhizobiaceae bacterium | reverse complement strand
ACCGTTGGCGTTGGCGCAGGTCAGATGAGCCGGGTTGATTCATCTCGGATTGCAGCGCGAAAAGCGCAGGATGCAGCTGATGCAATCGGATCAGATAATGTTCTAACCAATGGCAGCGTTGTCGCTTCTGATGCATTTTTCCCATTTGCTGATGGGCTTATCTCAGCGGTTGAAGCAGGTGCGACAGCAGTTATCCAGCCAGGTGGTTCAATGCGCGATGATGAAGTGATTGAAGCTGCTGATAAAGCGGGTATTGCAATGGTGTTTACCGGAATGCGCCACTTCCGTCATTAGTCGGCTAATTATCTTAACAAAATAAAGGCGAGGCATTGTGAAATGTGCCTCGCCTTTTTTGTTTATCCGCGGGAAAGATCTGTGATTAATCCAGCTGCAATGGTGAGTTTTGCAACACTTGCATCGCTTGAGCTGATCAAATCATTTACCTGGCTTTGAACCTGAGCAATTCGAAGATTGTTCTCGCTTTGCCAAGCATCCACCGGGTTATCACTATCTCTGAATTTCACCAATGCAGACGTTGATAATACCCGTCGAGCCTGTGAGATTTCATCCAAGCTACGAGAAAGTGCAAGCTTATCATAAAAGTCTGAAACCACGACTTGATCCGCAGCGTTGAGTAATCGACCAATGATCAAAGCTTCTGTCACCCGGAAGAAGGCAGTAGATGCTTCATCAAAGCTGGTCTGAGTAAGTGCTGAAATCTGGTTGATCTCAGGGATCAAGGTGCGAATGTTAAGTTCTGCAATATCTTTGGCGAGCTTTTTGGGAACAGATTGTTCGATTAATTGTTCCTGCACCTGATTGATGTGGTTTTGCATAAACTGAGGTAGGTAATGACCGAGTTTTGGACTTAATTCCTCACATGCGCTTTGCAATCGCGGAACGGACGATGACAAATCACTATGGATGGCGTTGGTTTTAAGTGCCCATCCAGTGGTTTTGATCAATGCGTCACAGGTTTTGCCATATAATTGGTTTTGAAGCGCGCCATCGATCTTATTGTCCAAGCCATCGATCGCATTGAAAATTGTATCAAAGAACAATCCATCGCGGGATAAGATATAGGCTTTGACAATGTCATCTGGTGATGCGCCGGTTTTATCCTGCATCTGAACGATTGTTGCAGGCCCGCCGCGGTTTATTGCGTCATTGACGATTAAGGTTGATATAATTTCGCGGCGCAATCGATGCGACATGATATCTTGCTCATGCGTTTTGAGCATCTTGCCTGGGAAATAGCTCACCAGCGTATCTTTGAAATAATCTTCATCCGGTAATGAGCTATCAATTACATCGTCAAACAGCACGATCTTTGCATATGATAATAAGACACCGATCTCTGGTCTTGTAAGCGAATTGCCACTTGCCAGTCTTTCTTGCAGCGTCACATCATCAGGAAGCGTTTCCACTTGGCGATTTAATTGACCATTGCCTTCCAAAATCGTCATGAGGCGCGCAAGTTCGCCACCGGCCGTCACTCCTTGTTGTTGTACCAGTGAGATCGCAAGTGTTTGCAGGTAGTTATTGCGCAAAACCAGTTTGGACACGTCATTGGTCATGGAAGACAACAGTCTATTGCGTTTAGGCAGATCAAGACGGTCATCACGGATTGCATTTGCAAGTGCGATCTTAATGTTCACTTCCACATCGGATGAGTTTACCCCGGCGGAATTATCAATCGCATCAGAGTTACATCTACCGCCATTTTGCGCATAGGAAATACGAGCGCTTTGGGTGATCCCTAAATTAGCGCCCTCGCCAATTACTTTTGCTCCAACTTGTTTTGCTGTCACACGAATTGGGTCATTGGCACGATCGCCAACATCCGCATCGCTTTCACTTTCATCTCGGATATAAGTGCCGATACCGCCAAACCATAATAAATCAACTTGTGCCTTAAGAATTGCCGTTAGGATTTGATGAGGTGACGCATTATTTGCGTCCATGCCCAGTAATTTGGCTACTTCCGTGGTCAGCGTGACGGATTTTTCCTGACGTGAAATAATCATACCGCCCTGAGACATCAGCTCTTTATTATAGGATTGCCAGGATGAGCGATCGAGCTCAAACAAACGCTTGCGCTCAGCAAAGCTTGTTGCACAATCGGGATCTGGATCGATGAAAATATCTCGATGATCAAATGCTGCAACGAGTTTGATCTTTTCAGATAATAACATGCCATTACCAAACACATCGCCAGACATGTCGCCAACACCTGCGACCGTAAATGGCTCGTTTTGAATGTCGATATTCATCTCGCGGAAGTGTCGTTTTACAGCTTCCCAGCCACCTTTTGCGGTAATGCCCATTTTCTTATGGTCGTAACCAGCAGATCCACCGGACGCAAAGGCGTCATCAAGCCAGAATCCCTGATCCTGGCTGATCGCATTTGCAGTATCTGAAAATGTTGCTGTGCCTTTATCCGCTGCAACCACGAAATATGGGTCATCGCCATCATGACGCACGGTATTTTGCGGCGGGATAACATCATCACCGCGCAAATTATCCGTGATCGACAACATCGTGCCGATGAATAGCTTGTAAGCTTCGCGACCTGCGTGAATAAAGGCTTCCCGATCTCCGCCTGTTGGCAATTGTTTTGGATAAAAACCACCTTTTGATCCCACCGGAACAATCACCGCGTTTTTAACCTGTTGCGCTTTTACAAGTCCCAAAACTTCCGTTCGATAATCCTCTGCTCGATCAGACCAGCGTAAACCGCCGCGGGCAACCGGGCCAAAGCGTAAATGCACCCCTTCTACATCCGCGCCATACACAAAGATCTCGCGGAAAGGCACAGGCTCAGGTAATCCATCGAGCTCGCGTGGGTTAAACTTAAATGCCAAAATAGGATTTGGTC